>CAKZXL010000571.1 GCA_937883885.1 uncultured Aquincola sp. | reverse complement strand
GTGCCGGTGCACGGTGGGGGTGGACGATGGTGACGATGAACACGTACAGCATGTACATGCCCACCAGCGTGAAGCCGGGGATGAACGCGCCCTTGTACAGGTCGCCCACGCTGCGGCCCAGCTGGTCGGCCAGGATGATCAGCACCAACGAAGGCGGGATGATCTGCGCCAGCGTGCCCGAGGCGGCAATGACGCCGGTGGCCAGCCGCCGGTCGTAGCCGTAGCGCAGCATGATCGGCAGCGAGATCAGGCCCATCGAGATGACCGAGGCGGCCACCACGCCGGTGGTGGCGGCCAGCATGGCGCCCACCAGGATGACTGCATAGGCCAGGCCGCCGCGGATGGTGCCGAACAGCTGGCCGATGGTGTCCAGCAGGTCCTCGGCCATGCCCGAGCGCTCGAGGATCAGCCCCATGAAGGTGAAGAACGGGATCGCCAGCAGCGTCTCGTTCTGCATGGTGCCGAAGATGCGCAGCGGCAGCGCCTGGATCAGCGCGGCGGGCAGCAGGCCCATCTCGATGCCGATGAAGGCGAAGGCCAGGCCGCAGGCGGCCAGCGAGAAGGCCACCGAGAAGCCCATCAGCAGGAAGCAGATGAGCCCGGCGAACATGATGGGCGCCATGTTGGCGCCGATGAACTCCATCATGCCTTGGCTCCTTCTTCACGCAGGCGGATGGCTTCGGCCAGCTCTTCTTCCGGCGTCTTGGCCACCACCTTGCGGGTCGGGTCGTCGATCAGGCCCATCAGGAAAGCGATGCGCTTGATCAGCTCGGAAATGCCCTGCAGCCCCAGCAGCGCAAAGCCCGCCGGCACCAGCGCGAACACCGGCCAGCGGATCAGGCCGCCGGCGTTGGACGACACCTCGCCCGAGGTGTAGGCGCGGATCACCAGCGGCATCACCAGCTCGATGACGACGACGACGAACGGGAACAGGAAGGCCACGATGCCGAAGATCTCGACCTTGATCTGGGTGCGCTTGCTGAAGCGGCCCAGGATGATGTCGATGCGCACATGCTCGCCGCGCAGCATGGTGTAGCCCGCGGCCAGCAGGAACACCGCGGCGAACAGGTACCACTGGATCTCGAGGAAGGCGTTGGAACTGGTGCCGAACGCCTTGCGCACCACGGCGTTGACGGCACTGATGACGACGGCCGCCAGCACCAGCCAGCTGACACATCGCCCCACGAATTCATTCAACCGGTCTATCCACCGGGACAAGCTGAGCAAAGCGGACACACCACCTCCGGGAAATAACTTGCCAACTGCGCGAGCAAAGCGCGGACTGTATCCACGCGCGACGCAAAAAAGCCCGCACGAGGCGGGCGCTTCAGGGAAAGCACGGATGCTGCGCCGCAATATCGCGTACGGCGCGTCAGCCCGCTGTCAGCTTGCTTGCAGGGCCTGCATGTACAGCCGGGTGGAACGGGCGCCGCTGCGGCAAAAGGCCAGCAGCGGGCGCGGCAGTTCTTCCAGCAACTGAGCGAACTGCGCGATCTCTTCCGGCGACTGGTAGCCGCCCTGCACCGGCAGGTAGCGGTACTCCAGCCCCGCGGCGCGGGCGGCGGCCTCGATCTGGGCACTGGTGGGCTGGTCGGGGCCGCCTTCATGGTCAGGGCGGTTGTTCACCACACTGCGAAAGCCCGCAGCCGCCGCGTCGGCCATGGCCTCGGGCGTGAGTTGCGGGGCGACGCAGACGTCGGCGGCGATCTGGTTCAAGGGCAGGCTCATGGCGCCGAGCTTACTGCGACAGCGCCTGCTTGACGGCGGCCGACACCGCCGCCATCTCGGCCTTGCCGGCCAGCTTGGCCTTGGCCGCGCCCATCACCTTGCCCATGTCGCCGGGGCCGCTGGCGCCCAGCTCGGCCACGATGGCGCGCACCTCGGCCGCCACCTCGTCGGCCGACAGTCGCGCCGGCAGGTAGGCCTGCAGCACCGCGATCTCGGCGCTTTCCTTGTCGGCCAGGTCGGCACGGCCGGCCTGCTGGTAGGCCGCCACCGAGTCCTTGCGCTGCTTGATCAGCTTGTCGACCAGGGCCACCGCCTGCGCGTCATCGACCGTGATGCGCTCATCCACTTCCTTTTGCTTGATGGCGGCCAGCAGCATGCGGATGGTGGACAGGCGCTCCGTTTCCTTGGCGCGCATGGCAGTCTTCATGTCGTCGGTGATGCGGTCTTTCAGGGTCATGGCGGATTCTCGGGGGCTGGTACAGCGGAGGTTGGTCACGCATTGTCCCGCGGATCTCGGTGCTTCCGGGGACAGGATGTTGGTTGCGTGGAAGCTGGGATGCTGATGGCCAGGGCGGGGCGCGTCAGTCGGAAAGGTCGGCGTCGGTCGGGTATCGAGACAGCGCAGGGCTTGTTTTGTCTGGGTGAGGTGCCGCGCGACGGCATCGGGCGTGGGCAACCCCGCTCGGCGCGTTCGCCGAAGCACTTGGCCGGCCTGCGCACGCGTCGGGTGTACGAAGCGTTGCCCGACACCGCTGCCAGCACGCTGAGGGCCTTCGCCGCCGACCGCAGGTGGCTGGGCGGCATTGGCAACGATGTGCACTTCAGGACCCGCATCAACCGCAAGCACGGGGGAGGTGGCGCTGATGAAGGTTGCGCGCGCAGTCGCGTCACCCAACTCGATGGGACGCAGTTCATCGAACGGCTGCTGCAGCACGTGGTGGCGCGTGGCGTCAAGCGCATCCGCCACTACGGGTTGCTGGCGCCGACGGCCAAGACCGCACGGCTGGACACTGCCCGGGTGGCACTGGGATGCCGCAGGGCAACCCGGCCGTGGCCGAGGACGTGGCGCAGTTCATGCGCCGCGTGGCGGCCACCGACATCTCCACCCTGCATGCGTTGCGGACGCGGGCGCTGGCAGGCAGCTGCCCGCGTGGCGCCGGTGGGTGTGACAGCCACCGAGCGATGCGGCTACGCCGCGCGGTGGCTGCCGTGAGCGTCTGCGCTCTGGCCATCGAGCAGGCCGGCGACGTCGTGCTGCGACGCTGCCAGGCGTGCTCGCGCATGCCACGCCGCACACCGGCTGAGCAGGTCTTCGACCATCGTCAACACCGCCCAGACAGCGGCCACACCCCGGCACCTTGCCCGCGCGCTGCGGCCCTGCCGCCTTGCGCACTCCCACGTTGCGCGCAACGACACCATTGCCCGCCCGCGGCGCTGAACTTGCATTCCCCGTCCACCGTCGGCGCGGCGGTCAAGTCCAACGAGGCTTATCTGCCGCGACCGGCACCGCGTCAATGGCCAGACTCGGCGGCGCGGCAGAAAAAAGCTTTTCGTTTTCGCAAAAGACACACACTATGTTGATGACGCTCTGCCGGACGTGCGGCGGTACCTTGTCGGTGTGGCTATCGGAGGCAGAAATGACCCTGGTGATCGTCCCGAAGGATCTGCGGCAGCTGACCTGGAAGCACTTTTCCAAGGTCAAACGTCCAAAGGAAAAGGGGTCCGATGCAAGCACAGGATTCGAGCTGAGCTACGTGCCGAAAGGCGGGAAGGCTTTGGTTACGCTGAAGCTGGATGCCTCAAACACTTGGGTCATCCAAGGGAAGATGACTGATGCGCTGCTCAAACATGAGCAAGGTCATTGGGACATTTACATCTTGCAAGCCGAGGCGGTTGATCGAAGACTACAAGGACTTGACAGCAAGGAGATGCGCGCGACGTATGTAGAGATCACGCAAGACTTTGGCAAGATCAACCAGCGCTATGACGATGAGACGGATCACAGTCGCATGATTGCGAAACAGGAAGAGTGGGATTGCAGGCTTGCATCGGCGAAGCGCGATCACACGCTCCTTCTAGCTGACATCTGCAGTCCGTAAAGCAATGCTGCGTAAGGTGCGCCGTTTCGGGGCGAAGCGTAACCCCTTACCCCTCGGTCAAGCGGAGCGCCATCGGCAGGCCACCAAGCCGCGCAGTGCTGTGGTTTATCCTGCACTGCGCGGGCTTGGCGTCCTGCCGTCGTCGCCCGCTTACCTCGTTAGGCCGCGCGAAAGCACTCCGCGGCGATCCGCGGGTTTCATGTCGAGAACTGGCTCGTTGAAGCGTCGTGCGTCGGGAGCGGCCACTTTCGTGCGCTGGCCGCTTCCACTCCACAGACGGTGTTCGTCTGGCCGGGAGGGCAGTTCAGGCGCAGCAGATTCAGGGTGAACGATGCCAAATACTGAGAAGGTCCAAGGACCAGCCTCCTACTTCCCTTCCATTGAGAAGAAGTATGGTCAGCCTTTGGAGCATTGGTTCCAAGTCCTCCGAGCAGCAGGTGAGCTCAAACACATGGAACTCGTCAGCGTGCTCAAGTCCAGTCACGGCCTCGGGCACGGTCATGCCAATGCACTCGTTGCGTATCACCTTGCCAAACGGTAGGCAAGTCAACGGGCCAGCCTTTGTGCTGTGCAGCGCGGCCTCGCAAGAAACTCCCCATAAGTGACTGACGCGCAAGGGATTATTCAACCCGCCTGCGCCGCAGGCGCGGCGGGCACCAGCGTCATGCCCAACTGCTGTGCGCGCTTGTTGAGCTTGTTCAGTACGCACTGCCGATAGCGTTCTTCGCAGCAGACCTGGCCTTGATCGGTGTATGCCTCGCCCTGGGTCAGCATGCTGCAGATCAGCCGCGCCAGCTTGTGCGCAGCCGCTGTCACCGCCTTGGGCTTGTCCATGCGGGCGCACGGGCGGCGGAAGTACGCACCCAGCGACGACTGGCTGGTGCGCAATGCTGCAGCGGCCGGCCAGCCGCAGCGTCTGCGCCGCCTGGTTCGCGCAGCGCTTGGTCTTGCCGCTCATGACCTTGCCGCCGGTGATCTTGCTGCCCGGGCGCAGCCTAGCCAGGAGGCCAAGTGCTTGTCGCTCGGAAAGCGGCACATGTCGGTGCCAATTTCGCTGACGACCACCAACGCCGTCTTCACATCGATGCCGTCGATGCGAGTGAGGTCCCCCCCGGTCCGAGACGTTCCTGGGCGAGCCGATCATCAAGCGTGTGATCGCCCGGTCGTTGCAAGCGGACGATCTGCACGTGCGGCCTCTGACGATGAGCATCCCTTTTCACTCGGCGGCTGCAGTGCCCAAACGGCGAAGCGCGCATTCCCTGCGCAAAACATTGCTCCCTGCCATGCGCGCCGCCTGTGCCAAACAACAGCCGTAAAAAAACCCGCAACGGCGTCCCGTGCGGGTTTTTCTGTTGGCTGCCTGGGCAGCCAGAAGCTCAGTGCTGAAAGATCAGTACAGCTTCTTCGGCAGCTGCATGCTGCGAACGCGCTTGAAGTGGCGCTTGACGGCGGCGGCCTTCTTGCGCTTGCGTTCTGCGGTGGGCTTTTCGTAGAACTCGCGGGCGCGCAGCTCCGTCAGCAGGCCGAGCTTCTCGATGGTGCGCTTGAAGCGGCGCAGGGCCACATCGAAAGGCTCGTTCTCTTTGACGCGAATCGTGGTCATGTAGCGGTAAATCCTGGGTTTGTGCGCTCGGTGCCCGAAAGCCGTTGGTCCGGAATCGTCGATCGGATCGAGACGCGGGTTTGCAGCAAAGACTGCGAGTATACCGTGTTTCGCAGCTTTGTCACGCTGCGTGTGCTGCCAGCGCGCTGGCGCATGCGGCCGCGCTGGCCCAGGCCCACTGGAAGTTGTAGCCGCCCAGCCAGCCGGTCACGTCCGTCACCTCGCCGATGAAGTGCAGCCCGGGCTGCAGCCGGCTCTCCATCGTCTGCTGGTTCAGCTCGCGGGTGTCCACGCCGCCGGCGGTCACTTCGGCCTTGCGCCAGCCTTCGCTGCCATCGGGCTGCAGCTGCCAGCCGCCCAGGCTGGCGCCCAGCGCTTCCAGGTCGCGGTCGCGGGCCTGCGGCATGGCCAGCGTGGCGTCCAGGCCCTGGCGCTGCACCCAGGTGTCGGCCAGGCGTTGCGGCAGCAGCGCCGCCAGCTCGTTGCCCAGCTGGCGCTTGGAGCGGGCCTTGGCCGCCTTCAGCTCGGCGGCCAGGTCGCGGCCCGGCGCCAGGTCGATGGTGATGGGCTCGCCCGGCCGCCAGTAGCTGGAGACCTGCAGCACCGCCGGGCCGCTGAGGCCGCGGTGTGTGAACAGCAGGTCTTCCAGGAAGCGCGTGCGCTTCTTGCCGGTGCCGGCGTCGATCAGCACTTCCAGCGACAGGCCGGCCAGCGCCGCAAAGGGCGCCCATTGCTGCGCGGGGAAGGTGAGGGGCACCAGCGCCGGCCGCGGCTCGACGATGCGGTGGCCGAACTGGCGCGCCAGCCGGTGGCCGAAGTCGGTGGCGCCGATCTTGGGAATCGACAGTCCGCCGGTGGCCACCACCAGGCGCGGCGCGCCGACGGTGCCGCGGTCGGTGTCCACCTCGTAGCCGGCGGCGCCATGGCGCACCGCCCGCACCACGCAGGGCTGCCAGCGCTCCACGCTGCCGGCTTCGCATTCGGCCAGCAGCATGTCGATGATGCGTTCCGAGCCTTCGTCGCAGAACAGCTGGCCGCGGTGCTTCTCATGAAAGCCGATGCCATGCCGCTGCAGCAGCGCGATGAAGTCCTGCGGCGTGTAGCGCGACAGCGCCGAGCGGCAGAAGTGCGGGTTGTCGGACAGGAACTGCGCCGGCGTGGTGTCGCGGTTGGTGAAGTTGCAGCGGCCGCCGCCCGAGATGCGGATCTTCTCGGCCACCTTGGCCGCATGGTCCAGCAGCAGCACGCGGGCGCCCATCTGGCCGGCCATGGCGGCGCAGTGCAGGCCGGCGGCGCCGGCGCCCAGGATGATCGCGTCGTAGGAATGCAGCATGGGCGCGGATCATAGGGGCCGGCCTGCAGGGCAAACCTACACTGCCGCGCCATGAACATCCTGATCATCGGGGCGGGCCGGGTCGGCGAGAGCGTGGCCGAGAGCCTGGTCTCCGAGCGCAACGACATCACCCTGGTGGACACCGACCCGCGGCGCCTGGCCGTGCTGCAGGACCGGCTGGACCTGCGCAGCGTGGTGGGCAACGGCATCCAGCCCTCGGTGCTGCGCGAAGCCGGCGCCGACGACTGCGACATGCTGATCGCCTGCGCCGCCGCCGACGAGACCAACCTGGTGGCCTGCAAGGTGGCGCGTGAGGTCTTCAACGTGCCGATGGCGGTGGCCCGGCTGCGATCGCCCGAATTCGAGGCCGGCTCGCCGCTGCTGGCCAAGGGCACCGGCTTCGGCGTGGACGAGGTCATCTGCCCCGAAGCCTCGGTCACCCGCTACATCCGCAAGCTGATCGACTACCCCGAGGCGCTGCAGGTGCTGGAATTCGTCGGTGGCCTGGTCAGCCTGATCACGGTGCGTGCGGTGCGTGGCGGCGGCATGGTGCAGCACAGCCTGGCCGAGCTGCCGCAGCTGGTGCCCGGCGCCGACATGCGCATCGTGGCCATCTACCGCAGCAATGGCTCGGTGCCGCTGGAAGGCAGCACGCGCATCGCGGCCGGCGACGAGGTGTTCGTGCTGGCCGCCACCTCGCACGTGCGGCAGGTGCTGGGCGCGCTGCGCCAGATGGACCGGCCCACCCGGCGGCTGATGATCGCCGGCGGCGGCCGGGTGGGCCTGCGCCTGGCGCGCGAGCTGGAAGGCAGCTGCGAGTTGAAGCTGATCGAGGTCAATGCCGAGCGCTGCCAGTACCTGGCCACCCAGCTGCAGGGCAGCACCCTGGTGCTGCACGGCGACTCCACCGACGAGGACCTGATGGAGGACGAGAACGTCCGCGACATGGACCTGTTCGCGGCGCTGACCAGCGACGACGAAGACAACATCATGGCCTGCCTGATGGCCAAGCGGCTGGGCGCGCGGCGGGTGCTGGCGCTGATCAACCGCCGGGCTTATGCCGACCTGGTGCAGGGCACGCAGATCGACATCGCCATTTCGCCTTCGCACACGGTGATCGGCGAATTGCTGGCCCACATCCGCCGCGGCGACGTGGAGGCGGTGCACAGCCTGCGCCGCGGCACCGCCGAGGCGCTGGAGATCGTGGCCCGTGGCAGCAGCCGGCAATCGAAGGTGGTGGGCCGGCGGGTGGAAGAGATCGCGCTGCCGCGCGGCGCCCAGATTGGCGCGCTGGTGCGCGGCCTGGGCGGGCAGGGCGGTCAGGCACCGCAGGTGATCATGGCCCACCACGACACGGTGATCGAGACCGACGACCACGTGATCGTGTTCCTGCCGCACAAGCGCATGGTGCGCGAGGTGGAGCGGCTGTTCCAGGTCGGCGCCACCTTCTTCTGACGATGCAGCTGCGCCACGACGAACGCCGCGCCCGGCGCGCCGCGCGCCACCGCCGCAGCCGCCTGCTGCGCACCGCCTGGGGCAACACGGTGTTGCCGCTGCTGCCCATCGTCGGCTTCATCGTGCTCGTGTTCGCGGCCAGCATGCTGGTGCCGCTGGCCTTTGCATGGGTGGGCGGCGATGCGGCGCTGCGCGATTTCGGGCTGTCGCTGGTGGTCACCGCCGCCAGCGGCAGCGCCATGTGGCTGCTGGGGCGGCGCTACCGGCGCGAGCTGCAGCCGCGCGACGGCTTCCTGCTCGTCACGCTGGTGTGGACGCTGCTGCCCGGCTTTGCCAGCCTGCCGTTGCTGCTGAACCTGCCGGGCATGCACTTCACCGATGCCTATTTCGAGGCGATGTCGGCCTTCACCGCCACCGGCGCCACCGTGCTCACCGGGCTGGACGCGCTGCCGCTGTCCATCAACGTGTGGCGCTGCTTCCTGCAGTTTCTGGGCGGGCTGGGCATCATCGTGCTGGTGGTGGCGGTGCTGCCGCTGCTGGGCGTGGGCGGCTCGCAGCTGTTCAAGGCCGAAACGCCCGGCCCGATGAAGGAAGCCAAGCTCACGCCGCGCATCGCCGAGACGGCGCGGGGCCTGTGGGGCGTGTACATGGTGCTCAGCGCCGCCTGCCTGCTGGCCTACCGCGCCGCCGGCATGAACTGGGCCGACGCCTTCATGCATGCCTGCAGCACGGTGGGCCTGGGCGGCTTCAGCAGCTACGACAACGGCTTCGGCCACTGGGATTCGCCGCTGCTCGATGCGGTGGCCATGGTGTTCATGCTGCTGGCCGGCATCAATTTCGCCCGCTATTTCGTGGTGTGGCGCACGCGCTCGCTGCGGCCGCTGCTGCGCTGCACCGAGGCGCGCTGGTTCCTGGGCTGGATCGCGGCCACCATCGTCGTCATCGCGCTGAACCTGGCGGTGGCGCGCACCTACGTCGACCCCTGGGAGATGCTGCGCCACGTGAGCTTTCACGTGGTGTCGCTGGCCACCACCACCGGTTTCGTGTCCACCGACTACGAGCAGTGGCCGGCGTTCGCGCCGGTGGTCATGGTGCTGCTGGGCTGCTTTGCCAGCTGCGCCGGCTCCACCGGCGGAGGCATCAAGATGGTGCGCATGATCCTGCTGCTCAAGCAGGCGCAACAGGAGCTGGTGCGCATCGTGCACCCGCGGGTGGTCAATCCGGTGTTGTTCAACGGCCAGGCGGTGGCGCCGGGGGTGCTGTCGGCGGTGCTGGCCTTCATGCTGATCTACGGCGGCTCGATGATCATGCTGACCCTGCTGCTGCTGCTCACCGGCCTGGACGTGGTGAGCGCTTTCGCCGCCGTGGTGGCCTGCGTCAACAACATCGGCCCCGGGCTGGGCGACGTGGGGCCGGCGGCCAACTTCCAGACGCTGACCGGCCCGCAGACCTGGGTGTGCACCTTCGGCATGTTGCTCGGCCGGCTGGAGTTGCTGACGGTGCTCGTGCTTTTCACACCGCAGTTCTGGCGCAAATAGGGGTCGGCGCCGAATATCCGTCAGTAGTGTCGTATATCGGACATTCAAGTTAGTTCTCACTCGACCGATACACCTCGCACAGACCGTGGCGCCCCGTTCCCAGCGGGCCCCCGGTTCTCACAAGGTGGGTCGATGGAAGTTGCAAACAAAGCAGGCAGCCCCGCAGCTGCCAGTCGTGCCGGCCGGCGCTGGCCCCAGGTGGCGGCAGCGCTGCCCGGCGTGGCCGGCGCGCTGGCGCTGGTGGGCATGGGGCCCGGCGGATGGGTGGCCGGCGGCGTGGCCGCGGTGCTGGTGGCCGCCGGTGGCGTCGGCGCCTGGCTGGTGGGCCGCGCCCTGACGCAGGACGCGCAGGCGCTGCAGGCCTATGTCAACAGCCACCAGCAGCTGGGCGAGGCGCTGGCGCCGGTGTGGAGCGGCCACATCGAGAACTCCCGCTACCAGATGGAAAGCGCGATCGCCGCGCTCACCGGGCAGTTCGCCGGCATCGTCGACAAGCTCGACCGTGCGGTGAAGGTGTCCGACGGCTCGGGCCGCAACGGCGAAGCCTGCCTGCTGTCGGTGTTCAACCGCAGCGAAGAGCAGCTGTCGTCGGTCGTCAGCTCGCTGGAAGCGGCCAACCAGGGCAAGGCCCGGCTGGTGGCCCAGGTGCAGCAGCTCAGCCACTTCATCCAGGAGCTGCAGCAGATGGCCACCGACGTGGCCGCCATCGCGGCGCAGACCAACCTGCTGGCCGTCAATGCGGCCATCGAGGCCGCCCGTGCGGGCGACGCCGGCCGCGGCTTCGGCGTGCTGGCGCAGGAAGTGCGCAAGCTCTCGTCGATGTCGGGCGACACCGGCAAGCGCATCGCCGACAAGGTGCGGCTGGTCAGCGAGGCCATCGTGGCCGCCAGCGAAGCCTCGGCCGCCACCAGCAGCGCCGACGAAGCCTCGATGCAGGGCGCGCGCGACGTGATCGCCGCCGTGCTGCACGACCTGCGCGAGGTGACCGACGGCCTGGCCCATTCCACCGAGGTGCTGAAGAACGAAAGCATCGGCATCCAAGGCGAGATTTCCGGCGCGCTGGTGGCCCTGCAGTTCCAGGACCGCGTGAGCCAGATGCTCACCCACGTCAAGCAGAACATCGCGCGGCTGCCCGACACGCTGGCCGACAACCAGCGCCAGTTCAACCAGACCCACGTGTTGACGCCGGTGTCCGCCGACGGCCTGCTGGCCGAACTGCAGAGCACCTACGCAATGGCCGATGAGCACCAGGTGCACCAGGTGCAGCAAGGCAGCAGCAGCCCCAGCAGCCGCGCCAAGGCCCCCGTGGCCGTGGCCGCGACCGAATCCGAGATCACCTTCTTCTGACGCAGTAAAACGCCATGGCCAAAACCATCATGATCATCGACGACTCTGCCTCGCTCCGGCAGGTGGTGGGCATCTCGCTGCGCAATGCAGGTTATGACGTGCTGGAGGGCTGCGACGGCAAGGACGCGCTGTCCAAGCTCAAGGGCCAGAAGGTCCACCTGATGATCAGCGACGTCAACATGCCCAACATGGACGGCATCAGCTTCGTCAAGGCGGTCAAGCAGAACCCGGCCTACAAGTTCACGCCCATCGTGATGCTGACCACCGAGACGGCGGACAGCAAGAAGGCCGAAGGCCAGGCCGCAGGTGCCAAGGCCTGGGTGACCAAGCCCTTCAAGCCCGAGCAGCTGCTGGGCGTGGTGCAAAAGCTGGTGCTGCCGTGAGCGCCGCCGCCATGAGCCCCGAGGCGCTGGCGCTGGACGGCGAGCTCACCATCTACCGCGCCAGCGAACTCAAGCCGGTGATGCTGGATGCGGTGCGCCGCGCCGCCGAGCCGGCCTTCGACCTGTCGGACGTCAGCGAGATCGACACCGCCGGCGTGCAGCTGCTGCTGCTGGCCCGCCGTGAAGCCGCCTCGCTGGACCGGCGCCTGCAGCTGCGCGCCCCCAGCGCCGCGGTGCGCGACGCCTTCGAGCTGCTGGCCCTGCCGCTCGACGCGGCCTGAAACCAACGAGACCCCCATGAACCTCGACCAGGCTCTGCAGACCTTCATCGTCGAAAGCCGCGAACTCCTCGAACAGATGGAAGACGCGCTGCTCTCGCTCGGCCAGCTCGACGAGGCCGGCACCTCGGAGGCGGTCAACGCCATCTTCCGCGCCGCGCACACCATCAAGGGTTCTTCGGGCCTGTTCGGGCTCGACGACATCGTGGCCTTCACCCACGTGGTGGAAAGCGTGCTGGACGACGTGCGCGCCGGCCATCTGCGCACGGACGACGCGCTGATCGCGCTGCTGCTGGCCTGCGGCGACCATATCGGCGCCCTGGTGGCCGCGGTGGCCGACGGCGGCACGCCCGGCGCGGCGCTGCTGGCCGAAGGCGCGCCGCTGGTGGCCCGGCTGCAGGTGTACCTGGGCGGCGAGGCGGCGGCAACGCCGGCCGCCGAAGAGGACGCTGCGGCGCCCGCCGGCGATGCCGGCCAGTGGCGCATCCAGGTGCAGTTCGGCCAGGGCGTGCTGCGCAACGGCATGGACCCGATGGCCTTCATCCGCTACCTGGGCACGCTGGGCCGCATCGAGCGCATCGCCACCGACGCCGCCGGCCTGCCCGAGGCCGACGAGATGGACCCCGAGTGCTGCTACCTGGGCTTCGACATCCTGCTGTGCAGCCAGGCCGACCAGGCCGCCATCGAATCGGTGTTCGAGTTCGTGCGCGACGATTGCACGCTGCAGATCGAGCGCGTGGCGCCGCAGGCCGCGCAGCCCGTGGCCGCCGCTGTGACCGCCACTGTGGCAGCCCCGGTGGCCGCGGCCCCGGCCGCTGCGCCGGTGGCCGACACGCCGGCCGGCGAGCGCCAGCCCAAGGCCCGCGAGAACCGCAGCAGCGAAAGCCAGTCCATCCGCGTCGATGCCGCCAAGCTCGACCAGCTGATCGACCAGGTGGGTGAACTCATCATCGCCGCCGCCGGTGCCAACCTGGCCGCCCGCAAGCGCCGCGACCCCGACCTGGCCGAACTCAACGACGCCGTTAGCCAGCTCGTGGAGCAGGTGCGCGACAGCGCGCTGCAGCTGCGCATGGTCAAGATCGGCGCCACCTTCAACCGTTTCCAGCGCGTGGTGCACGACGTGGCCCGCGAGCTGGGCAAGGACATCGCGCTGGAAGTCAGCGGCGAGGACACCGAGCTGGACAAGACGGTGGTCGAGCGCATCGGCGACCCGCTGACCCACCTGGTGCGCAACTCGATGGACCACGGCATCGAGCCGGCCGACGTGCGCGCCCAGCGCGGCAAGCCGGCGCGTGGCACGGTGCGGCTCAATGCCTTCCACGACTCGGGCAGCATCGTCATCGAGGTCAGTGATGACGGCGGTGGCCTCAACCGCGAGCGCATCCTGGCCAAGGCGGTGGAGCGTGGCCTGGTGGAAGCCGGCCGCCAGCTGACCGACAGCGAGACCTACAACCTGATCTTCGAGCCCGGCTTTTCCACGGCCGAACAGATCACCAACCTGTCCGGCCGCGGCGTGGGCATGGACGTGGTCAAGCGCAACATCACCGCGCTGCGCGGCAGCGTCGACATCAGCAGCCGGCCCGGCGAAGGCACCACCGTGACGGTGCGCCTGCCGCTGACGCTGGCCATCATCGAAGGCTTTCAGCTGGCCGTGGGCAAGTCGGTCTTCGTGGTGCCGCTGGACGTGGTGGAAGAGTGCATCGAGTACAGCCCCGAGCCGGTGGCCGAGGGCGAGCAGCCCAACGACTACACCGACCTGCGTGGCGAGGTGCTGCCGCTGATCCGCCTGCGCGAGACCTTCGAGCTGGACGGCGAGCCCGGCCGGCGCCAGAACATCTGCGTGGTGCGCCACGGCGCCCAGAAGGTGGGCCTGGTGGTGGACACGCTGCTGGGCGAATTCCAGACGGTCATCAAGCCGCTGTCCAAGATGTTCGCGCAGGTCAAGGGCATCAGCGGCTCGAGCATTCGTGGCAGCGGCGACGTGGCGCTGATCCTGGACGTGCCGTCCCTCATCGGCCAGGCGCTCAACGTCAGCCACAAGCCGGTGGAGCGGGGCGCTGGCCCGGCTGCCGCCCATTCCCCTGTCACCGGCTCTCCGACGGCGCGTTGAGCGCATCCGCAGTAACCGTCCAGCAGTTTCAAGGACTACCGATGTTTTCCAACTTCAAGATCGGCACCCGGTTGATCACCGGCTTCCTGGTGGTCGCGGGCCTCAGCGGCGTGGTGGGCGGCGTGGCGCTGCACAACGCTTCGCAGATGAACGACCTGGCCGAAGGCATGTACAGCCGTGAGCTGATGGGCCTGTCGCACATCAAGGAAGCGAACATCCAGATCATCGCGATCGGCCGTGCCCGCTCCAACTTCCTGCTGGCCACCAGCCAGGAAGAGCGTGACAAGCACCTGGCCGCGATCGGCAAGTACAGCGCTGCGGCCAAAGCCAGCCTGGACCAGGCCCGGCCGCTGTTCGTCAGCGAGCGGGCCAAGGAGCTGTTCGCCAGTGCCAACAAGACCTGGGACGACTACCAGTCCGACATGAAGCATGCGCTGGACCTGGCTGCGCGCACCAAGCTGGCCGAGCGCAGCGACGAACTCATCGCCTCGCTGGCCAAGGTGCGCGAGCGCGCCGATGCGCTGGACGGCATGCTGGGCGAGCTGACCGACCAGAAGGAAAAGCGCGCCGAAGCCGCCAACGATGAGGTGGAGGCGCTGTACAACACCAGCCGCAACGCGATGGTGGCGCTGGTCTCGGGCGGCCTGCTGCTGGGCGTGCTGCTGGGCGTTTTCATCAGCCGCAGCGTCACCCGGCCCCTGACCCGCGCCGTCAAGGCCGCCGATGCGCTGTCGGAAGGCGACCTGACCGTGACGCTGGAGCCGCAGGGCAAGGACGAAACCGCGATGCTGCTGCGCGCCATGCAGAACATGGTGGACAAGCTCTCGCGTGTGGTCAGCGAAGTCAACAACAGTGCGCAGGGCCTGGCCAGCGCGTCTGAAGAGGTGAGCGCCACCGCCCAGGCCCTGAGCCAGGCGGCCAGCGAGCAGGCGGCGGGCGTGGAAGAAACCAGCGCGTCGATCGAGCAGATGACCTCGTCGATCGCGCAGAACACCGACAACGCCAAGGTGACCGACGGCATGGCCAGCAAGGCGGCCACCGAGGCCACCGAAGGCGGGGAGGCGGT
>CAKZXL010000570.1 GCA_937883885.1 uncultured Aquincola sp. | reverse complement strand
TCCTGAACTCGTGCGGCATCGGCTCAGCGCTGCTGCGACGAACTGCGGTTCATCTCGTCATGCTTGGCCCGGATGCTGGCGGGCCACTGGGCCTTGATCCAGGAGAGCGCGGCCACGATCTCGGAATCGGTCAGTACGCCTTCGTACGCAGGCATTGAAGACTCGTACGACGCCAGGTTGGCAGCCTTGGCAACGCCGAACTTCGTGATGCGGAAGAGCGTCTCGTCGGGGTGGTGCCACGTATGCCCGGACGCATCGTGCGGCGGTGCCGGCAAGCGGCCTTGTGCGTCTCTCCGGCGCCAATTGGGCTGGCCCTCGAGCTTCGCCCCATGACAGCCGGCACAGTGCGTCGCGTAGACCTGCCGGCCCAGCGCCGTCACCTCCACATCGTCAGGTTTGAGCAGCCCGGTGCTTGCCGGCTTCGGCGTCAGGCTCGAGATGGCAACGACCAGAACCACCGTACCGATCGCGGCAGCAGCCAGGAGCAACCGGCCTCGTTTCATGCGCTCGTCCTGACCAGCATCACATCCGAGCATCCGAACGCAGCAGATCGCGCGCCTGCGTTCGGATCATCCGCCAGCTTGCAAAGGCCAGCCACATTCCGATGCCTGCGGAGGCCACGCATGGGAGCCATTCCAGGTCGGGCCGCAACGCCGCGAACGTCACCGCGATACCTCCGGCGACGAAGGCCCAGAAGCGCGTTTCGGCCCAACGGGCCTGCCAGTCCACCTGGACGAGGACCAGAAGGGCTGCCACGGCGGCGACCAACGCGAGCGTGGCGCGCGCATGGTGATGCCCCATCTGCCAGTAGCCCGCCAAGCCGGCCGCAATGACGGCAAATAACGCAACGGCCACCAGCAGCCCCAACAGGCCCGCGAAGAGACATCGCACGCCAGCACGCCATGCATCCCACGGCGCGCCGTCGTCCATGCGCCAGAGGAAGAGCCGATGCGCCACGGCCGCGGCGGCCGCGAGCAACAAGCACTCATGCCAGGCCAGACCCGCGGCACTCAGCGTGGCAACGATTCCGACGCTGAGCGCCTTGGCGGCCGAGGAGCGCATCGCGCCGCCTCGCAGTCTCAGCGAACCACCTTGAGGTCCGTGACAGTGAACTTGCCCGCTTCGTTGACGGCCTTGAACTTGACCTTGTCGCCGGCCTTGACCTGGCCGAGCATGGCCTTGTCGCGCACGTTGAACACCATGGTCATGGCCGGCATCTCGAGGCTCTTGATGTCGCCATGCTTCAGCGTGATCTTGGCCGCGTCGATGTCGACCTTCCGGACTTCCGCATCGGTCATCTCGTCGGCCGCTGCCGCCGGGCTGCTCGCGGCATGGTGCCCCGCGTGCTCGTCGGCCTTCTGCTGTGCCCAGACGGGTGTACTTAGAGCGATGGAAGCCATCAGGGCGGGGAGTGCAAACTTCATGACGATCCTTTCATGGGTCAACGATAAGAACTGAAGACGCGCGTGCTGCCGTCCTTGGCGACGAGCAGCACGTCGAAGGGATCCCGCTGGTCGCCGTAGTCCGGGCCGTCCATGCCGGGAGAGCCGACGGGCATGCCTGGGACCGCCAAGCCAACGGCGTCGGGTGCCTCCTTGATCAGGCGCAGCACATCGGCCGCAGGCACATGACCTTCGACGGCGTAGCGGCCGACCACCGCGGTATGGCAGGAGCCGAGTTTCATCGGCAGCTTCATGCGCGCGCGCGCCGCCGTGTTGCCGACGTCATGCACCGTCACCCGGAAACCGCGCGTCTCGACGTGCTTGATCCACTCCTTGCAGCAGCCGCAGGACGGGCTCTTCCACACCTCCATGTGGAGGGGCTGCGTCTGTGCGCGCAGTAGGCTTGGCCCCAGCAATGCGACGGCTCCAGAAGCCGCCAGCAGTGCCCGACGAGTCTTTTCCCGCCGCGTCACATCAATGCTTGTGCGCATGCCCGTCACCCTTGGCGCTCGACGCAGCGACCTTGATCTTGCCCACCATGCCGGCCTGGTAGTGACCGGCGATCAGGCACGCGAAATCGAAGTCTCCGGGCCGGTTGAAGGTCCAGACGATCTCCCCGGTCTTGCCCGGTCCCACGTGGGCCATGTACGGCTCGTCGTGTTCCATGGTCGGGAACTTCACCATCAGCTCGGCATGCTTGTCGTTCTCGGTCTTCGTGCCGATCACGAACTCGTGCATCACCTTGCCGGTGTTGCGCACGACAAACTTCACCGTTTCGCCCTGTCGCACCTCGATGCTGTCCGGAGTGAAACGCATGTTGTCGGCCATGCCGATTTCGATGGTCCGCTTGGCAGACTTGGCGTCGCCGGCGATGCCCCAGTCCTTCTGTTCCTTCTTGACCGGGCCGGCCTTCTTGGCGTGGGCCTCGTCACCGTGCGCCATGGCGGAGGCGGAGATGGCCACGAGCGCAGCCGCGAGAATTTGCTTGAACTGCTTCATCAGGTTTCCTTCTTGTTGCGGATTGGACAGATTGAGAGTCGGCTCACGCCGCTCAGTTGTGGCCGGCGTGCCCACCAACGGGCTTGCGCACCTTGACTTCGACCTCTTGGGCCGGTTTCGCGACCGGCGGCATCGAGCCGGTCCCTTCCGCCTTGAAGCGGGCCGGGTCTGGCAAATCGCCAGTGAACTCGTAGGCGACCGTGCCGGGCGGGTGCTTGTACCAACCCGGGTCGCCGTAGTCGCCGCGCTTCTGTCCCTTGCGGACCTTGACGACGCTGAACATGCCGCCCATGCCGACCGACCCGAACGGACCCTGCCCCGTCATCATGGCTGCAGTGTTGTCGGGCAGCGGCATCTCCATCTCGGTCATGTCCTTCATGCCGCGCTCACCCATCACCATGTAGTCGGGCACGAGCTTGGTGATCTGCTTCGCGACGCCCCGATGGTCCACGCCGATCATCGTCGGCACGTCGTGGCCCATCGCGTTCATCGTGTGGTGGCTCTTGTGGCAGTGGAAGGCCCAGTCACCCTCCTCGTCCGCCAGGAAGTCGATCTGTCGCATCTGGCCCACCGCCACGTCGGTGGTCACCTCGTACTGCCGGCTCGACTTCGGCGTCGGCCCACCGTCGGTGCCGGTGACGAGGAACTCGTGCCCGTGCAGGTGGATCGGATGGTTCGTCATCGTCAGGTTGCCGATGCGGATGCGCACCTTGTCCATGTGGCTCACCACAAGCGGGTCGATGCCCGGAAAGATCCGGCTGTTCCAGCTCCACAAGTTGAAGTCCAGCATCGTCATGATCTTGGGCGTGTAGGCCCCCGGATCGATGTCGTAGGCATTGAGCAGGAACACGAAGTCGCGGTCGACCTCGTCGATCAGCGGGTGCTTCGCCTTCGGATGGGTGATCCAGAAGCCCATCATCCCCATCGCCATCTGAACCATCTCGTCGGCGTGCGGGTGGTACATGAAGGTGCCGGGCCGCCGCGCGACGAATTCGTAGACGTAGGTCTTGCCCGGTGGGATGCCCGGCTGATTCAGGCCAGTCACGCCGTCCATGCCGTTCGGCAGGCGTTGCCCGTGCCAATGGATGCTGGTCAGCTCTCCGAGCTTGTTGGTGACGAAGAGGCGCACACGATCGCCCTCGACCACCTCGATCGTCGGCCCCGGGCTCTGGCCGTTGTAGCCCCACAGGTGCGCCTTGAAGCCGGGCGCCATCTCGCGCACCACCGGCTCGGCCACAAGATGGAACTCCTTCACCCCGTTGTTCATGCGCCAGGGACAGGTCCACCCGTTGAGCGTGACGACCGGGTTGTAAGGGCGGCCGGTGTTGGGCACCAGCGGCGGCATCGTGTCGGGCTTGGTCTGGATGACCGGCTCGGGCAGCGCCGCCATCGCGACTTTGCTGACCGCTGCGGCGCTTACCGCAGCGGTCACTGCGCCTGCGCCACCGATAAAGTTGCGTCGGGAAACCATGTTCGAGATCCTTGATTGAAGGTGTCAGTGGCCGGCGCCGCCGCCATCCATCGCCGCGGCGGCGGGACTGGCGGGCGAGGCCACCGCCGCCTTGCCGATGAGCGCCATGTCGAGATCCGACTGGGCCAGCCAGAAGTCGCGCAGCGACTCGATGTATGAATTGACACTCGTGATCTGGGAGCGTGCGTCGGCCAGGAGCTCGAACACCCCGATGATCATGCCGTTGTAGCGCAGCCCCTGTTCCTCCGAGATCCGCTTCTTGAGCGGCACGATCTCGTCACGCTGATGGCGCGCGATGTCATAGGCGGACCGGTAGTTGCCATAGGCTTCGCGCACTTCCGAGCGGGCGTTGATCGCCGTCTGCGCCGCACGGTGCAGCGCCTGCATGTAGATCGCCTCGGCGCGAGCCACCCGCGCGCCGCCCCAATCGAACAGAGGCAGCTCCAGACCGATTTCCCAGCCCGTCTGCCGCGGCGCCTCGTTGGAGGTGTTGCGCACGAGGCCGAGTTCCAGCACGTTGATGAAACGTGTTGTGCGGGTCAACCCCAGGTTCTTCGCCGTCTGCTCCGCGCCCAGCTTGGCGGCTTGCACGTCGAGCCGCTGGGCCATCGCGACGGCTTCGATGTCCGGCTGGTTCCGCGCCTCGGCCGGCAGGTCCGGAAGGCGCTCCGGCAACTGGAATCGGAGCTGATCGCCCCAGACGCCCAGCAGGCGCGCCAGCCGCTCGCGCGATGCACGCTGTGCCTGGTCGGCACGCGCGAGGCCCAGGGCCGCATCCGCATAGAACGCCTGCTCGCGAGCGCGCGCCAACTTGCTGAAGTTGCCGACCTGCTCCATGCGACGAGCCAGCTCGGCGCTCGCCTCGGCTGTCTCCTTCACCTGTCGCATATAGCGCACCGTCTCCTCTGCCGCCACCGCCTGGAAGTAGGCCTTGCGCGCGTCCGCGGCCAGCGACAACACATCCATCGTGACCTCGCGCTTGACCTGCTCGAAGCGGCGCGCTTCCAGCTGCGAGACCAAGGGCAAGGTCAACAACCGCGCGAGGTTGATGTGCAGCCCGCGCTCCAACTCGACCTCGTCGCCCTTCCGAAGGCGCCCGAAGGAGAAGCCGGGGTTCGGCAGGCGCCCGGCCTGCACGACTTCGGCCTCGGTGATGCCGAGGTCCTGGAATCGTGCCTGCAGACCGCGGTTGTTGAGCAAGGCCACCTGAACGGCATCGTCGACGTTCAGCGGCTTTGCGAGCAACTCGCCCACGCGGCGATCGATGGTGTCGGCATCGGCATCGCTGCGCGTCCAGCGCACGTCCTTGCCGAGCTTCTCCTTGGCCGCAGACTCGATCGACGAGAACCCCGCATCGGGCGAGAAGCTGGCACAGCCAGCCAGCACGGCGGAAGCCAGGACGACCAGGAGCAGGCCCGAACGTCGAACGCTCGGGCGGTCGGGCGCGACGCGCCCGAGGTTGGAAGGTGAATTCATCCGCTTGACCTCAGTTCATCTTGTGCCCGCCGTGCCCGGCGGGTGCGCCTGCCGGCGCCGGCGTTGCCGGTTTCGGGGGCGCGTTATTCGTGGCCGGGGCATCCGGCTGCCGGGCCTCGCGCGCATAGGCCCGCCAGCCACCGATGCGGTTGACGGCGTCGTTGGCTTCGCGCCAGGACCCCACGGGCTGTTCAGCGTGACGCTGGTAACCCGCAAGCGTCGACTGAAACGCCAGAGGCGGAACGGCCACCGAAGAATCGAGTGGATCGGCTCTCTTGCCGGACGCGGTCTGGGCCCAGCTCGCAGAGCTGACCGCAACCAGGAATGCCGGCGCTAGCCAGCGGAACATGGCAATCTTCATGACATCCTCGCTTGAATCGGACCGTGTCACCCCGCCTGCAGAGCAGAAGGGGGTCGGTCTACGGTGCTGGTCGCGTCGCCGAGAAGGCAATCGACCAAGATGGCGGTCAGGCGAGGGTCAGACGGGGTGGTCGATGCGGCACGTCCGCAAAGACGGCTGGAAAGCGGGTTTCCAGGAAGACGACGGCGGTTGACGCCGATGCCGTCGTCGAAATACCCACCCGCTCGAGCGCGGGCGCCACGACGCTGCAACACGGGGCGCAGCTGCTGCACTTCATCTTCAGTTGGGTGGACTGCCCGGTCGACAGCTCCGACGCGGCCGGGGGAACCTCGTCCACGGCCTCCACTGCGCTGCCAGACACGCCAGACCCGACGGCTTCACGGACTTCGTGGGAGGCGGCGTGCGTTTCGTGCGGAAGGGCGTCAACCGAAGCCCGGGGAGAATGATGCCCCGGCCCGCATCCGACCATGGTCACCGCCGCCAGCCCCTTCAGGGGGACGGCAGCAGCGATGAACCAGATGAGAAGGAGGCGAACCACACCCGACATACCCTGAACTTTACCTTAGTGCATTGATAAGCATCAGCCTGCTCAGCAGTCTATGGACAGCAGGCCGACGCGATGCGCTCAGAATGCTTACCGATTCGTAATGTTCCCGAGCCTCTCTCAGCCAGCGGTGGTCGATCTCATTCGATGTCCGCCACCATGCGAGCCCGCAGCACACGGTCCCGGCTCCCCTCGTCGCCCGGTTCGAAGCCGTACCTGCTCCCCCACGCCCAAACCGAACCGGCAAGTTCGACGACGCGAATCTCGCCCGCTCCGCCCCGAACCATCGTCTGGGTGTCCCCCTCTGACCAGGTCGCCCGCAGGACATGTTGGCCGGGAGGCAGCCTCAGGCGCACGAAGGATTCAGGCACCGTTTCGGCCTGCGCAAGTCCGTCGACAGTCAGCTCGACGATGTTGGCGGCATCGGCCCACCGCCTGCGCACCACGTAAACCGTGAACCTTTCTGCGGAAGCAGCGAACCGCTTGGCATCGGCTTCCACGGCGGGCGGCGGGACGGGCGCACTGGTGCAGGTCAGCTTGTAGCGTGGCGCCTTGCCGACGCGATGGCACCAGGTGCCATCGGCATTCGCCGGCCGGACGGGCTTGGACACACACGCGGCGAGAAGCAGCGTGCCTGAGCCGAGTGCAATCAATGCGGCTCGGCGTCCCGCCGTGGACTGAATTCTTCCCACATGAAGCTCCGGAACTGGCACCTACACCGAGATCGGCGGTCCGCGCGAGCCCGACAATGGGCGGGATGGACGACGCTCCTGATCGGCCACGTCGTCTCGATGCCACCCGTCCTCCGCCCACCCATCAGCGATGCATGTGCGACGTGGCGGTCGGGCCGCTCTGGTGACCGCTGCGACTCAGCCCGCCGGGAACGTTGATAGCGCCTGCCTGGGAAGGCTTGCTGGCACTCGCAGCGTTGCGCGTGTCGCCCGGGACGCCGACGTAAACCGCCCCGGCTTCGCCACCGACATCGAGCCAGCCGTCGGCCGAGACCGGATTGCGCTTGGCCTGGATCGTCTCCGCGATGACCGATGCCCGCGTCTTGCCGGTATTGTTCGTCCCGACGAAGATCCAGCCCGCATCGCCTCCGACTTCGCGCCAGCCGTCGGCCGTGACCGGATTGCGCTTCCAGGCCTCGAGCTCCTTGATGACGTCAGCGCGCGACTTTGCCGACGGCATCGCATGGGTCGTGAAGCCGGCTTCACCCCCAACCGGGGTGATGCCTGACGTTGCCAGCGCGGGCAGGGACACGGCACTCACCAGCGCGATCAGACTGAAACGAAACTTCATGATGGACTCCTGTTGCAGGTGCACCTCTCGTTGGGGGTTCACCGGTTGCGGTGCCTTCGTGCACCGTGGAGCCACTGTAGGAATCGCGCACCGACAGACTGCTTGCCGGTCCATTACATCTTCGTCATCACACCGCTCGACGGCAGCCCGGGCGCAGCAATGGATTGAAGCTGGAACATGGCCATCAGGCAGTCCGTGAGGGGAGAATTCGCTCTTGACACAATCACGGCGCGCATGCCGGTGCGTGTTCCGCCTATGGATCGGCGGCGGTGCAAAGTGCCCCACTTCCTACGGGACCACCTGGGCAAGTCGCTGGACCAAGCCGCACGAACGGTTCCATTTGAGGCGGCAACAGATCGCTGTGCGAGGCGCGACGTCACGCGCAACATGCGCGCGATGTCGCGCCGCCTGTCGTGTCAGCTCCGTCAGAAGCGATGAGTGATGCCGAACTGATAGCCCGAAGACGTCTCGCCCGCAGTCATGGCGGCCGGCGCAGACCCGTCAACCGTCAGCCGAGCGGCGCCATCGTTGGAAATTCGGCCGACGAAGCCGTACAGCGCCGTGCGCTTAGATAGGTTGTGCACGTAGCCAGCGGAAAGCATGTTGCTGTCATCGCCGCTTGCGAACCCAGAACCAGATGCGCCGCCGCTTCGGCTGTTTGCCGCCCACATCGCGCGGAACTCGCCGAGGCCCACGGGCACCGCCAGCCCCACCGCAGTGGTCTTCTGCTCGAGACCGCCGAACTCATGGACGTTGTAGAGACCCAGCAACTTCATTGAGTCCAGCTTGTAGGCCAACCCGATGTTCCACTGCTTGAAGTCGTCGCTCGAAGCGGTCTTTGTGGAGCCGTACGCTGCGGACACGTCGAATGGCCCGGCTGCGTAGCCAAGCCGAGCCCCGAAGTACTTGTTGCCAGGCGCACCTTCCGAGGGTGCAATCATGGCCTCTCCGTAGAGCCCGCCAAGGCCTTTCGGCAAGAAGTACGCCACCGCATTGTTCGTGCGCAGGGCTGTCGTTGCGCCGCTGCCAAGCGTGGCCGTTGGGGCCAGGGTGAAGTTCAGAATCGTTCCGACGCTGGTACCGATGTACGGCTCGAACAGGTACGTGTTCCGCGACGACGGGTTGTAATCGCGGCCCAGCCTGAGTTCGCCCCAGCCGCCAATGAGACTGACGGTGGAACGACGGTTCCAGAACACGCTCGTCATCGTCCCATTGTCAGGATTCACTTGGCCCTCTAGGTAGAAGCCGGCGCTCAGGCCGCCACCCAGATCCTCCGAGCCGCGCAGCCCTAGGCGGCTGGTGCTCAGGGCACCTTGCCCCAAGCTTTTCAACGACCCCGCACTGCCATTCTTGATCTGGGCTGCGTTCACATCGAGCACGCCGAACAGCGTGACCGACGACTGCGCGTAGGCGCCCGCAGCAAATGCAGACAAAGCGGCCAGGGTGAACAAGGACTTTTTCATGAGAGCAATCTCCGTTGTGGAACAAGGCAACACCTTCCACGCGACGAACGCGTCCTCTGACTCGGATTGAAGTGCGAGGCGCGCTGCGGCGCGAGACGTGAAGGCGCTGCCAAGCAGCCTAGGGACGAGGCGCGGCCGAGGCGATCTGCTCGCGAGAAGCAGTACGGACGTGGCTAGCAGACCCTCTTCAGTTCGGCAGGCTTCCGTCGCCGCCGTTCCACAGCGAGGTGCACGGCGTCCTCCGCAATTGACCCGACAGCGTCAAGGCCGGACCAGGCAACGGCCTCCGGCGCAGTTTTGTGAAGGAGTCGCCCCGTGCATCAACATGACCGGCCGGTAATCTGCCGGCAAGCGTTTGGTCAGACGTTTGTTCCTATCGTTTTCGGACCGCAAAGCGATGCTCATGGCTAGCAACCCTCACGAGTTGTTGTTCCGGCCGTCGCGTGCGGGCAAAAATGAGGACAACGACATGCGGAGACAAGACATTCAGCTGCTCGCCAGCGCCCGGCAAGGTGACTTCGAGGCGCGGTACGAAGTCGGCAGACGCTATCTGCTCGGCGTCGAGGGCTTCCCGCTTCACTCTGATACCGGATTGGGGTACCTGACGCACCCATCGCTCGAGCCGTCGGAGCGAGCCGCTCGCACCATCGCCGATGCTCTTCCCCTGCACGAACTGGTGCGACGCAACCTGCTGCCTGCCCTGGTGAAGTCCGCTCGCGCGGGGTCGACTGCAGCGCAATTGAAACTCGGTGCGTGGCGCGCGCTCACAAGCGCCGATCCCGCCGAGCCGATGCGGTGGCTCGATGCGGCCGCCGCCGCCGGCGACACCGGAGCGCGCGCAGCAGTACATGCCCTGCGAAGCCGCCCCTCGAATGCGGCCGCCGCCGTGCTGGGCGCGTTGAAAGCAGCGCCAGGGATCGATCTCGCTCGCCTCGTGCCGCAAGCCTTGGACGCCGCGATACGGTCCAACGATGCCATGGAGATCGCTCGTGTGCTGAGCGGCACACTGACAGCGAACTCGCCAGTCACACCGGAGCTGGCCGATGCCGTGTGCACGGCACTCGCCCGCCTCGAAAACGACACAGAGCCTCGACTCTCGTGCGAGAACAGCGCTGTCGAGTCTCTTCTCGAAGACTGCGTCCGCCGCGGCAATACGACGGCGGAACTGCTTCTCGGTCGCGCGCTGAGCGGGGTCGACACACGGGGGCTGCCCGCATCACTGCTGACGACGGGTCAGAATCTGCGTCGAGGCGCCGCGCTTCTGCTCCGCGCGGCCGATGCAGGATTGACCGCGGCATGGATGGTCCTCTACCGCATTCATGCAGACAACCGTTCGTCGGTCTCCAATCCGCAGATGGCGCGGCTCTTCCTCGAGAAGGCTGCACTCGCGGGCGAGCTCTGCGCCCAGCGGCGCCTCGGCGCGCTGATCCTGCGGTCGGCGAACACCGTGCACGAATCCGAGCAAGGCATCCATTGGCTCCACCAGGCCGCTCGCCGGCAGGATGCGCTGGCGGCCCAGTTGCTCGGCTCGCTGGTGCTCCCGGTTGCAGGATCCGACGCCGAAGCCGACGCGGCCATCGATGCCGTACGCCGCGAGGACCCCTGGCTGGCCTGCCGCCTGCGGACAGCAAGGGACTTCGGCCTGACCAAGCTGGAGGCGATGAGCGTCGACATCGTCGCAGGGCTCAGGCCCTGGGGGCTGGTCGTCGGTCCCAACCCGTCCATTGCGCAGGCCAAGCTGGCGGCGCCTAGAGCCATCCCGGCGCTTCGACCCCAGGCCTTCGAGAACCTGCGGAGGTCCGTCGTGTTCTTCGAACAGTCGCGCCAGGACGGAGCTCCGATCGAGGGCGACCGTCGCAAACGCACCCACCGTCTGCGCTACTGCCTCGAGCGATCCGGCATCGACGAATCCCTGTTCTTCGCGAAAGTCAGGTCGACGGTGCTCAACTCCCTGCGACAGGGGCCCAAGTGGGCGTTCCATGCACAACAGCCCCTGCGCATGGCACTGGCCGCCTAGGCACTGTCGGCATCGCACCCCTTCAAGCGCGTCGCTGCAGCCTCCCATGCGAATCCTCGTCGTCGAAGACAACGCCAAGCTCGCGGGCCATCTTCGCCGGGGGCTCGCGGAGAGCGGCTACGTCGTCGATGTCGCGACCGATGGCATCGACGGGCGCCACATGGCGATCGAGGGCAACTACGACCTCGTTCTCCTGGACGTGATGCTGCCTGGCGCGGACGGCTTCACGTTGCTTGAGACGCTCAGGCAGCGCAAGGACACGCCGGTGATCATGCTGACCGCGGCGGACAGCGTGGAAGACCGGGTGCGCGGTTTGCGCGCAGGCGCCGACGACTATCTGGTCAAACCCTTCGTCTTTACCGAGTTGCTGGCACGCATCCAGGCCGTGCTGCGGCGCGGTGCTGCGGGTGCGCACCACGAACCCGACCGCATGGCGCTCGGAGATCTCGAACTGGACACCATACGTCGGCGAGCCTTCCGCGCCGGCACACGACTGGATCTCACGGCGCAGGAGTACACGCTGCTGTCCGTGCTGCTGCGCCACCGAGGTGAAGTCATGTCGCGCACGGTGCTCACCGAACTCGTTTGGGACATGAACTTCGACGGCGACTCGAACGTGGTGGAAGTCGCGATAAGGCGTCTGCGCTCCAAGCTCGACGAGCCGTACCCGAGCAAGCTGCTTCACACGGTTCGAGGGATGGGCTACGTCCTCGAACTGGACCGCGGCGACGAGACGGATGCGCGATGACCTGGCGCCATCCATCGATAGCGGCCCGGCTGACTGCCGGCCTTGGCGTGGTGGCGCTCGTCGTCTTCTCGACTGCAGGCTGGCTGCTGCAACGGGCCCTGGAGTCCGAGTTGGTCGAGGGGGACCGGCTGAAGCTGGCGGGGAAGATCAGCGTTGTCCTTCATTTCATCGATGAGGCCTATCGCTCCGGCGATCGTGCGGCGCTTTTCCATCACCTCGACGACTTGCGTATCGGTCACGATGGCCTTCACGTATGGCTGATCACGGAAGCGGGTGACACGGTCTACGGCGCGTCGAGCGCCAACGGAACGACGGCCCCGCCGGGGCTTGCGCCCGGTGTCCGCGCGGATACAACGGAGACTGCCCTGCCATCGGCATCGTTGTGGCCGGCCGGCCGGCTGCGCGTAGCCATCGAGTCCGGCCCCCGCGATGAGCTCCTTCGTTCGCATCTCGCGACGCTGGTCCTCATCTGTGCCTTGGGCGTCGGCTCGACCGTGCTGCTGAGCTGGTTCGCCATTGGTCGCTGCCTCAGGCCGGTGTCGCGCCTGTCGGCGGAAGCAAGCGACATCACTCCCAGTTCCATGGGGCGGCGTTTGACCATGACCCCCGAAGGCACCGAGCTGACAGGACTGGTGCGCGCTTTCAACCATGCTCTCGACCGGCTTGAGGAGGCTTACGCGCAGTTGCAGGCCTTCAACGCCAACGTCGCTCACGAGTTGCGAACGCCCCTCGCATCGTTGATCACGGGCACGCAGGTCACGCTCTCATCGCCAAGGTCTCGTGACGAGCTGCACGAGGTTCTGATCTCGAACCTCGAGGAGCTGCAGCTGCTGAATGCCCTCGTCAACGATATGTTGTTCCTGTCTCGCGCAGATCGTGGCGACCGAGCGGAGGGACTGGAAGAGGTCGTGCTCGGGGCCGAGGCGGACAAGGCCATTCGCTACTGCGACGCATTGCTGCAGGAAGCAGGCGTGGTCGCGGAACGGTCCGGCGACGCCGCGGCGGTCTGCAACCCTCCCCTCGTGCTGCGTGCACTCGTGAACCTCCTCACCAACGCCATCCGCCACACCCGCGCCGGCGACACGATTCGGGTCCTCATCGAGCCGGACCATGGACTCATCGCCCTGAGTGTCCTCAACCCCGGGCTCGAAATACCGACGCCGGTCCGAGCGCAGATGTTCGACCGCTTCTATCGTGCGGACACCTCCCGCTCGCGAAGGCAAGCGGGCCACGGGCTGGGATTGGCCATCGTCGCGGCCGTCGCGCGGATGCATGGCGGGACTGTCTTTGTCGAACGCATCGGCCTAGCCAATCGCGTCGGACTGACGCTGCCGGCAAGGGACAGCCAAACGACCGTCGCTCCAGTCAAGGGCTTCGGCGCGGTGGAGACGGCGTCCGCTACGCAGTCGCCGCACTCGACGGTACGTCCAGCCCGATCGTAGTGATGCCGTCAGCCGATCTGGCGAACGGTTCGCCTTGGTGCATTCGGGCAATGGCGGCGACGATGGCCAGACCCAACCCGTGGTTCGAAGCGCCAACCTGTCGACGAGAGCGCTCCACCCTGTAGAAGCGGTCGAACAGGCGCGGCAAATGTTCCTGCTCGATCGGACTCCCCTCGTTCTCCACCCAGATCCGTATCCGGCCACCTTCCGACGCAATCCGAACCCGTATCGTTGAGCCGGGCTTCGCGTAGCGGGTTGCGTTACTCAACAGGTTGGACAACGCGCGGCGCAGAAGCGACAGGTCAAACGCACCCTTCGCGTCGCCATCGCATACCGCTGACAAGCCCCGGTCGTGAAGCGACGCCTCGTGGTACTCGATGATCTCGCCGAGCTCGGCAGCGAGGCTCGTCACCGGCGAACGGCGCGCTGATGCGCCGCGGTCTGCCTGCGAAAGGAACAGCATGTCGTTGACGATGATCGCCAGGCGCCTCAGATCCTCCAGGTTCTCCGCGATCACGTCTTGCAGTTCGGCGGCGGGTCGCTCGCGCTGCAACGCCAGTTCGCTCGAACCGATCAAGGTGGTCAGCGGTGTTCGAAGTTCGTGCGCGACGTCGGCGTTGAAGCCCTCCAATTGCGCGTAAGCGCGTTCTACACGCATCAGCAGCGCGTTGAAGCGGTCGACCAGTGGCCGGAGCTCGAGCGGCTGCCCCGCTCCGTCCAGCCGCAGCCCCGGTCTGCCCAGCGCGACCGCGTCCACTTGTGCGGCCAATGCCTGCACCGGCAGCAGGCCTCTGCGGACCAGCAAGAACCCGGTCACGCTGACGATCCCCGCTCCCAACAGTGAGGCCGCCAGAAGTATCCAGCCCAGCCGCTGGAGCAGATCCTGGTCGCGGCTCACATCAAGCCCCAGGACGACCCGGACGCCACTGCCGGCCCCCACGGGCCATGTGTCTTCCCAAGACACCTGCCTGAACTGGCCGGAGGAAGCGGCATCCCCACCGGCGGCCCGCTGCGGCGCATCGAAGAGAACCGTGCCATCGCTGAACGTGATGGACAGCCTCATGTCCTCATGCCCAGCGAGAAAGTCCTTGAGCTTGTGCTGCAACTCTTCAGTCGCCGAGTTGCCCGCCGTCTCTGCGAGCGCATGGCGGACAACCGCGCTCTTCAACGCCAGTTCCTCATGCTGACGGCTCTGCAGAACCCACAGATTGACGGCATACACCGTTCCGGAGACGGCAAGCGCAGCGATCAGTCCCTGCAACGCCAGCCACTGGGACAGGCGCGTCCCAAGCGATTGGCCGTCGGCAAGGAGAGCGCGCCACCTCACTCCTGGCGCTCCTCCATCACGTAACCCATGCCGCGCACCGTGTGTATCAGCTTGACCTCGAAAGGTTCGTCCAGCTTCGCACGCAGCCGGCGCACCGCCACCTCGACAACGTTCGTATCGCTGTCGAAGTTGATGTCCCACACCTGTTCCGCCATCACGGTGCGCGACAGCACCTCCCCACGCCGACGCAGCAGAAGCACGAGCAGATTGAACTCCTTGGGTGTGAGTTCGAGCCGCTTGCCGGCCCGTGTCGCCTTCCGGCGTGCCAGATCGACCTCCAGATCCGCCAGCCGGAGGCTGGTGGGAAGCTGTCCGTCGCGATCTCCCCCACCGCGACGCAACAGGGCCTGGACCCGAGCGGACAATTCCGAGAACGAGAACGGCTTGACGAGGTAATCGTCTGCGCCGCCGGTTAGCCCCTTGACCTTGTCTTCGACCGCGTCACGCGCCGTCAGCATCAGGACAGGCGTCCTGCGCTGCTTGCGCAGCTCTGCGAGCACCTCGAAGCCGTCCCGTCCCGGCAGCATCACGTCGAGGACGATCAGGTCGTACGTGCCCTCGACAGCGAGATGAAGCCCGTCGATGCCGTCATGGGCCAGGTCGACCACATAGCCGCTCTCCGACAAGCCCTTTCGCAGGTATTCCGCCAAGCGGACCTCGTCTTCGATCACGAGAATTTTCATGGGCCGATTCTCCACCAGCCGTTGCGTCACCTCGATTACGAGTTGGTCATCTTCCAGTCCGCATCTGGTCAGCATGCGGTCCCTAGAGTGAAGCCTCGAATCCAGCAACAACTCACGAGGTTCACCATGCGCAGAAACTCCATCTTCACAGCCACCCGCGCGCTTGCGGCCGCCGCCGTCATGGTCGGCTCCCCGCTCCTCGCAGCGGCCCAACACCAGACGGCACAAGGCGCGCCCGCAGCTGCCACCACGACCGAATCGACCCGTCCCGCGGCGCTCACGCGAGAGCAGGTCCGCGCGGAGGTCGAAAGGGCGATGCGGGATGGCACGTGGCGCTGCCGGACCAGCAATCGCGGCTGGTGCTCGAACGAACCTGTGGCGACCGCCAAGCCCGACGCAGACAAGCGCCCGTAAGCACGGCAGGAGAGGCACCGTGACTCCACGCCGGCGCGTCCTGGTGCTCGCCGCATCGGCGACGTCGCTGGTGCTCCTGGGTTGTGCCAGTACGGAGTCAGAGTCAGCCGGCGCAGCGGCCCCTGCTGCTATCGAAACGCCCGCAAGCGTCCGATCGTCGAACGAGGCTTATATCGGAGATCTGCGGATTCTGTAGCCATCGCATGAGGATCCACCGACGGTCGAATCTCTCTGGCCAAGCCCCGGTTCCCGCAGTCAAGCGGTCTGGCGACCTCGTCGTCCCACTTGCAGCCCCGTCGCCCTGCAGTGTCTGAGTCCGGTCGCCGCCGCAGGGCTCCTCTCCTGCTCCCGTCGTTCCCGCGCCAGCGAGTCGATGATCGGGCAATCGGGCCGGTCGTCACCATGGCAGCAGTGCACCAGGTGCTCGAGCGTCGCCTTCATGGACTGGAGTTCCTCGAGCTTCTCGTCCAGTTCTTCGATGTGAGCCTGCGCCAGTGCACGCACCTGGCGGCTCGGACGCCTGCGGTCCTGCCACAGTCCGAGCAACTCGCGGATCTGCTCGATGGAAAAACCCAGGTCGCGCGACTGCCGGACGAACCGCAGCGTGCTGACTTCCTTGTCCGTGTATTGGCGGTAGCCGGCTTCGGTTCGCGCCGCTTCCGGAAACAAGCCGACGCTCTCGTAATGGCGAATCATCTTCGCCGAGACACCCGAGGCCTTCGCTGCTTCGCCGATGTTCATGCTCATCTGGTGCTCCCTGACACGACCATGGTTTGCGATTGCCCCGGGCGCTGCTCGGCCTGCGCATCAGCGGCACCCCGCCAGCGCCGCAACGTCAATGCATTGGCCACGACACTCACGCTGCTGAAGGCCATCGCAGCTCCAGCGATGACGGGACTCAGCATGCCCAACGCCGCCAGCGGGATGCCCAGCACGTTGTAGCCGAAGGCCCAGAACAAGCCCTGCTTGATCTTGGAGTAGGTGCGGCGCGAAATATCCAGCGAGTCCGCCACGAGCCGCGGGTCGCCGCGCATGAGCGTGATGCCGGCGGTCTCGGTCGCCACGTCAGCGCCGCCGGCCATCGCGTACGACACCGAAGCCGCGGCGAGTGCGGGGCCGTCGTTCAGGCCATCGCCGACGAACGCGACGACGGCACCGGCGTCGCGCAGTTCCTTCACCACGGCCGCCTTGTCACCGGGAAGAACTTCGGCACGAACCTCGTCGATGCCGAGTTCCTTCGCGACGGCTTCTGCCGCCCCGCGGTTGTCCCCGGTCAGCATGACCGTCTTGATGCCCAGCTGATGGAGCCGCGCCACCGCGGCAGCGGCGGTGGGCTTGATGGTGTCACCGAACGCCAGCAAACCCAGCAGGCGCCACTGGTTGCCATCCGACCCGACCAGCCACGAGACCGTCCTGCCCTGCCGCTCGAGCCGCTGAGCGTCGGCCAGCAGATCGCCCTCGTTCAACTGGAGCTCGCGCAGCATCCGCGTGCTGCCCAGGGCCAGTCTCTGGCCTCGTACAGTGCCTTCGACACCGCGACCGGGAAGCGCCTTCGCATCGTGGACATCGGGGACCGGCAGTCGCTCCTCGCGCACCTTGTCCATCACCGCCAGCGCCAGCGGATGGCTGCTCGACTTCTGGAGCGCGGCGGCAAGTCGCAGCACCTCGTCACGGTTCGAGCCGCCGGCCGCCGCCACCGCAGCGAGCGACGGCTTGCCTTCGGTGAGCGTACCGGTCTTGTCGAAGGCGACAACCGTGACGGCATGTGCGACCTCCAGGGCTTCGGCGTCCTTGATGAGGATACCGTGTCGTGCGGCGACCCCGGTGCCGGCCATGATGGCCGTGGGCGTCGCCAGGCCCAGAGCGCAGGGGCAGGCGATGACCAGCACGGCCACCGCGTTGATGAGCGAGTGTTCCCAGTCCCCCGTGACCACCGCCCAACCGAGGAAGGTCGCCAGCGCGATGCCGAGAACGACCGGGACGAACACCGCGCTCACGCGGTCCACGATGCGTTGGATGGGCGCTTTCGCGGCCTGCGCCGACTCGACCATCCGGATGATGCGAGCCAGCGTTGTTTCCGCGCCGATGGCCGTCGTGCGAACGGTCAGCGCGCCTTCGGCGTTGATGGCGCCGCCGGTGACCTTGTCGCCGACGGCTTTGGGCACCGGCAGGCTCTCGCCGGTGATGAGCGATTCGTCGATGTGGCTGCGCCCTTCGACGATTTCACCGTCGACGGCGACGCGGTCACCTGGCCGGATGACGACGAGGTCACCCACGACGACCTGCTCCACCGGAACGTCGACTTCCGCACCGTCCCGGCGGACCCTGGCGGTGGTCGGTCGCAACGCGTTTAACGCGCGGATGGCGTCGGTGGTCTGCCGCTTGGCCCGGTGCTCGAGCCACTTGCCCAACAAGACCAGCGTGATGATGGCCGCCGAGGCCTCGAAATACAGGTGCGGCGTGCCGTGTCCGGCGTGCTTGAAGAGCAGGTACACGGACAGTCCGTAGGCCGCGGAGGTGCCCAGCGCCACCAGCAGGTCCATGTTGCCGGCCTTGGCGAGCACGGCTTTCCAGCCCGCCCGGTAGAAGCGCCAGCCTAACCAGAACTGGACGGGCGTGGCCAGCACCAGCTGTGCCCATCCGCCCAGCATCCACTCGATGCCGAAGAGCGACAGCAGCATCGGCGCGACAAGCGGCAGGGTCAGGGCAGCGCTGACCGCCACGGGCCACCAGACCGGCAGCCAAGTGGTTGGCTTGGGCCCGTCCTGCTGAACGTCCTTCGCCGCGTAGCCCGCCTTCTCGATGGCCGCCTTCAGCGCTGAAACCGGCACGGTCGAAAGCGCCTGGATGGTCGCCTTCTCGGTCGCCAGGTTGACGGTAGCGCCGGACACGCCGGGAACCTTGCGGAGCGCCTTCTCCACTCGCGCGACGCAGGACGCGCAAGTCATTCCTTCCACCAGGAGCGTTGTTTCGGTGGTCGCCACGTCGTAGCCGGCCTTGCGAATGGCTGCGGCCAGCGAATCTGCCGTCACGGACGCATCGGCATTGACAGACGCCTCCTCCGTCGCCAGGTTCACGCTGGCCTGCATGACGCCCGGAACCGCCTTGAGCGTCTTCTCGACGCGCATGACGCAAGAGGCGCAGGTCATCCCGGTGACCTGGAGCCTGATTCCGAGTGGGTTGGACAGTGTGGCTGTGTTCATGAGTGCCTCGATGTGCCGTTCAGTGTTTGCGCATCGTCAAGGTTCCAACCATGGAAAGGTCAAGAGTCCCGTTGGCTTCTGCCTGCAGCTAGAGGGGTCTCTCCAAGTCATCGCTTGACCTTACAACGATGGAAAGGTCAACAGTATGTGTGTCAGCAACCCGACCCCACTGGAGATAGTGATGATCACCTTCGAAGTCAACGACATGACCTGCGGCCACTGCGTCAGCACCATCACCAAGGCATTGAAGGCCACGGACAAGGACGCCAAAGTCGCCATCGACCTGGCCTCGCACCGGGTGCAGGTGGAGCCGGCCTCGGCCGACGCCGAGGAACTGGCCGAAGCCATCAAGGATGTCGGCTATACGCCGGTGGCCGTGCAGGCCGGCTCGACCGCTCCGATCAAATCGGCAGGATCGTGCTGCGGCGGCGGCCACTGAGGCTGGCCAAATGAGCGGAAGTCGTGCGGGGCCTCTCTACTCTGGGAAGACGCAGAGATGAGGCCGGAGCGCGGCGGCTGCACGACCCGAGCCTCGCCCTGAGAGGCGTTCGACGCGGTCGCGGCCCTCCGCATGGCTCGTGCACTTCGGCCGCCGTGCAGGGGTCTACGCCCAAAAGACGCTTTGCAGCAGGCAGGCGGGCATGGAGGTGAACGCGGCAGCCGATGCCACACTCGCACCACACCTAGACCAGCATCGTGTCTTTCCTTCAGAACATCCGCGCGTGGGCGCGTCGCATCAAGCGAGATGCCGTCACTCTCTGGTTTGCCTGCCGGCATCCTCGGGCGCCATGGCAGGCCAAGGCGCTGTGCATCTTCGTGGTGGGCTATGCACTGAGTCCCATCGACCTCATACCCGACTTCGTGCCAGTGCTCGGCTACCTCGATGACGTTCTGCTGCTGCCCGGTCTGATTTGGCTGGCGATCCGGATGCTCCCGGCTGAAGTTGTCGCCGCTTGCCGTGTTCAGGCCGACGAATGGATGAGCCGCACCGGCTCCAAGCCGCGCAGCCTTTGGGGTGCGGTCATCGTTGTGATCGCGTGGTTGGCGATGGCGTGGGCTTTGTGGGCTTTGTGGGCCTGGCTGGCGCCGGGATGACCACAAGCGCACCTGCGCGAATCTACGCGACCGCGCGCGGCATCGAGCGGCGGTTGCGCATCGTGTGCACCGGCATCAAGTGGTCCTCTGAGCGCGCGCCCCGCGCCACGCATGCCACAGCCACAGGTATGTCGCCGCCAGCGCCGTGTAGTTGAGCACCATGAACCAGGGCGTGTTCCAGGCAACGCCATCGAAACCCGTGCGGGTGAGCGGGTACAGCACGGGCGACGGGTAGTAATCCGCCGAATGCGTGAACACGTCGATGACGATGTGCGACCACCAGCCGAGCAGCGGAATCCACAGCCTGCGCATCCAGACCCACGCCAACAGCGTGACCAAGGCGGCAATGACGGCGCTATGGGTGATGCAGTGAAGGTGGTGCGACAGGAACTCGATCGTCGTCGGCAGTGCAGGCTCCTGGCCCGGGATGGCGTAGGCGTATCCGCTCACGGCGGCTGCGGTTCCCGTGCCGAATACCGACCATCCGACAATGGGCAGCAGATGCGGCACATCGGGTGCGACAGCGAGGCCGATGGTGACCGCCGCGGTCCGCGTCGACACGGCCCAGCGCCGGCGCGCCAGCGCCACGCCGGCGCCGGCCCACAAGGCATGTGCAAGGATGTCCATCGATTCACGTCACTGCGGTTGCTGAAAGACTCCCGCCCGGTCGAGCGAGGCGAGAAACTGTTTGGGTGGCTGAAATCCGATGACACGAAACGCAACCTCCTGACCGGCCCGGTCGAAGAACACGATGCCCGGTGGCCCGAACAACTTGAACCGCTCGAGCAGCGCCTGGTGATCCGCGTTGTTGGCCGTCACGTCGGCGCGCAGAACAAGTGCTTCCTTCAGCCGCGCCTGGACGCGCGTGTCGCTGAAGGTGAACTGGTCCATCTCCTTGCAGGACACGCACCACTCGGCCCAGAAGTCCAGCATCACCGGCCGGCCGCGGGCGGATTGCAGGCGGGTCTCGAGATCAGCCACGCTGGTCACCGGTTGGAACACCATGTCGCGCTGGTCGATGCGGTCGGCTCCGCGCAGCCCAGCCAAGGGCTGCAGGATTTCGCGGTGCCCCGACAGGGCGCCCACCAACAGGGCCGCACCCAGCAGCAGCGCCAGCACGCCGACGCCCTTGAACAGACGCCGGTGACCGGGGGCGTCGGCCGGCAGCGGATCGAGCGCGTGCAGATAGATTGCGGGAACGATCAGCAGTGCTGCCCACAGAAACTGCTGGGCGACCACCGGAATCACCGGCGACACCATGTAGACCGCCATTGCGAGCATGGTCACGCCGAAGACCCGCTTGACGGCCTCCGTCCAGGCACCTGCCTTCGGCAGCAGTGACCCTGTCGTCGCGCCGACGACGAGCAGGGGTACACCCATGCCCAAGGCCATCGCGAACAGCGCTATGCCCCCCAGCATCACGTCGCGTGTCTGGCCGATGTACAGCAACGCCCCGGCCAGCGGCGCGGCAACGCAAGGCCCCACGATGAGCGCGGACAGCACGCCCATCGCAAAGGCGCCGATCGCCCTGCCGCCCCGGATCCGTCCACTCGCGGCGGCGAGCCGGGTCTGCAGCGCTGCCGGCAGTTGCAGTTCGTACTGGCCGAACATGGACAGCGCCAACAGCACGAAGATCGCCGCAAAGCTGCCGAGCACCCATGGGTTCTGCAGGTAGGCCGACAGCAGCGTGCCGGCAAGACCGGCTACCACGCCGGCCAGCGCGTAAGTGACGGCCATCGCCAGCACATACACGAAGGAAAGACCGACCGCGTGGCGTCGTGTCAGATTCGGCCCGTGGCCGACGATGACACCCGACAGGATCGGGATCATCGGCAGCATGCAGGGCGTGAAGGCCAGCAGGAGGCCGAAGCCGAAGAACGCCGCCACCAGCGCCCAGCGGCCACTGTGCGCGAACAGCCGTCGCACCGCGCCCGCGTCCGATGCAACCGTGGCTGGCGTGACAGCAGTCGCAGCGGCAAGGGTCGCCGGCGACACGACACCGCTGACCCCGCCGGACATGGCCACGGTGATGGTCTTCTCGATTGGCGGGTAGCAAACCCCCAGAGGCTCGTTGCAGCCCTGGTAGCTGGCGCGCAGTTCGATCCGGTCGGCGGCTTTTTCCGCGCCCTGCCGCAGCGTGACGGCGGCCTCGATCGGACGGTGGTAGACCTGCACCGTACCGAAGGTCGGATCGGCCTTGGGCTCACCCGGCGGCAGCGCCACCCCTGCGACGGAAACGCCTGCCGGCGCGACGACGCTGAAGCTGATGCGGTCGCGGTACAGGTAGTAGTCGCGGGCCGGCGTCAGCTCGACGATCAGCGTGTTCGCGTCTTTCGCCCGTGCCGCGATCTGGAACGCCTGGTCCGGGGGCAACAGTTCAGGCTGGGTGGCGTCGCCCTTCAGCCAACTGCGCACAACGTCCAACGGTCCCGTCGCCGCGGCGGCCGGCGTCGACTGCGATGCCGCGCCGGGGCCGGCGGCGCCGGGCTGCGCGAGTGCGCCCACCGACGCGATCAGGCACAGCCAGACCAGCCGGCGCCACGCGATGCATGCGGTCATCGGTTTGGCCCCCAGTGCACGTCGACAGCAGCCTGGATCTGCGCCGCATCGGTGACGCCCCTGCGCGTCATGTCGTACGCGATCTCCGCGGTGCCCAAGCAGACCTGGCAGTCCTCGGCCATGCCGTCCTCGAAGCACTGCAGGTTCGACCGGTGCTCGCCGCGGTTCTCGCAACCGCACCAGCAATAGAGCTTGTTCAGCACGGCAGGAATCTGCCTGGCGATCCGGTAGCCGTTGCGGACCTCGGACCGGGAGAACTGTTCGGCGTCGAGCACGTTCGATGCGTCGTCGCGCCCGGTCACGACGATGCGCAGGCCGTCGGGCCGCAACATGCCCACCTTCCAGCCCGACCCGTCCGCCGCCGCAGCGCTGGGGGTCTTTCCGTCCGTGTGCAAGACCTTCGGGACCGGCGCGAGCCAGATCGCCAACACGAGGGTGCAAGCAACGGCCAGCGCGCCCATCAGGATGGCCGCGGGGAACGGTCGCTTCTTCGACTCGTCAGCCCCTGGCTTCGCGGTGCTGGTGCGGTGCTCGCTCCGTCGCTTCTTCATCGCCGTGCTCCTGTGCTGTCTGCGCTTGCCGCCCGCGCCGATCGCTGCAACTCCGTCTCCAGCGCCTCGCGCGGCAGGGCGCCAGGCAGACGCCGCCCGTCGGCCAGCACGATGGTCGGCGTGCCGTTGATCCGGTGCTGCCTGGCAAACGCGGCAATGTCGGCAATCGGGTTGGCGCAGTCGGCCGGCCCCTTGGGCACCGCGCCACTGCGCATGATCTCTGTCCAGGCCTTGGCCCGGTCGGGTGCGCACCAGACCGCGCGAGACTTGGCAGCAGCCTGCGGATGCAACGAGTCGATCGCGAACAGGAAAATGTGGATCGTCAGGTTGTCGATCTCCTGCAGTGTCTTCTCGAGCGCCTTGCAGTAGGGGCAATCGGTGTCTTCGAAGATCGCGATGCGGCGCTCGCCCTTGCCCTTGGTCAGCTTGATCGACCAGTCCAGATTGAGCTTGTCGAAGGGAATGGCGTTGACCTGCGCGAGCCGTTCCTCGGTGAGGTTGCGGTTCGCCGCGACGTCGATCAGGGGACCGCCCAGGATGTGGCGTCCGTCCTCTGTGACGTAGAACACCTGACCGTCGATCGCGGCTTCGACCAGGCCCGCGACGGGCGCCTTGCGCAATTCGGGAACCGCGTTCGGGAACGTACGTTGCAGCGTGGCGCGCACGGCCGCATCGTCGGCATGCGCCGTGGTCGCGACGAGCATCGCCGCGGCCCAGCAGGGGAAGGTGGCTTTCATGGCTAGGCCAGCACGCGGTAGTTGCGCATCAGGCCGGAGTCTTCGTGCTCCAGCATGTGGCAGTGGTAGAGGAACAGGCCGGTGTAGTCGGCGAAGCGCAGCAGGATGCGCACACGCTCGCCCGGCATCACCAGCACGCTGTCCTTCCAGCCCTCGTCGACGAGGCCGGCCTTGACGGTGTCGTATTCATCCGAGAACTTGTTCGACACCGATCGAGCAATGACGCGAAACTGCAGGCCATGCACATGCATCGAGTGCGGCATGACCATGCCCATCATCGACCCGCGCCCCTCGTTGCGAAACTCCCAGATCTCCTGCGTGCCGAGCTTGACGGTCTCGAGTTCGCTCGCGCCGAGCATGTCGAAGCCGGCGCCGTTGATGCCCCAGACCATCATGCCCATGGTCAGCTCGAAGACCTTGGGACGCTCGAAGTTAATCGCCATGCGCGGTTCGGCGGACGGGATCGCCGACAGGCGCGCTGGCAAGGTCGAGGCCTGTGCGGCACCCTCGCCGATCCTGAAGCGGTGCACGGCGAAGGCCGCGCCGTCGGCCGGCGCGGTATTGCTGCCCATCATCCCGCCCATGTCGATGCCGCCGTCGAAGGCCAGGCTGCGCAAGGTCAGTTCGGACCCAGCCGCCCAGCGGCCGAAGTCGACCCACAGATCGATCCGCTCGGCCGGCGCCAGCATCACATAGTCACGCTGCAGCGGTGCAGCCAGCAGGCCGCCGTCATTGCCGATCACGGTCAGCGGCGTGCCGTCGTGCCAGGCCAGCTTGTAGCTGCGCGTGTTCGATGCGTTCAGCAGACGCAGGCGATAGGCACGGCGCTCGACGGTGCGGGCCGGCTGCAGGCTGCCGTTGATCAGCATGCGGTCGCCGAGCACGCCCATCATGGCGGCCATCATCGAGCCCATGCCGCCGCCCATCATCCGGCCGCCCATCATGCCGCCGCCCATGCGGCCGCCCATCATTCCCTCGCCCATCATGCCGCGACCCCGGCGCTGAGGTTGGGCCGCCTCGCCTCTGCCGACCGCGCCGTCCAGGTAGACGAACTGGTTGTCGGCGTCGAGGTTGCGATCCTGGATCACCAGCGGCAGGTCTTGCGCCCCGCTGGGCAGGCCGAGCGCGGCTTCCTCGTCGTCGCTGACCAGGAACAGGCCGGCGAGTCCCGCATAGACCTGCTTGCCGGTGCGCCCGTGGGGATGCGGGTGGAACCAGTAGCTGCCGGCGCGGTTGTCGACGACGAAGTCGTAGACGTAGCGCTCGCCGGGGCCGACCGCGAAGCGCGGGTGACCGTCCATGGCCTCGGGCACATGCAGTCCATGCCAGTGGATGATGGTCGACTCGGGCAGGCCGTTGATCATGTCGATGCGCACGCGCTGGCCGCGGCGCACCCGGATGACGGGCATCACCATCGACGTGTCCAGCGCGCCGGCATCGCCGCGCAGCAGCCGCGCCTTGTAGCGCCATACGCGCGTCGGTGAACCCGGTTGCAATTCGATCCGGTCGGGAACGGCGTGCAGCTCAACGTGGATGTCGGCTTCGGCGGGGGCGTTCGCACCGAAGCTCGGCAAGGCGAGCCCGAGCGCTGCGCCGGCAGTGCCAACCATCACCTGGCGTCTATCGATGCTCATGGACTTCTCCCCGTTTTGCGGAGCGCGCTCATTCGCCCGTGGCGCCTTCGTGAGCAATGGCGGTCCAGCTGCGCCCGCCATCCTTGCTGAGGAAGACGCTGCGCTTGAAGGTGGCGATGGCCAGCTCGTTGCGCCGCGCCGGGTTCTGCGCGATGTAGGCCACGGCGTCTTCGGTCGGTGCGGGGATCGGCAGTGACTCGGGCTTCGCGCCTGGCTCGAGCGCAATGCGCATCAGTGACGCCTTGCCTGCATAGGCACCGAACCACAGGTGCCGTCCGTCGAGGTCGAAGTTCACCGCCAGGACCTGTGCACCGCGGAAGACCGGTTCGAACTGCGCGGCCGCGTCGCGCGACAGGTACAGGCCGTTGTCGGCACCGGCGGCGACCACCTTGGCGTCGCTCGGGTGCACCGCCAGGCTCTTCGGCGCCGCGTTCAGGCCACGCGCGGCCGCCCGCGTCCAGCGCAAGCCGTCGTTCGTCGTCGCGTAGATGCCGGCCTGGCTCATGCGCGAGTTCGCGCCATGGTTGACGACGTAGACGGCGTTCGTGCTGTAGCTCGTCGCCAGCAGATGAAAGTCCGACTCGCCTTCGAGGCCGAGCTTCTTCCAGCTCTTGCCGCCGTCGATACTCTTGATCAGGCCGAAGGGGTTGGTCAGGCCCGAACCCGGCGCCGGGTGGCCGCTGCTGTAGAGCGCGTCGCGCGTGCCCGAAAAGCCCATGTAGTCATGCTGCGGCCCTGCGGCCTTGGACCACTTGCTGCCGTCGTAGACGGCCAGGCCGTGGTGGCTCGGAACCATCAAGCGGGCGCCGTCGGCGCTGTACGACAGGCCGTGCACATGGGTCAGCGTGACGGCCTCTGCCGCGCCGGCCGAAGCCGCCGCGACGATGGCGGTGAGCCCTGCGATCAGCAGCGTGCGGGCGAAGAGTTTCCTGGATGTCATCTTGGTCCTTCGGGTTGGAAAACGGGAGGCTTGCATTCGGTTCTTCGCTCACAGCAGCCGTCTGACGTCGGCGGCCATCTCGTCGACGGTGGATCCCGGGCGCAGCATCAGCCGCAGTTCACCCTGCGAATCGAAGACGAACACGCCGCCGCTGTGGTCAACCGTGTAGTGGCCCTGCGGGTCCGGTTTCCGCGGGCTGAAGAAGATCTTGAAGTCGCGGGCAACTTCAGCCGTCGTCTTCTCGTCGGCGTACAGACCGAGGAAACTCGCATCGAATGCCGGCACGTATTGCGCGAGCACGGCCGGCGTGTCGCGCTTCGGATCGACCGTGACGAACAGGCCCTGCACGCGCGGGGCGCCCCGACCCAGCCTGGCGCGCAGCTGCACCATCTGCGCCAGGGTGGTCGGGCACATGTCGGGGCAATGCGTGTAGCCGAAGAAGATCATCACCACCTGGCCTTTGAAGTCGGCCAGGCTGCGCGGCCGGCCGAGGTGGTCGCTGAGGTGAAATTCGCGTCCCCAGGCTACCCCGGTGATGTCGATCGCGTGGAAGGGGGACACCGGCGGCGCACTCGCGTTGCGATCGCCACAGGCGCCCAGGGCCGCACACGTCGCAGCGAGCGCGAGGCATCGGGCGGTCGAAGTCGCGTTCACGGCAGAGGCTCCGCGCGCACGGGTGCGAAAGTGTGGACGATGCGCGATCGGCCAGCCATGTCGACCACCGTCAGGTCCAGCGCAATGCGGTCACCGATGCGAAGCGGCCGTTTCAGGTCGAGCAGCATGAGATGCGACCCCGACGGTGCCAGCCGCACGGTCTGCCCTGCGGGCAGCTCGATCCGCCCGAGCTCGCGCATGCGCATCACGCCGCGGTCGTCGCGCATCGAGTGCATCTGCACCGCGCCAGCCGCGTCGCTGCGCACTCCGGTGAGCACGGCACCCTGCGCGCTCGAGACGTCGAGGTAGGCCGCCGCCACCGGTTGCCCCGGTACCGTGGCGCGCGCCCAGGCGCGGGTGACGGTGACATCGTCGGCGCCCGCGGCCAGCACCGCGCGGCCGACCAGCGTGAGGCTCACCAACGCGACGCTGCACAGGCGCTGAGGTTTGAGGGTCATGGTCATTGGCTCCGTCGCTGTCCCGGCCCGGGCAGATGACCGCGGATCAATTCGATGACCGCCGGGGCGTCCCACTTCGCCGGTCCGAGCTTGCGTCCGAGTTCACGGCCCTGGCCGTCGATCAGCAGGGTGAGGGGAACGCCGGTCGTGCCGAGGCTCATTGCATGCTGTTGTGCATCGAGGTAGGGATGCAGGTGGCGGATGCCGATCTGCTTGAAGAAGGCCTGCACGACCGCAAGCCCGCTGTCGATGGACAACGCCACCACCTCGAAACCCGGCCCGCCGAGTGCGGCCTGCAAGCGGTCCAGCGTGGGCATCTCTTCGCGGCATGGTGCGCACCAGGTGGCCCAGATGTTGAGCAACACCACCCGGCCGCTGAAGTCTGCGAGACCCGTGAGGCGGCCTTGACCGTCGCTGAATGCCAGCGCCGGCATCGCCTGTGGTTGCGCGTGCAGCGTGATACCGGCCTCGAGGCGATCAGCCGCGCTCCAGCGGCGATAGAGGGCGGTGCCGGCGAAGAGTGCAGCAACGCCGGCCCCGGCCAGCAGAGCTCTGCGCCCGGGATGGGCCGACTCGCCGGGTGGTTGATCGTTGATGGCCGGACTCATTCGCATGCCCGCTTCACGAAGGCCGATATCTCTTCGGGTCGCGAGAACACGATCGCACCGCGGTCGCCCTGCATGCCGTTGCCGACGAGCACCGGCTTGTCTGCCGCCGGCCCATGCTTGCCGCCATCGGTCTTGAACCGAAGATTGAACTCCCACCACAGACGGGTGTGGCCGTCTCCGGTCGTGACGCGATAGGTGTCCCCGCAGTAGCGCACCGCGGTAACCACCCGCGCCGCTTCGGCCAGCTTCAGGTCAGGCAGTCTGGGGCCCGGGGCGGGCACCCGTCCGGCGGACACCGCTTGCAGATAGGCCAACAGGTCGGCGCGCGTGCCGGCATCGGCGATGCCGCGGAACGACATCGTGTTGCCGGGCACGAGCGCCGCGGGGTTGCGCAGCCAGGCGTCGAGCGAGCGCCCGTCCCAGAGGATCCCGGACTTCGTCAGGGCCTCGGAGTAGCGCGCAAAGCCCGTCGCCGTGCCGGCACGCCGGCCCCACAGGCCTGCCAGGCTCGGGCCGGTCATGTGCTGCCCCGGCGCGAAGGAATGGCAGGCCAGGCAGTTGCGGGATGCGGCGGCACCGCGCTCGATATCGCCCGCGGCATGGGCCGTCGTGCCGAGTGCGAGACACGCCAGCATGCCCGCCAGCACCCGGTGACGGCGTGCAACGGGCGACGCGCTACGACTTCGCAGGCGCGGCATCGTCAGCCTCGACCGGCGCTCCGGCGTCGCCCGGCTTCGTGGCTCGATCGGCGGCCGCGCCGGTGTGGCCGCGCATCGTGAACATCATCCCGAGCATCATCACGGGGCAAATGAGCGACAGCAGGATCGGCGCGCTGGCCCATACGAACGCCTGGGCGGCGGGCACTGTGAAGTACACGACCGCGAGGATCGCGCCGAGCCCGGCGGCGACCTTGGCCATGGTCTTGAGATTGCAGTTCATGTCGTGGGTCCTTCGGAAGTTGAATGACCGGATGTTCCGACCTCGCGGGTCGGCTCGTGGATCGAACCGGTTGCGGACGGGGCCGCTGCATCGGAGCCGGCATGCAGGTGATGGAAGCTATCGACCGGAAGCACGGCCACCACGCCCGGCGCCGCCGAGTTCGTGACCTCCCGCAGCACGTCGAGCAGCGCGCCGACGCGGGCTTCGTCGACGAACAGTTCCGCCTTGGTGTGATCGGTGGCCCAGTCGCGGGAAAAGAAGTTCTTGTAGTCGCCGAAGCTCTTGACGCGGGTCAGCGTGATGCCGCCGACGCCGACCCGGGACAGCTGCGCCTCCAGCGCCGCGATGACCTCGGGCTGGAGGATGGCGATGACGTACTTGAATGCCATGGAAGCCTCTCGAACTTGCGGCGGCCCGCTGGGCGGGCCGTTCGGGCCGGTGCGCGCTGCGGACGTGCGAGCGCGTGCCGGCCCGCCGAGTGCCGGCCCGCCCGAGCGGTCAGGCGGTCAGCACGCGACGCAGCGAGAGGTCAAATGCGGAAGCAGCAATGCAGGATCGCCAGCGGCGGACTCGCCGCCGGCGGCGGATCGTCGACCGCGGCACGCGCCAGTGCCAGCTGCGTGCGTGGAGCCGCGGGCACGACAGGGTACAGACTCGCGAGCAGCGCCGGCGGCACCGTCGGCGCCGGCCTGCCGTCGGCGTTCTGCTGGCCGGTCTGGCAATGCGCGGCGCAGAGATTCGGCTGGGATGGATCGACGCGCGCCCCGTCGGGCATGCCGCCGACGCCCATTGCCGAGGCGATTCCCTGACCCATACCCATCGGCGCGGAATGCCCGGGCTCGCCGCTCACCGAACCGGTGGACATTGCCGGACAAGCGTAGGCGGCCACGGCCACTTGCGCGAACACCAGCACGCCGATCAGCAGGCGGGCGATGAAACGGTTGAGGTTGCGCAAGGTCGACACGGTGTTTGGTGGCCGGGCATCCGAAAAAGGTTCCGACGCCGTCCGTCAGGATAGCGCAGGTGGTCGGCCCGGCTCAAGCTTGCTGGCGATCACGGCTGCGCCGGCTCGTTCATGCGATCGTGCCGCGCACGGATCTGCGGCGGCCATTGCGACTTGATCCAGGAGAGCGTCGCGACGATTTCCTGGTCGCTCAACTGGCCCTCGAACGCGGGCATCGCCGACGGGTGGTCCTTCAGCTTGGCCGCCTTCGCGACGCCGAACTTGGTGATCCGAAACGGCAGGTCGTCCGTGTGGTGCCAGGTGTGGCCGCTGGCGTCGTGCGGCGGCGCGGGGAAGCGCCCGTCCGGCCCCGGGCTGCGCCAGTTCGGCTGGCCCTCCAGGCGCTGGCCATGGCAGGCGGCACAGCGCGCGGCGTAGACCTGCCGACCCTGCGCCACCAGCTGGGCGTCGTCGGGTCGCAGAAGGCGGCCCGAGCCTCGGTCCAAGCGTGGTTTCAGCACGGCCAGCGCGATGAGCACGCCTACGACAACGATACCGACCATCACCGATGTCTTGCGCCACTTCATCTTGTCGCTCCTCTCGCGCGGTCCGGCCGCAGCAGCCGTGCACGCTCAGCGCCGTCCATCGGCGTTCATCAACTCGACCGCCAGGACATGCGAAAGTCGCCAGCCATCCCGCACGAGCCAGAGCGCGACCCCCGCGGCGAATGCGCAAGCCGCGTACGGCAGTCCATGATCCGCCGCGACCCATGCCGCGGCAGTGGCGAGAGACGCCGTGACGCCCGCGCGCCATTGCCCGTCGCCCCGAGGCTGCTCTAGCCTGAACAGGACGAGGAGCGCGGCGATCGCCAGCAACAGCAAGCCGGCGCTGCCCCGGTGCACGCCACCAGGTTGCCACCAGCCGGCGACCACGCCGACGACGGTCAGCAGCAGCCCGAGCGCGGCCAGCATCATCGCCACCCCAGCCGTGATGCAGCGCAGCGCCGCCCGCCAGCCCTGCCAGGGCGCGTGCCGCTGCATGCCCTGGCGGAAGGCGAAGACCGCCAGCAGGCCGGCGCCGCCGAGCAGGAGACAGTCGAGCCACGCCAGTCCCGCGGCGACCGCGGCAACCGCCGGCAGCCACGTGGCTGCAGCAGACATGCCACACGCGACTCAGGCCACGGCATCGGCTCGCCTCCACCAACCTCCCCTCGCGGCCTTCGGCTCGCGCTGGCGCCGCATCAGCAGGTACGCCGCCGGGATCACGAACATCGACAGCAGCGGCGCGGTGATCATGCCGCCGACCATCGGTGCGGCGATGCGCTGCATCACCTCCGAGCCCGTGCCGGTCCCCCACATGATCGGGAACAGGCCGGCCAGGATCACCGCCACCGTCATCGCTTTGGGCCGCACACGCAGCACTGCACCTTCGCGTATCGCCTCGAGCAGGTCCTCGTTGGAGATTGTCCCAGCGGCGATGCGTTCGTCCCAGGCCTGCTTCAGGTACAGCAGCATGATGACGCCGAACTCGGCGGCCACGCCGGCCAGCGCGATGAAGCCCACCGCGCCCGCGACCGACAGGTTGTAGCTCAGCAGCCAGAGCAGCCAGACGCCGCCCACCAGCGCGAACGGCAAGGTCGCCATGATCAAAAGCGCTTCGTCGAAGCGCTTGAAGGTCAGGTACAGCAGCACGAAGATGATCAGCAGCGTGAACGGCACCACCACCTTGAGCTTGGCGGTGGCGCGCTCGAGGAATTCGAACTGCCCCGACCACGAGATCGAGTAGCCCGGCGGCAAGGCCACCTTCTCGGCGACGACGCGCTGCATATCGAGCACCGCCGAGCGCAGGTCGCGCCCGCGGATGTCCACGTAGACCCAGCCCGACAGCCGCGCGTTCTCGCTGCGCAGCATCGGCGGGCCGTCGGTGATGCGGATCTCGGCGACGTCGGACAGCACCAGCCGCGCGCCGCGCTCGGTGACGACGGGCAGCTTGCGAAGCTTCTCCAGCGAGTCGCGGATCTCGCGTGGATAGCGCAGGTTGATCGGGAATCGCTGCAGACCCTCGACCGTCTCGCCGATGGTGTCGCCGCCGACAGCCGAAGCGATCACCGACTGCACGTCGGCGATGTTCATGCCGTAGCGCGCGGCAGCGTCGCGGTCGATCGTCACGTCGACGTAGCGCCCGCCGGTGAGCCGCTCGGCGAGTGCGCTGCTGACGCCCGGCACATCCTTCAGCACCTTCTCGATCTCGCCGGTGACGCGGTCGATCGTGGCCAGGTCCGTGCCGGCCACCTTGACCCCGACCGGGCTCTTGATGCCGGTGGCCAGCATGTCGATGCGGTTGCGGATAGGCGGCACCCAGATGTTGGCCAGACCCGGCACCTTGACGATGCGGTCGAGTTCCTCGACCAGCTTGTCCTGCGTCATGCCCGGACGCCACTGCTCGCGCGGCTTGAACTGGATCGTCGTCTCGAACATCTCCAGCGGCGCCGGGTCGGTCGCCGTCTCCGCCCGCCCGGCCTTGCCGTAGACGCTGGCCACTTCGGGCACGGTCCGGATCAGCCGATCGGTCTGCTGCAGCAGCTCGCCCGCCTTGCCGGCCGACAACCCGGGCAGCGCCGACGGCATGTAGAGAAGGTCGCCTTCGTCCAGGCGCGGCATGAACTCGCCGCCGATGTGCTGCAGCGGCCACAGGCTCGCCACCAGCACGAGGGCGGCCGCGGCCAGCGTCAGCTTCGGCATCTTGAGCACCCCGTTCAGCAACGGCCGGTACACGGCGATCAGGAAGCGATTCAGCGGGTTCGTCTTCTCGTCCGGGATGCGCCCGCGGATCAGGTAGCCCATCAGCACCGGGATCAGCGTGGCCGACAGCCCGGCCGCCGCCGCCATCGCATAGGTTTTGGTGAAGGCCAGCGGCGAGAACAACCGCCCCTCCTGCGCTTCGAGCGTAAACACCGGGATGAAGCTGAGCGTGATGATGAGCAGTGAGAAGAACAGCGCCGGCCCGACCTCGGCCGCCGCGTCGCCGATCACGCGCCAGCGCGACTCGCCCTGCAACGTCTCTCCCGGGTGGTCGTGCCCCCAACGTTCGAGGTGCTTGTGCGCGTTCTCGATCATCACCACCGCCGCGTCGACCATCGCGCCGATCGCGATCGCGATGCCGCCCAGCGACATGATGTTGGCGTTGACGCCCTGGTAACGCATCACGATGAAAGCGGCCAGGATGCCCAGCGGCAGCGAGACGATGGCGACGAAGGCCGAACGCAGGTGGAACAGGAAGATGAAGCAGACGACCGCGACGACGAGGAACTCCTCGAGCAGCTTGTGGCCGAGGTTCTCGACCGCGCGCTCGATCAGCCCGGAGCGGTCGTACACCGGCACGATCTCCACGCCCCGGGGCAGGCTGCCCTGCAGGTCTTGCAGCTTGGCCTTGACCGCGGCGATCGCCTCGAGAGCGTTTTTGCCCGAGCGCATCACGATCACGCCGCCGGCGGCCTCGCCTTCGCCGTCGAGTTCGCCGATGCCGCGCCGCATCTCGGGGCCGACCTGGATGCGCGCCACGTCGCCCAGGCGCACCGAGACGCCCGCGTCGGTGCTGAGCAGCGGCACCTTGCGAAAGTCGTCGAGTGTCTGCAGGTAGCCCGAAGCCCGCACCATGTACTCGGCCTCGCCGAGTTCGAGCACCGAGCCGCCGCTTTCCTGGTTGGCGCGGCGAATGGCGTCGACGACCCGGGTGTGCGGTATGCGGTAGGCGGCCAACTTGTCGGGGTCGAGCAGCACCTGGTACTGGCGCACCATGCCGCCGACCGAGGCCACCTCGGCGACATTCGGCACCGACTTCAGCTCGAACTTGAGGAACCAGTCCTGCAACGCGCGCAGCTGCGAGACGTCGAGCGCACCGGTACGGTCGACCAGCGCGTACTGGTAGATCCATCCGACCCCGGTGGCATCGGGCCCGAGCTGCGCGCGGGCGTTGGCCGGCAGCCTTGCCTGCACCTGGTTCAGGTACTCGAGCACGCGCGAGCGCGCCCAGTACAGGTCGGTGCCGTCCTCGAACAGCACGTAGACGAAGCTATCGCCGAAGAACGAATAACCACGCACCGTCTTCGCACCCGGAACCGACAGCATCGTCGTGGTCAGCGGGTAGGTGATCTGGTTCTCGACGATGCGCGGCGCCCGCCCCGGATAGGTCGTGCGGATGATCACCTGCACGTCGGACAGGTCGGGCAATGCGTCCAGCGGCGTGCGCAGCACCGAGATCACGCCCCAGGCGCTGATCATCAGCGTGGCCAGCAGCACCAGGAAGCGGTTGGCGATCGACCAGCGGATCAGCCGGGCGATCATGGCCTGCTCCCGGAGGCCTTGGCAGCCGGCGATGCACCGGACGAAACCGGCGGCGGCGGGACCAGCGTCATTCGCGTGATCTGCGGCAGGCCCTCGGCGTCCATGAAGAACTCGAAGTCGACCTTGTCACCCGCCGCCACGCCGCGCGGCGCACCGGCCTTGGGCGGCTTGAAGTCCATCGTCATCGGACCCCATTTCAGCGACGGGATCGGCCCGTGCGACAAGGTGATGGCGTCGCGGGCGAGCGACTCGACCTTGGCCTCACCCGTGTGGCGTTCCGCCGAGGGCGGTGGGGGGTCGTTGTTCAAGCGAGCTTCCACGCCCTTCAGGCTGGCTTCCGAATCGATCAGGAACTGCGACGAGACGACGACCCGCTGCCCCGCCTGCAACCCGCGCCGGACCTCGGTCTGGCCGCCGGTCTCGATGCCGGTCTCGACGTCGACGGGGCGGAAACGTCCGTTGTCTTCGGCGAGCATCACGACGGTTCGTGTTCCGGTCTGGATCACGGCCTCGGTCGGTACGACCAGCGAGCGGGCAGCGCGCATGTCGGCGAACTGCATCTGCACGAACATGCCCGGCACGAGCCGCCCGCCAGGATTGGCCAGTTCGAGCCGCGCCTTCAGGGTGCGTGTGGTCGGGTCGACCTCGGGCAGCAGCGCCTGCACCCTGCCGTCGAATGTGCTGCCGGGCACGGCCGGGGACAATGCCCGCACCTTGGCGCCGGGACGAAGCAGCGCCGCCTGGCTTTCTGGAACTTCGGCCTGGGCCCAGACGGTGCGGGTGCCGTTGATGCGGAACAGCGTGGCACCGGCCATCACGGTCGTGCCCTCGCGCACCATCAACTCGGTGACGATGCCGCCAATCGGCGCGGCCAGCGTGATGCGGGGCTGCGTCTTGCCGCTGCTTTCGACGAGCGCGACCTGTGCATCGCTCATACCAGCCTGACGCATGCGCTGGCGCGCGCCGTCGACCAGCGGCGCCAGGTCGCTGCCCTGCATGCGCCGCACCGAAAGAAATTCCTCCTGCGCCGCGATCCAGTCGGGCACGTAGATCTCGGCCAGGGCCTGGCCCGCGGCCACGCGGTCCAACGTCGCTCGTACATGAAGCTTTTCGACAAAGCCCGTGGCCCGTGCCTGCACGACCGCCTGGTCGCGTTCATTCCACACCACGCTGCCGACCGCGGCGACCTGGGGCGCGAGCATCGTCTCGACGACCTCAGCCGTACGCACGCCCAGGTTCTGCTGGATACGTGGGCTGACCGTGACCTTGCTGCCGTCGGCGCCCTCGCCGTCGGCGTAGACCGGCACCAGCATCATGTCCATGAACGGCGACTTGGCCGGCTTGTCGAACTTGTTCCCCGGCACCATCGGGTCGTGGTAGTAGAGGATCTTCTTGCCTGTGAGGGGGTCCACTTCGCCGGCCTTGAGGCCCGACTTGATGTGGCGGCGCGTGGCTTCTTCGCCTGCGGCGATGCCTTGCGGGACGGGTTCCAGCGCAGCCGCTGCCGGCGTCGGCGCATCGGTCGCCGCCGGGTCGGCTGCGGACATGTCGCGCCGCATGCCGCTGGCATACAACGCATACCCCGCCAGCGCGAGGACGACGGCAGCCACCAGGCCGCCGAGGAGGAGGACTCGGGTCTTCATGTTCATTGTTCCTTGAGCGACGAGGCGGGTGCCTGGGCCGGGATCAGGTAGTTGAGCTGAGCCCACAGGCCTGCGGTCTCCATCTCGATGCGCAGACGCTCCAGGCGGGTGTCGAGCTCCGCGCGGCGGGCTTCGAGCACGGCGCCCAGGGGTCCCGATGCACCGCGGTACGCGACCTGGGCTGCGCGAACCCGCTCGGCCGCCAGCGGGATCAGGGTGACGTCGTACTGCGAGAGCCGCTCGCGGTTGGCCTGCCAGGCCTGGAGTGCGCTGCGCGTCGACGCCACGACCTCCCGCAGGGACTCTTCACGCTCGTCCCGCACACGCTGCACGAGCGCCGCCTTGGCCGAAACTTCGCGATCCTGCCGGTTGGCCGCGTCCCATTGCCAGGGGATCGAGACACTCAGCGACACCATGTTCGAGTACGCCGGTCCGCGCTGGCTGAACATCAGCTCGGCGCTCCAATCCGACTTCTTGTCGGTTTGCGCCACATCGACCGCGGCACGCGCCAACGACTCCTGGCGTGCCAGCGCCGCGATCCGGGGGTGGTTCTCGAGCACGGCGTCGAGGTCTTCGAGTCTCAGCGGCGGTCGATCGAGGGCGACCGGCAGCGCACCCGGCTCAATCCCGGCCGGCTCACCGACCCAGCGCGCCAGGCGCGTCCGGGCGGTCGCGACGTCGCGCTCCGTCATCCGGAGTCGGTCGTCGATCGCGGCCACGGTCGAGCGCGCGGCGATAGCCTCGGATTGAGCGCCGCGGCCGCCGCGGTACGCCGCGTCGGCGGCCTCGACCTGCAGCTGCGCCTCGGCACGCTGGGCCCGCATCAGTTCGAGCATACGGCCGCGGTAGTGAAGCTCGAGCCAGGCGATGGCCGTCTCGCGCTGCAGATCGGCCAGCGCCTCCAACCGCCCGGCCTGCGCCAGCTCGGCCTCGCGCTGGAAGCGCGCCGAACGCGCGACGCGCTTGTCTTCGCGCGTGAACTCCTGCATCACGCCGATCGATCGCATGGTCATGAAGTCGCGCGTGATGCTGAAGCGATCCGGCCCGTCGATCGGCAGGTTGGTCAAGGAACCCTTGATGACCGGGTCGGGCCGCCGGCCGGCGGCCACCGCCATCTCGCGTGCGGCCAGGGCCGCAGCATCCTGTGCAGAGAGCTGGCGCGATCGCAGCTGGGCCGCGCGCAACGCGTCGTCGAGCGTGAGCGGGGGTTGCGCCTGCAGCGGGGCTGCGGCGAGGCAGGCCAGCAAGAAGATTGCGCCTCGAGATGGACGCAGGCGCACCCGGGCATTGGGACGCCGAAGAAGACGGGACATGGACACTCCAGACACGGAACGAACCGTTTGCGCCGTCGATCGCGATGCCGGGGCGGGTCACCGGTCGTGTCGACAGGCACGACGCTTGGCGCTGCCACGGCCGCGAAGGGGCCGTCAGCGCATCGTCGGCTGGAGGGTCAGGTTCTGCGCACGCAGTGAAGGATGGCGTGCGGGGGGGAAGCGGCTACCAGGTCGCTGAGCGAATCCGCCGTGGGACGAGGGGCGGGTGCGATGGGCGGCCGAGCGGGGCTCTCGTACAACGCGACCGGCCATGCGACCGGAACGACGATGCTGGGGGCATGACCACTCTGATCGCCGGCCTTGCAATGCTCAGCGCACAGGTTGGGCGACGCCGGGTCGCCTACACCCATCGAATCGAAGAAGTTGGACGTCGACGTGGCTTGCGCGTCGTGAGCCGCAGCGGGAGGCCTTGCGCCCTGCTCCGCTGCGATCACGCCCGGATGCAGTGCCGGACAGGCGTAGGCCGCGATCGCCAACTGGCCGAACAGCAGCACGCCAACCAAGCAACGCGCAATCCAGCGCAACAACGATCGCTTCATGAAACCCCGGGGACGGCTGTGATCGGCAAGAACATGGGCCAGCGTGATCCACACCACACACCACGCCGACGGCTTGGGTGCTGGTGCATCGGATTCTACGGTGTGCTGTGCAGTCGGGCTTCGTGCCTCATCCCTGTGACCGATCGCGGCGGCGCGCCTGAACGCTCGCGTGGAAATCAACCGCTGGTGGTCGCGCCACAGCTGCGTTTCACGCCGAATCCGCAGCCATATCCCCCGGGGGCCCGGCCAGGGGCATGACGATGAAGAAACGGGTCAGGCCCGCGGACGATTCGACGCGCACTTTGCCACCATGGGCCTCGATGATCGACTTCACGATCGCCAAGCCGAGCCCGACACCATCACCCTTGTGCTGACGCGCCGGGTCGACGCGGTAGAAGCGATCGAACAGGTGCGGCAGGTGCTCCGCCGGGATGTCATGTCCGGGGTTGGCGACCGCCACTTCAACTGACGAGCCGGCCGCGGACAAGGTCACGGACAGTTGCCGGCCCCGCGGCGTGTAGCGCAGCGCATTGGCGATCAGGTTGCTCAAGGCCCGTCTCAGCATAGACCGGTCACCCCGCACGGCAGGCGCGGCACCTGCCAGCGTCAATTCAACGCCCGCCTCCTCGGCCCAGGCCTCGAAGTAGTCGAAAAGTGCTCGCACTTCGGCCGCGAGATTGACTTCCGAAAGGTCGGGCCTGCTCAGGTGGTGGTCGGACTGGGCCAGATACAGCATGTCCCCGATCATCTTGCCCATGTGTTCCAGTTCTTCGAGGCTGGAGTACAAGACTTCCCGATAGGCCTCCGACGATCGGGCCTTGGACAACGCAACCTGGGTCTGGGTCGTCAGATTGGTCACCGGCGTGCGCAACTCGTGCGCGATGTCGGCGGAGAAGTGGGTCAGTTGCGCAAAGCTCGTCTGCAGCTGGTCCAGCATCTCGTTGAACGAGGTCACGAGCGGGTCCAGTTCGACAGGCACTTCACTCGGCGACAGCCGCAAGTGCAACTGATCCGACGTCACGCCGCGCACCGTCGCGCTGATCCGCCGCAGCGGTGCGTGGCCCCAGCGCACGGCCAGCCACGCGGCCAACACGGCGACCACGCAGGCGACGGCGGTTCCCCACCACAGAGCGCGCCTGAGTTCGGCGAGGTAGCCAAGATGCGGCTGCATCGACACCGCCACCAACACCGATTCGCCGCGGATCTGCAGCAGGGTGCCTCGGTACGCAGTTCCGCCGGCTTGCCAGGTCCGAAGCGAATTCGGTTCCAACCGGTCGGCGGCAGGCGTCGAACTCGCGACCTCGAGCAGGCCTTGCGGCGCGGTACCGAACAGCGTGACACCGGCCCCGTCGCGGACGTTGAAGTAGACGCCGTGGTGCCCCGCCACGGCGCGCGAAAGCCGTCGTTCCAGGTCACGCGGATCGTCCGCGGCGGGCGCAGGCCCCAGGGCCGAAGCCAGCGAGTCGGCTACGGCCTGCAACTCGCCGAGGTCCTGCTCGGCGAAGTGCGCCTCCATCGACTTCACGACACGCACCGTGAACACGACGAGCAACGCGGTCATCACGACACCGAGCACGGCCGTGATGCGCAGCGCCAGCGACAAAGGGCGCCGCCGCGCGCCCTCACTGCGCATCGGGCAGGTCCAGCATGTAGCCCATGCCGCGCACGGTCTGGATCAGCTTGAGCTCGAAGGCGTCGTCGACCTTTGCGCGCAGTCGGCGAATCGCCACGTCGATGGCGTTGGAATCGCTGTCGAAATTCATGTCCCAGACCTGCGATGCGATCAGCGATCGCGGCAGCACCTCACCGCGGCGCCGAACCAGCAGTTCGAGCAACGCGAACTCCTTTTGCGTCAGGTTCATCCGCTGGCCGGCGCGCGTGGCGCGCCGCTTCGGGAGGTCCAGCACCAGATCGGCCACCTGGAGCCGGTCGACCGCAGGCGGTACGTTGCCCCTGCGCAGCAGCGTACGCACCCGTGCCAGCAGTTCGGAAAACGCGAAGGGCTTGACGAGGTAGTCGTCTGCGCCCAGCTCCAGTCCCCTCACCCGGTCGTCCACACTGTCGCGCGCGGTCAGGAAGAGCACCGGCGTGTGCTTGCCGGCCTGACGCAGGGATTGCAGGATGCGCCAGCCGTCCACATCGGGCAACATCACATCGAGCACGAGCAGGTCGAACTCGCCCGTCATGGCCAGGTGATGGCCGTCGAGCCCGGTCCGCGCCAGCTCGACCAGGAACCCGGCTTCACTGAGCCCCTGGCGAACATATTCGCCAGTCTTGGCTTCGTCCTCGACGACCAGAAGTTTCATGACTGCCTTGATGTACGTCGGTGCCCCGAACGGTCTCGCGCCGTAGGTATGCCGCGTGTCGAGTTCACTCTAGGTTTGTCCAGGCGCCAGCGACATGACCGCTGCATGACATGAATGTAATGCGGTCGTCATGTGGCGGTCGCGGGCCACGGCCGAACATGCCTGTCATCCCATTGGCGTGATGCACCGACCGATCAGTTCGACGCATCACCGCCCCAATCTTTGGAGACGTGAGCTGATGTCTTACCCTCGTTCAACGGTGCTCGCGCTGCCGCAACCCGCCCGGCGACGATTCGTGCACGGTCTCGTGGCCGGCGGCGTGATGTTGGGGCTGTCCCAGCTGGCGCGCCCTGCCCGCGCGGCGTCCAGCGCGGCTGGCGCGACCCCGGCGCAGATTCTGCGCGGCACTGAATTCAATCTCGAAGTCACCGAGGTGCCCGTCAACTTCACCGGATCGCCGCGCATGGCCACGGCCATCAACGGCTCGATCCCGGCGCCGACCCTGCGCTGGCGCGAAGGCGACGAGGTGACCATCCGCGTCACCAACCGGCTGCGCGAGGCCACGTCCATCCACTGGCACGGCATCATCCTGCCCTACCAGATGGACGGTGTGCCGGGCATCAGCTTCGCCGGCATCGCACCCGGCGAGACTTTCACCTATCGCTTCAAGGTCGAGCAGAGCGGCACTTTCTGGTACCACTCGCATTCGGGCATGCAGGAGCAGACCGGCATGTACGGTGCGATCGTCATCGACCCGCGCGACGGCGAGACGATCCGCGCGGATCGCGACCACACCGTACATCTGTCGGACTGGACCGACGAGGATCCGATGCGGGTCTTCGCCAAGCTCAAGGCCCAGGGCGACTACTACAACTTCAACCGGCCCACCGTGCTCGACTTCTTCCGCGACGCGTCGAGTGCAGGCGTGAAGGCGGCGGTCGACAAGCGACGCATGTGGAACCAGATGCGCATGAGCCCGACCGACCTGGCGGACCTGTCGGCGGCAACGCTGACCTACCTGATGAACGGCACCACGCCGGCCGGCAACTGGACCGGCCTGTTCCGGCCCGGCGAGCGGGTGCGTCTGCGCTTCATCAACGGCGCCGCCAACACCTTCTATGACGTGCGCATCCCGGGGCTGAAACTGGTCGTGGTGGCCGCCGACGGCGTGAACGTCGAGCCGGTGACGGTCGACGAATTCCGCTTCGGACCCGGCGAGACCTACGACGTGATCGTTCAACCCAAGGACGATGCGTACACCGTTTTCGCACAGTCGATGGAGCGCAGCGGGTACGCGCGCGGTACGCTGACCGTGCGCGCCGGGCTGGCGGCGCCGGTGCCGGCGACCGACCCCCGCGAGTGGCTCACGATGACCGACATGATGGGGGACATGGGCGCCATGGCCGGCATGGACCACGGCGACATGGGGAAGATGGATCACGGCGGGATGTCTGGCATGTCCGGCATGTCCGGCATGAATCACGGTGCCCAGGGCAGGGCCCCGATGGCCGGCATGGATCACGGCAAGACGGGTGCCATGCCCGGCATGCAGCACGGCGGCATGGCCATGGACCACAGCCAGCATGGCGGCATGGCGGGAATGGCCGGCGCAGCCGCGGCCCCGAGCACGAAGGTGCGGCATGCCCGCTCGGAGTACGGCGCGAGCACCGATGCGCGCGTCGACACGCCGCGGACAAACCTCGACGACCCCGGCATCGGACTGCGCGACAACGGGCGGCGGGTATTGACGCTGGCCGACCTGGGCACGGCCGGTGGCCCGATGGATGCTCGCGGCGCGGAGCGGGAACTCGAGCTGCACCTGACCGGCAACATGGAGCGCTACACCTGGTCGTTCGACGGCCTGGAGTTCGGGCAGTCCACGCCGGTGGCGCTGCGCTACGGCGAACGGGTGCGCATCATCCTGCAGAACGACACGATGATGACGCACCCCATGCACCTGCACGGCATGTGGAGCGAACTCGAACAGCCCGACGGGCGCTTCCAGGTGCGCCGCCACACCATTCCCGTGCAGCCGGCGCAGCGCATCAGCTTCCTCGCCACGGCCGATGCAGTCGGTCGCTGGGCCTGGCATTGCCACCTGGCCTTTCACATGGATGCGGGCATGTTCCGCGAAGTGGTGGTGGCCTGAGCATGCGCACAACGAACCCGAATCATCACATGACTCGAACCACCCGCATTCCACTGGTCATCGCGACGCTGGCGTTTGCCCTGGGAGCCACCACGGCCCGCGCCGCGCAGGACGCGCCGATGCCGGGCATGCAGCACGACCCGATGCCTGCAGCCGGCATGCCCGCACCCGCCGACACCCGGGATCCGCACGCCTACTCCGGCGGCTACACCCTGGAGTCGGGTCCGTATGCCATGCAGGGCAAGCGGCTGCTGCGACTGGGCGACGAGCAGACCGTTGCAACGGTGCTGTTCGACAGCCTCGAGGCAGTGCGATCGAACGGCAGCAACTCGCAGGCCTACGACGCCGTCGCCTGGTTCGGCCGCGACTATGACCGGCTGGTGATCAAGGCCGAAGGAGAGGTTGCCCACGGGAAGGTCCAGGAGGCACGAACCGAGGCACTGTGGAGCCACGCCGTCGCCACGTTCTGGGACGCCCAGCTCGGCCTGCGCTACGACAGCGGCATCGGCCCGGACCGCCGGTGGCTGGCCTTCGGCGTGCAAGGACTGGCCCCGTACTGGTTCGAAGTGGATGCCACTGCCTACATCGGCGATGGCGGCCGCACGGCGCTGCGGCTCGGAGCCGAGTACGAGGCACTGATCACGCAGCGACTCATCCTGCAGCCGCGCATCGAAGCCAATCTGTACGGAAAGAGCGATGCAGAAAGTGACCTTGGCAAGGGCTTGTCCGATGTCACCGCCGGAGTTCGGCTGCGCTACGAATTCAGTCGCCAGTTCGCGCCCTATGTCGGCGTCGAATGGTCCGGCCGGTTCGGCGAGACCGCCGACCTGGCCAGGGCCGCGGGCGAACGCGCCCGCAACACTCGCTATGTAGCCGGCGTGCGCTTCTGGTTTTGACCGTGTCCACCTTCGGCGCGCGCTGCGGCGCCGTCAACCTCCTGCTCCTACCGCACAACCTCTAATCGGAGAAATGCCCATGAATCGCATCCTCAAGTCGCTGTCGTCCGCTGCCGTACTCGCCGTGCCCGCGCTGGTTTTCGCCGCGGGCGACCACGGCGGCATGCACGGTGACATGAAGGACGGCGCCCCGGCGATGGCCGGTCGCGACATGGCTGGCATGCACGGCGATGCCCATGCGTCCATGGCCGGCACGGCCGGTGACCCGGCCAAGGCCAGCCGCACCATCGCCTTGGAGATGAACGACACCATGCGATTCGCGCCCGATCAGGTCACCGTCAATGCCGGCGAGACCGTGCGCTTCTACATCGTCAACAAGGGCAAGATGCCGCATGAGATGGTGATCGGCACGGCCGAGGAAATCGACGAGCATGCAGCCATGATGCGCAAGATGCCGGGCATGGTGCACAAGGAGGCCAACCAGATCACGCTGGCCCCCGGACAGCGCGGCGGCATCGTCTGGCAGTTCGCCAAGGCCGGCACCGTGACCTACGCTTGCCTGGTCCCCGGGCACAAGGAGGCCGGCATGATGGGCACCATCCGGGTCGAATAGTTTGGATTGCTATTGAGTGGAGGGCCCTGTGTGCGGTGCATGCATTGCCAGAGCGCGGATGTCCGAGTCTGAGCTCCGTACGCGGGTACAGAGTCAAGCCGGAACACGGAAGCGACGATGACGGTCGGGTGCACCGCGGACGGCGATAACGCGAGTCGCGAGAAGTGGGTGCGCAGTGGCAGCCCCGGACTGGGAGATGGAATCTCCAGTCGGGTGCTGGCGGGCGTCGCGGTGGGCTGGCGAGTCAGCCAGGCAAGCGCCAGGGGTCGCGCCATCGGGAGATCGAGGAGATCGCCCGACCAGTATGAAGAGCGCAAGGCCTTGCTCGACCGCGATGCCGCGGGCAAGTCCTGAGCGTCGTGCCAGCGCCTTTGAGATCGGCCTTGACGTTCACATGATGTTAAGGTCTATGTTGAAACAGCGATCGATACCCTTCGCACCGATCCATCCGCAAGGAGGATTCGAATGACGACGACCCATCACGAACATCAGCCTGCACCCCAGCGAGCGTCCCGCGTGCACGGCGCGCTGAAGGTGGCCTTGTTGATGGTGGCCGTGATCTTTGGCTTCTACCTGCTTCGCGAGCACTGGAGCCATGTCACCGGCAACTGGATCTACCTGCTGCTGCTCGCCTGCCCGTTGATGCACCTGTTCCACGGTCACGGCGGGCATGGCGGACATGGCGCTGGCGGTTCGCGGCCGAACAAGCCTGGCGACAAGGAGGGCTGAAACCATGGACACGCCCTCGCGTCACGACCATGGCGCACACGCGCATCACCATCCGCCTGCAGCACCAACGGCGCAAGGCCTCAAGGATCCGGTATGCGGCATGGCCGTCACGTCGCAATCCGAGCATCACGTCGAGCATGCCGGACGGCCGTACTACTTCTGCAGCGCGAAGTGCCGGGCGAAATTCGTCGCCGAACCGGAGCGCTACGCCGGCGGCGATGCCGCAGCGGTTCAATCCGAGCCCCAGGCCCAGTCGCCCGGCACGATCTACACCTGCCCGATGCATCCGGAGATCCGCCAGGACCACCCCGGCAGCTGCCCCAAGTGCGGTATGACGCTCGAGCCCGTGCTGCCCGAACTGGAAGACGAAGAAAACCCCGAACTGGTCGACTTCACGCGCCGCTTCTGGTGGACCCTGCCGTTCACCGTGGTGGTCACGTTTCTGGCCATGGGGGGTCACCGGCTCGGCTGGTTCGAGCCCCGGACGCAGACCTGGATCGAGCTCGTCCTGACGCTGCCGGTGGCGCTGTGGTCGGGGTGGCCGTTCTATGCCCGCGGCGTGCAGTCGGTGATCCACCGCAGTCCGAACATGTGGACGCTGATCGGCCTGGGCACCGGCGTGGCCTTCTTGTACAGCGTCGTCGCCACCGTGGCGCCGCAAATCTTTCCGGCCACCTTCGTCGTCGATGGCGTCGTCGCGGTGTATTTCGAAGCGGCTGCGGTCATCATCTCGCTGACCCTGTTCGGCCAGATCCTGGAGCTGAAGGCACGCTCGCAGACCTCGGCCGCGATCAAGTCGCTGCTGGGCCTGGCGCCCAGGACGGCGCGTCGCATCAATGCGGACGGCAGCGAAGAAGACGTGCCGCTGTCCAACGTGCATGTGGGAGACCAACTGCGCGTACGGCCCGGCGAGAAGGTGCCGGTGGACGGCATCGTCGTCGAAGGCAGCAGTGCACTCGACGAATCGATGCTCACCGGCGAACCGCTACCCGTGACCAAGCGCGTGGGCGACAAGCTGATCGGCGCCACGATGAACACCAGCGGCGCGCTGGTGATGCGGTCGGAACATGTCGGCTCGGCCACCGTGCTGTCGCAGATCGTGCAGATGGTCGCCCAGGCACAGCGTTCGCGGGCCCCGATGCAGCGCATGGCCGATGTGGTGGCGGGTTACTTCGTGATCACCGTCGTCGGCATCGCCCTGCTGACCTTCTTCGCCTGGGGCTTCTTCGGGCCGCAGCCCAGCTGGGCCTTCGGTCTGATCAACGCCGTGGCGGTACTGATCATCGCCTGCCCGTGCGCATTGGGCCTGGCCACACCGATGTCGATCATGGTCGCCACCGGCAAGGGAGCAACCAGCGGCGTGCTGTTCCGCGACGCGGCGGCGATCGAGAACCTGCGCAAGATCGACACGCTGATCGTCGACAAGACCGGCACGCTCACGGAGGGTCGGCCCGCCTTCGAGAAGGCCGTCGCCTCCGCGGGCTTCACGGACCCTGACGTGCTGCGCCTGGCTGCGAGCCTTGACCAGGGCAGCGAGCATCCATTGGCCGCGGCCATTGTCGCGGCCGCGCGTGAGCAGGGGCTGACCCTGGCCAAGCCCGAGCAGTTCGATTCCGAATCCGGCATCGGCGTGCGCGGCAGTGTCGAAGGCAAGGCCCTTGCACTGGGCAATACGGCCTTGATGGACCAACTCGGCGTGCAGGTGGCCGCGCTGAAGGCCCAGGCCGAAGAGCTGAGAAGCCAAGGCGCCAGCGTCATGCATCTGGCAGTCGATGGCCAGTTGGCCGGGCTGCTGGCGGTGTCCGATCCGGTCAAGGCGACGACGCCCGACGCGCTGGCCGCGCTGCGCCAATCCGGTCTGCGCATCGTGATGGCCACGGGCGATGGTCTGACCACCGCGCGAGCGGTCGGCAAGCGCCTTGGCATCGATGAAGTGCACGGCGAGGTCAAGCCCGCCGACAAGCTCGCGCTGGTCGAGAAGCTGCAGAAGGAAGGCCGTGTGGTCGCGATGGCCGGCGACGGGATCAACGATGCGCCGGCGCTTGCCAAGGCCAATGTTGGCATCGCGATGGGCACGGGCACCGACGTGGCGATGAACAGCGCCCAACTCACGCTCGTCAAAGGGGACCTGCGAGGCATCGCGACGGCACGGGCGCTGTCGGTGGCCACCGTGGCCAACATGAAGGAGAACCTGGGCTTTGCGTTTGTCTACAACGCGCTGGGGGTGCCACTGGCTGCCGGTGTGCTGTTCCCCGTCACCGGCTGGCTGCTGTCGCCGCTGATCGCGGCCCTGGCGATGAGCCTGAGCTCGGCTTCGGTGATCTTCAACGCACTGCGCCTGCGCGGCGCGAAGCTCGGGCAGGGCTGAGCGGGGGTTCGAAGCCATGGACATCCTTGCACATACCCTGTGAGCCGGCGCCGGTGTGACGCTGTTGCGTCGTCGAGTGCAGATCGCACCTTGCACTGAACTCGCTGACGCACCACGACGACCTGCTGGCGGATCCGGGCTCGCGCCGCTCGGAGCAGCCGGAATACACCGTCAACGCCGATCAATCCGTCAAGCCGGAGATCGCGGTGGTGGTCGGAATCTGCACCCACCTGGGCTGCATCCCGAACTTCCGCCCGACGCCAGGCGCGCCTGACATCGGGACCGCCTGACCGGGTGGCTTCTACTGCCCGTGCCATGAGTCCGAGTTCGACCTGGCCGGGCGTGTCTTCAAGAACGTGCCGGCGCCGACCCTGGCGCGAAACGCGTTCTCGATGATGTTCGACCCCAAAACTCACTATGACCGCATACTGTCGTTCAGCGCCTGTTTGAACGGACTGATCCGAGCACCCGGGTTCAGTGGCGGTCATCCTTCAACGCCCGCTTCCGGTCGACGCAGTTCCTTCTAGAACGCAAGCTATCCCGAGCGACATCCGCCGTTTTGTTTACCGGACCGCCTGCTCAATCTCCGGCTTCATGTCCGGCGTCAGCTCTGCAGTCCTCGGCGGCAAGGTCACCGACCCGCGCGCTCCGTTCTCCTTGATGTCGTCCACGAGGAGCTTCATTTCGGCGATTTCCTTGACTTGTGAGCGGATGATTTCGTCGGCCAGCTTGCGCACGCGGGGGTCGCGGATGTCGGCCTTGCGCGCGTTGTTGATGGCGATCGAGTGATGCGGAATCATCGAATTCATGAAATTGACATCGCCGATCAGTGTCTGCTGACGGTTGATCGCGAGGATGATGACACCGAGCACGATGGAGCCGACCAGGATTGCCAGCTTCGTCCTTGGCCCGGCGTACATCTTCCACATAAAGGCCAGCATGATGACCGCCATCACGCAGCCCATGACGACCGACGACACCAGCCGCGTCAGGCTGAAGGTAACGTGATCGGCGCTGTAGACCAATTGGTACATCAGCGGAAACATCACGATCGTCGACGTGGCGATCATCGCGAAGAAGCGGCCCCAGCCCATCTTCATCATCGAGTGAGTGCTTTGGCTCTTGGGGTCCATGGTGGCCTTTCTTGTCGAGGGCGGCGGTGGGTCGTCGTCGAGGCTGACGGCAGTTCCGCGCCCCTTCCAAACCCGGGCAAACGGCGTTCCTGGCACCGCGACATCGACGAGATTTCGCTCTTGAATGTCGGTAACCCGCCCCTCGACCTCAATGAACCAGACATCGGCACTGAAGTGACGCAGAAAGGCTGCCTCCCTCACCCCGTGCACCGAATTGCCGAAGACGCCGATGCGCTTGCCTTTGGACTCGTGGCCATCGCAGACGGGGCAGTAGCGCAGAAGATCGGCGTCCACGGGGGCGTTGGTTCTGGCTCGTCCGGCTTAGGACATCAGTTGATGACACGAGTTGCCTCTCTGGTGTGACGGCAGTGCGCTATGAAGGCCTTCATCTCCCACCCACCCACCGCCCAGCACCATGACCATGGCCGTATCGCACGGGCCTTCAGACCAATTCCTTGACCAAGCTTGTCATGCTCGGTCTGGTGCGTGGGAACTGCTCGCGCACCGCGCTGCGTTCGCTGATGCCCAGCACAAGGCCGACCTGCTCCTCGTCGGCACCGCGGTCGTACAGGCGAGCGACCACCGTGCGTCGGATCGACAGTGGCGTCGCCCACTCCAGTTCTGCGTAGCGGAACAGCTTGCGGTAGGTCTCCAGGATCGGGCGGCAGAGGCAGCGCCGCCGCCCCTCGGCGCCGTACTGCGTGATGCGGAAGCCCTCTCCCGTCGCGCCCAGGAACAAGGGGCTGGCCGAGTCGAGACCGCGGAAGGCACTGGTCGCGGCGACCCCATGGCCCCGCGCCACTCGCTCCGCGAGGTAGGCCTCCAGCGCCTCGTCCAGCTTCCGGCTCGCGAAGTAGAGCGGCCTTGACCTGCCGGAGATGCTGGCGGCAGCCGGCATCTCGGACTCGCGGCGCACCTCGCCATCGGCTTGCAGGTAGTCACGGACTTGCAGCCGCACGATCTCCAGCGGGCGCGCGCCGGTGACGAACAGCGTATAGAACAAGGCCACGTCGCGCGCGGGCTGGGCGCTGCGGCCGCGGATGCGAATTACCGCTCTGGCGATCTCGTCCGCACTCACCACCCGATCCCCTTTCGGGGCGTTGCCCGCGGCCGGCTCGAATCGCTCCAGGGCGTGCAGGATGGCGACGCGCCGCTCCCGGAGGCGGCGCACGAACGCGGTGGCGCCGTCGTTCATGCCTTCGATGCCGACTTCCCTGCATAGGCGCATGGCCACCACCTTGACGCGCCGCTCGACGGCCGTGCGCGTGATGCCGAAATCCGCGGCCACCGATTCATAGGTGCGGCCGTCGATCACCGCGCGCAGCATGGCCACCGCCTGTATCGCGGCAGCCCCCGTGGAACCTGGTTCATCGTCGTCCATGGCATGCCCTCCGACTCTTGTCGAACATGTCCATCGTTCCCCACTGGCCCCTGCCCCGACAGCCGAAACGATGCGGCCCGGCCCGTGATTTCGGCACCGGCTCACGCGCCTTCGACCTCGTGGTTACCGGGTGCAACGCGACCGTGCACAACGTGCCGTTTCCTGCGCCAAAATCGACAAGCCACTCAATGGGAACGTCGGTATCGAAATGCTAGGTTGAACGCGTCGCGGCCGATCGGCGTTTAGGGAGTTTCGTCGGCGCGCAGAAACGCTGAACAGGGAGCCAAAGAATGCTCGATCGCGATCAGCTGGAAACCTTCGCGACGGTGGCTGAGGCGCACAGCTTCGAACGCGCCGCGGCCTTGCTCAACATCACGCGCGGGGCGGTGTCACAGCGCATCAAGGCCCTCGAGGAGTCATTGACGACGGTGCTGCTGGTTCGCGAGAAGCCCGTCGTACCCACTGCCGCGGGCGAGGTTCTGCTGCGCCACGTCAAGGCGCTGCGCCTGCTCGAAGGCGCGACGTTGAACGAACTGAAGCCCCAGGCCGGCCCGCATGTACCCGTGCCACTGGCCATCGCGGTCAATGCCGACTCGCTCGCGACCTGGTTCCCGCGCGCCTTGTGGGAGTTGCTGCTGCGCCGGCAGGTGGCGTTGGAGATCGTCACCGACGACCAGGACCACACGTCGGGGCGGCTGGCACGCGGCGAGGTCATCGGCTGCGTCTCGACCGACGCCAAACCCGCAGGGGGCTTTCTGGCCGAATGTCTCGGTGCGATGGAGTACCGCTGCTACGCCACACCGGCCTTTTCAGCGGAGTACTTTCCGAAAGGTCTGAACGTGCAGGCCGTCCTCACCGCGCCGGCGATCCTGTTCAACCGCAAGGATTCACTGCACGACGACTTTCTCAAGCGGCGGTTCGGTTTCGCGGTGGACCGCTACCCGCGCCACTACCTGCCCTCTCCGATGATCCTGATGGAAGGTGTCGCCGCCGGAATCGGCTACGGGCTGGTGCCGAGCCTGCAGGCCGCCGCGACGGCCGGACGCGGCGAGCTTGTCGACCTCGCACCCGAAGAGCCGGTGCTCGTCAACCTGCACTGGCATCACTGGGAAATGGAGCCGCCGCTCTCGCGCGAGATCACGGACCTCGTGGTCCGCCACGCGCAGTCTCAACTGCTGCCGCGTGCGGAGCAGCCCACTCCCGATGCGGAAGGGTCAGCGCCGAAGGCCGCCGACCCTGATTGACCGCGGCGCTCCTACAGCGCAAATCAAGCCCACGATGGTCGATACGCCGAGCCCGAGGACCAGCGACGCGGTATCGGTGTCGCCTTCGATCCATCCTGCCCAGCCCGCTAGGTAGGCCGCACCGGACGCGGCCAGTCCGGAACCCATCACCAGGCCGGCCTGGAACGCTGGAAGCGTCGCCCCGCGCAGCAGCAGCACGAACAGCCAGCCGACACTGGCGAGGTAAACGACGTTCACCGACACCATGGTCTCCACGATACCCTGCCCGCGAGCGGCCAGCAGGCCTCCCGCAGCCAGCGCTGCAACCGACCAGCCGAGATGGCTCGTGTCGCGCGCGCCGGGCGACGCGGCTGCCATCGCGCTGGCCATGGCACGCACGATCGCCGCGCCAGAACCCAGCGCCGCCGTCGAGAGTGCGGCGAGTAACAGCGTCTGCAACCCGGGCCACAGCCCATCCGCCGCGCGTCCCAGCGCAAAGGGGATCACCTGCTTCGCGTCGGTCAGCCCATCCAACTCGCTCGTGCCCCGCAGCGCCAGCACCAGGGCCGGCGGCAGGAAGGCCACGGCGATCAGGATGACGCCGGCGAGCACGCAGCCTGCGGCAGCGACTGTTGGACGGCGCGCGGCCAGCACGAACTGGTGGTAGTCCGCCCCCAGGCACACAAGCAGCCCGACGGCCATCACGATGGACACCAGCCGCGACTTGCTGAACCCGCCGAGGTCGCTCACGAACAACGGTGCGGCCTGCGCGTAAAACGCCAGGCCGCCCGCATCAGCCAGCGCGTAGAGGAGCACGAGCGCGCTGATCAGCAGGCAGGCGGCGAACAGGCGCGATGCGGCGCGCAGGTCGAGCCTGGATGCGCCGAGGATCAGCGCCAGCACCAGCGCCTGGGACAAGTACGCCGGCAGACCGATCACCTGCGCGATGGCGACCCCGCCCGCGATCTGAGCCGCCAGCACGCCGGCCATCCAAACCAGGGACAGGAGTGCGACGGCACGCTGGATCGGCTGGCCGAAAGCCAGCCCGAACAACTCCCAGATCGGCACGCCGAGTCTCCACAGTCGGCCGGCGAAAGTCGCCAGCGCGAGCATGCCGAGGGCAGTCGCGACACCGTACAGGCCGCCCGCCATGCCTTGCGACAGCGCCATCTCCCCCGAGCCGAACAGGAAGCCGATGCCGTAGCTCGCCGACACCAGCAAGGCTGCCACTTGCAGCACGCCGAGCACCCGTGTCGTCATGATCTGGCCCCCCTCTCCCAGGCCCGCACGACCGCGGTAAGGCCGGCGAAGTACGCGTCGCAGACCGTCCCATGTTCCCGGTACGCGGGCAGGCGCCGGAAGAGCGCATGCGCTTGTGGCAGACGGTAGTACGGGACGGCCGGCAGCAGGTGATGGGTCAGGTGGTAGCCGTTGTTGCGCGGGTGGATCAACCAGCGCGCTGGGCCGCGCACGGCCATGTCGCGCGTGAAGCTCAGGATGCCGCCCGGCCGCAGGCCGAAGTGGTCGCACATCTCGCGCAGTGTCGTGATCAGGTGAAAGGCCGTGGCGCGCGCCAGCAGCCACAACCCGAGGAACGTCAGCGTGAAGTGCGTGCCGGTGAACTCGACCAGCAGCGCAAGCGCGCCGACCCACCATGCCACGATGCCGACCCGGCTCGACCACGACACGCCTGCGACCCCGAGGTGCCCGAAGAAGCTGCCCCACCAGGCACGCAGAGAGAAGACCTGGCGCAGATAACTCGCCAGCCAATGACGCGGCAGTGTTTCCGGCGGATCGATCAGGTCGGGATCACCCCCTGCCGCGCCCAGTTGCATGTGGTGCCTGAAGTGGTCCGCTCGATACCTTTCCAGCGACGCGAACAGCAGTGGCGCGACGAGCAGCCCCGCGACGGCATCGTTTACGCCCCGCGTTCGGCAAAGGTTGCGATGCCCCGCATCGTGCAGGATGTTGCCCAGGGCGCGCTGCCGGTTGGCGACGACGAGCACCGCCAGCGGCATCGTCCCCGCCCCGACCCAGGCCACGGCCGCCGTCGCGGCCAGGATGGCGGCCCAATCGAAGGCGATGTCGCCGAGGGGCCGCGCCCAGTTCAGCCGCAGCAACTCGCGGTGCGCGCTGCCGTCGCGCTGCAACTGTGCGCGCAGTTCCGACTGGTCCCCGAGGACTTCCGAATGCGTCAACATGTCCGGAAACTCCTTCCTCGAGCGGCATCGCATCGCGCGTCCCACCGGCTTCTCGCCAGCGGAAACGCCCCTGCAACGGCCCGGGTATCGAAGCTAGCAGCGCACTGCGCCGCGTGGAGGTCGTTTAGCAACTTTGGCCTCCGGTCAGCTTCGCTAAACCGCGTGCTAGAGCCGCGTCTCGCCCCGCCGAGTCCTCATAATCCGTTACAGAAACCAGCCTTCCCACACAAGCAAGGAGAGCCCCGGATGAGTGGCGAACGCGACCTGGAGACCCTGCGGCGTGAGATGGCCCCGCAGCTTCACCCCGAGACCTTCGTCTACTGCAGTTTTCCGGACTTCCGCATCCCACCCGGCTTGGACCCGATCTGCACCTTTCGGGAGGCCGAGGGCGTCACCGCGATCGTGGAGAAGGCGCAGGCGGATGACTCGGCCGTGCCCTATGTCTTCGAGTCGCACCTCATCACGCTCACGGTTCATTCGGCCCTCGACGCCGTGGGATTCATCGCGACGCTGGCCGGGCGCCTGGCGGACGCCGATATCCCCTGCAACGTGGTCGCGGGCTATCACCACGACCACCTGTTCGTGCCGACGCGTCACTCGCAGCAGGCGCTGAAAGTGCTGGCGTCGATTTCGGCGCCGCCGCGGCCGCCTGCGCGGCCCGCCGTCTAACTGCCGCCCTGCTCGCTGATCCAGCGCCGCACATCCTCGGCACGCCAGGCCGTGATCCCGGCCGACAGCTTCACCGGGCTCGGAAACGAGCGCGCACGGACCTGTCGCCACAGCGTGGACTTCGAGATCGGCACGAACGCAAGCACTTGACGTTGGCGCAGGAAGCCCGTGTCGGGCAAGCAGGGTGAGGGGTTGGCGGCCGCGCCGGACTCGGTCGCGTTTGAGGGTGTGGCTGCGGCGGGGCCGCCGGCCAAAGTGGTCCGCATGGGCATGTTCGATCTCCGCGGCGGACGGCTCCGCCCGAAGGCATGACCAGCTCGTTGCGGCAGCGAAGGGTCACGGTCGGATCGCTGCGGCGAGAAACGCGAAGACTCAAGGTCAACCGCCAGCGCGTTCCCAGCTGGCGGTTCGTGCGGACCGGCGCTAATGCCCGGTCCCGGAAAGTAGCTGCCAGCGCTGCCGCTGGTCGCCTCAATGGGGATCAAGGCAGGTGTCGACTGCGACGCCATCGACCTTCGATGGGAGTAGCGCCGCGACCCGTAAGGCCGGCATGCGCCTGCTTGAGACCGTAACGCCGGCGATCAGTGAACGCACGTCGAGCGAAGCACGCGCCTGCGAAACGGCGGCCTTGCGCGGGCGCTACATGGTGGCGACTCGCGGCGCCGGGGTTTCATCGTTCTCGGCTTCGCCGGACTCAGCAGCCCCGGTCACCGACGCGGCGGGCGGCAAGGCGGAGACCGTCGCGTCCTCGCCGGTCAAGACACTCGCTCCATCGGGTGTCGTCTCTTCGACTGAATCACCCTGCCCCTCGATCTCGACCTCCGGTGCGTTCATGCGCCGCCGCAGGCCTGACGCGAAGTTGCGTGCCGCCGTGGCGACGCCGCGCACCTGGCGCTTCACCAGCGCACGTTGCTTGTCCACCTCGCGCGTGGTGATGACCTCGTGGATCTCGAGCGTCTGCAGCAAGGGCATCAGCTGGTCGAGCTTGCCCAGCAGTTCCAGGTAGCGCCGCCCGCTCGATGACAGCACGCCCACCTCGATCTCCAGCGCGCGGGTGTCGTAGGTCGCCACGCGCGTGATCCCGTGCGCCTTGAAGAGCGCTTCAGCGCCGTCGATGGCGCGGTCCAGCGCGGTGGAAACGGCATCCAGGCGCTCGCGCAGCGCGGTCTCGACGCGCGCAACGTCCTCGGGGTCCAGGCGCGTGCGCGCGATCACCGAGATGAAGTGCGCGTTGAGCTGCAGCGTCGCGAACATGCGCACGAACAGGCGCTTGCCCTCTGCGCTGGTGAAGCAGGCCGGCATCTTCACGCTCGCCGCCTCGACACGTCGATAGTCGACCTTGGCCTCGCGCGCGAGGATGCGCTCGTTCACGCCACCCTGGTCCACCCGCACGATCTGCAGGCTGGTGGTCGTCGGCAGGACATCGTTGTGCATGGGCATCTCCCGCAACAATCACACTGTGGACGCTTGCGGCCAGTGTTCGCTGCGGTCGGCATCCATCGCCACGCGAAACGGCCGTGCGGCGACGGTGGTTTCGCCATCAGCCCGTGCCACACGGCGGCAGCCCCGTTGACCGCGGACGTTCGCCTCGCTACCTTTCATTCACGCAGCAGCTGGCCCTGCGTCCACCTCGGCAAGCCCCATTGATTCTTGTGCGCACGCGGGCGGCTCGAACCCTTCGGCCGCTTCGCACCCCGAGCGCGCTTTCGAGCCGTTGACCGCACGGTTCCCGTGCCACCAACAGCTGCAACGCGCACTTCGATCGGTCGCTGGCATCCCGATCACGCGGCATGCGCCGCGTCCAGCCAGCCTTTGAAGTCAGCCGCCGGCTCCCAGCCGGCATTCGTCACCCCGTGGGGCCATCGCCCCGTGGGCGGTCATGGCCTCCGAGTTCCCCATGGAGGCCAACATGCCACACCCCCGAGCATCGCTCGAACGTTCCCGCGCGCCGCTGTTCGCAGCCAGCGCTCTCTGTGATTCGTTTGTCGACGTTCTGACTGAGGACGACGACACCGCCCAAGCCGGCGCCGAGTCCATGGACTGGACCGAGCAGGACGTCGTTTTCCTGCACTGGCGCTTGCTGCAGGAAGTCGAGGCGCTGTCTGACCCCGAGACGCCCCTCGAAGCCAAGCTCGACACGCTGCGCTGGGTGTTCACCGAGCGCGAGAAGGATTCAAGGCCGTTCTCGTTCGTGAACTGCCTGCGCGTCGTCGGCTGCAGCCCGCTGTCGCCGATCGCCTACTGCGGCCTCGTCGATGCCGAAGAGATCCGCAGCCGCATCCGCCACGGCGTGAAGCGCTGGCTGGAAGCCACGCTGACGCGCTACCCCGAGTGGGTGCGCGAAGCCGTCGCCCGCAACCCGGAGTGGGTCGAGCTGCAACTCGCCCGCAATCCGCAGTGGATCAACCAACAGGTCCGCGCGGTCGCCCTGCAGGGCGACCTGTTCGCCTGAGCCCTTCGCCTGAGCCCGTCCCGGCCGCCGCCGCAGCGCGGCGACCACCACCTCAAGGAACACACCATGTCCCGCTTCCATCGCGCGGCCGGCGTGCTGGCCGTTCTCGCACTGCACGCACTCGGCGCTTACCTGGACACCACCGACTCGCCTTCGCCGCCCTCGCGCGCCGAAGGGCATCGCCTGCCCGGCGCCATGCCGGTCCGCTGAGGAGCCGCCATGCACATCGTTGCCCAGACCGGGCGTGCCGCGGCGCTGCTGCTGCCCGTGCGCGCACCGGAGGATCTCGAGTACCTCGTCAAGGAGAGCGAGATCGTCACCGGCCGACCCGGCCGCACCTTCGTGATCGCCGGCGCCGACCGCCTCGCCTATCGGCTGCAGTGGCATCCGCTCGGTTTCCAGGTCGAGCGGCTCGACAGCCGCGGCCGCGCTCTGCACGTGCAGCAATTGCTGCTGTTCGAGTTCCTCGACCACCCGCTGCTGGAGGCCTTGCACGCCGGCCAGCTCTTCACCGCGCCGATCGAGTTCGATACGCCGCGCGGTTGACTCATCCACCCCAAAGGCGGGCGTCCCTTCGGGGGCACCCGCCATACCGGAGAACCACCATGCAGATTCAAGTCCGCATCAACGAGGAAGGCGCGCTGCGCAACCAGCGCTTCGCCTTCACCGACCGATTCACCCTCGTGTCGGAACTGCTCCAGAACGCCCGGCGCGCAGGCGCCACGTCCATCGCCATCAACCACGAAGCCGAAGCAGGGACACTGACCATCCGCGACAACGGCCGCGGCATCGACGACTTCCAGAAGTTGCTGACCTTCAACGAGTCGGGCTGGGAAGAAACCACCTGCGACGCCGAAAACCCGTTCGGCATCGGGTTCTCGAAGTGCCTCTACGCCGCGTCGCGCTGCATCGTGCGGTCGCGCGGTCAGTGCGCTGACTTCGACACCGCCGCGGCCTTGGCCCGAACACCGATCAACGTCATCGAGTCGGCCGAAGCGCCGACCGAGGGTACGCAGATCGAGCTGCACGGAGTCGACCTGCCCGACCTAGCCTCGCGCATCGCCACGCTGTGCGCGGGCTTCCCCGTACCGGTGATCTTCAACGGCAAGGCGCTCGAACGCCCGCATGCCCCGGAGCACCTGGTACTCACCGCGACGCCCATCGGCGGCCTGCACCTGTCCGGCACGCGCGATGGCGAGCACAGCCATGACACCTTGGTCTACCTGCAGGGTTTCTGCGTGCTGCGCCCGATCTACCACCGGTCAGAGCGAGCGAACGTACTGCACCTCGATGCACGCCAGTTCATGGCACGGCTGCCCGATCGCGACAAGCTGATCGACGAAGACCGGCAGCGAAAGCGCATCGACACCGCGCTGCGCGCCGAGTGGCGTCGCGTGCTCGAGGACGCCAAGCGCGCCCTACCCTCCGAGGTGTTCGTCGACAGGTTCTATCCGGCCCTCCGAGGCTGGGGCCACCTGGATCTGCTCAACGACATCGACGCCCTGCCCGCCGCCGTGTTCGACGAGATCTGCGGCTACCCCTATCAGGAGGGCTCGGGTGACCGGGACTACCTGCGGACGGTGGCCGTCGCGCCGGCACGGGCGGCCATCGAGGCCGGCTCGGTCAAGCTTTGCTCGATCGAGTCGATCGACGAGAACAACGCCGGCCGCTGGATGTTCGCGCGTGCCACGGGATGCCTGCTCTTCAACCTGGGCGGCCTGCATCACGAGCATTGGGTGCAAGCCCATGTGCGCTGGCTGGACGACGAGTCGGTCACCGTCGAACCGCTAGGCGAGCATGTTCGCCGCACGCTGGAAGGCCGCTGGATCTGGCCGGACGTCGCGCTGTGTACCGCCGTGCGTGTCGGCGTGGGCAGCGACAGCGTGGACGTCACCGATGCCGGCGTCCACCACGACGGTGTGCTCTACATCCCGGATGGCGAATCGTCGGGCGAGCCGGTGCGCCAGGTCTCGAACTTCACCGACGAGAACGAGCAGTTCCTGGAGTCCGATCTGGACGCGGACCGCGACGCGCTGGCCGACCTCATCCGTCGGCTGCGCTCCGTCGATCCGAAGGACACGCTCGACTCGCTGCTGCGTGAGCTGAAGCTCGAGCGCTACCCGGTGCTGCATGGCCGGCAGTTCCGCCTGAGCGTCGGCACCGGATCGGACGGCCATGCCGTCGAACTGGCCGATTGAGGCCATGGGTCGGAGGCCTTCGGGCCTCCTCTCCCCAGCGCAGCACCTCGTGTGTGCGCTGCGGAGAGGCTTTCCCGCAGGTCGCAGGCACACCTGGAGCGCGTCGCTCCGAAGCCGGCCCCGAAGTCCCTCCGGCGCGCAGCGCCGGCCCGCCCGCCATGGCCGCGGAGCCTCGCCCTCAACCGGGCGCAGGCCCGTCGTGGTGGGTTCACCCGTCAAGGAGAAATCATGAACCGACAACAAGCCATGCGCGCTTCCGAACGCCGCCGCGGCGGCCGCGGAGGCTGCCATGAATGACACGGTCTTCGAACATCGCATCGACGAAGCCAAGCGCCGCGCGCACGGCCGCTGGACCGAGATCCTGCGCAGCCTGGGCGTCGACGATCGCATCCTGGGCAAGCGCAACGGCCCCTGCCCGTCATGCGGCGGCAATGACCGCTTCCAGTACACCGACAAGTTCGGCGAAGGCAACTACCACTGCCGCCACTGCGGCGCGGGTGGCGGCTTCAAGCTGCTGCAGGCCGCGCTCGGCCTGGACTTCGCGACCGCGCTGCGTCAGGTGGAGTCCTGCGTCGGCGCACCGACGCCTGCGCCGACGGCCCCATCGGTGGCGGCCGAACCGTCCGCACAGCGCATGCGCCGCCTGGCGCAACGCTTGTGGGACGAAGCCCTGCCGGTCCAGCCCGGCGACGAGGTCGATTGCTACCTGCGCCGCCGCGGGCTGCACCTGCGACATCCGCCCAGTGTCCTGCGCCGTCACCCGGCGCTGGGCTACTACGAGAAGAACGCCGCGGGCCGCGCCTGCAAGGTGGCCGACTACCCGGCCATGCTGGCCTGCGTCCAGGGCCCAGACGGCCACGCGGTGACCCTGCACCGGACCTACCTGAAGGACGGCGAGAAGGCGCCGGTGCCGGACGCACGCAAGGTGCTCTCGGCCGGCATCAACGGCGCCGCTGTCCGGCTGTGCGAACCGGCGCATGAGCTCGCCGTGGCCGAAGGCATCGAGACCGCGCTGGCGGTGCACCTCGCGACCGGCAAGCCGGCGTGGGCCGCGGTCAGCGCCGGCAACCTCGAGAAGCTGTGGCTGCCCGAGGGCGTGCGTCAGGTCTGCATCTATGCCGACAACGACGCCGATGGCGGATTCGAAGGCCAGGCCTGCGCCTACGCGCTGGCGCGCCGGCTGACCCGCATCGCACCGGGCAACGAGGCCCGACAGGTCCGCGTGTTCCTGCCGCGCCAGCCCGGCCATGACTGGGCCGACGTGTGGCGCCTGCGCAGTACGACCGCCGAAGCCCAGGCGGCGTAGCAGACCGACGCCATGAACCCCACCGGTCGCTGCCACACCGGGCCCTGTGTCGATGACGCAGGGCGAAGGCAGACCTTGAACTGCACGCAGTCGGCGCGGATGAACCCGCGCCATCGAGGATCCGGCCCGCGCCGGATCCATCACCAACCCCGCGGGGCCCAGCCCCGCAGGGGCGAGGTGCCCCGCATTTCCGATCGGAGCTTGTGATGAAGAACGGACGTACCCTCGTGAGCCTGGCGCAGGAACTCGAACGCCAGCTGAGCTCGAAGAAGGACCTGGTGGTCCCCTCGGCGCTGATGCGCCACGACACCGACGACACGGGCCAGACGCGGCTCGTCGTCGAAGAGACCGGCGGCCCGGCGCGCTACGGCGTGACGCCGCTGGCGCGCCGCCAGCTCGCGGACAAGTTGAAGATCCCGTATGCGTACTTCGAACGCATGCGCAGCGAGCAGCCCGTGCTGCTGGACCGCAACGTCAACACCTGGCTGCAGAGCGACGACGACCGCCGCATGCTGCGCACGCTGGACGGCAACGTCCGTGCGGTGCTGTCGGACCGCTACCGCCGGCTCGACAACTACGACCTCGCCGAAAGCGTGCTGCCGATCCTGCAGCGCCTGCCCGAGGTGCGTTTCGAATCGGTCGAACTGACCGAGACGCGGATGTACCTCAAGGTGGTCACGCCTCAGCTGAAGCACGAGATGTCGCCCGGCGATGTCGTGCAGGCCGGCGTGGTCGTGAGCAACTCCGAGGTTGGCCACGGCACGCTCTCGGTGCAACCGCTGATCTACCGGCTGAGGTGCCTCAACGGGCTGATCGTCCCCGACTTCTCGCTGCACAAGACCCACGTCGGCCGCAGCATCGGAAACGTCGCCGACACCATCACGGTGTTCAAGGACGACACGCTGCAGGCGGACGACAAGGCCTTCTTCCTGAAGGTGCGCGATGTGGTCGAGGCGGCGGTGTCCGAGGCGACCTTCCTGCAGGCCGCGCAGAAGCTGCAGAAGACGCTGCGCATCCCGCTGACCGGTGACCCGGTGAAGACCGTTGAGGTGCTGGCCAACCGCTATGCCCTCAACGAGCAGGAGCGTACCGGCGTGCTGCGGCACCTGATCGCCGATGCCGACCTCACAGGCTACGGCCTGGTCAACGCGGTGACGCACTACTCGCAGGAGGTCGACGACTACGACCGTGCGACCGAGTTCGAGGCCCTGGGCGGCCGGCTCATCGAGCTACCGCAGTCCGAGTGGAAGAGCCTCGCCGAAGCCGCCTGAGCGCGGCGCTTGCCGGAGCAGCCCGGACCCATCGCGGGTCCGGGCTGCACGGATTCGCCCGGGAGTCCGGGTGGTTGCGCATGGCAATGCGGCCCCGACGGGGCCGCGGGCCATCGCAAGCTCAGTGCCGAACCCTATGCTGTGGCGCACACCGATCGACACCAGTCCGTCACCCGAAACATCTCAATCCCACCCATCCACCGTGCCCGGCCAGGGCCCACCCGAGGACAGCACCATGAACCAGGCGCAGCTCTCCGATGTCCAGCTCACCAACCTGACCTTGCTGCTCACCATCCGCGATGGCGTCCTGCAGGACCGTCCCGCCACCTGCTGCAAGTACGCGCTCGATGCCGCGCAGGCGGACCGCATCGCCGGCCTGGGCGTGCAGCAGATCATGGCCATCGTCGCCAACGTCGGCGACGCCACCCTCTTCCCGGCGCGCCGCGACCTGCTGGCGCTGCTCGAAGCGCCACTGCCGCTGGCCCGGCCGCTCGCCGCGGTGCACGCCGCCCAGCACCTCGCAGCCTGATCGCCGCCACTGGCCATCGCCATGGGCGAGCCCCGTCCCCCACTGCGGGTCGACCGGCAGCTGCGAGCGCTGCAGCTGGCCAAGGACTGCGCCGCCCTGGGCGCCCGCGTGCGCACGATCGGCCACCTGACCGGCCTGCCACCACGCGAGTTGCTGCGCCTGCTGTTCCCTGACCGCGAGAACGTGCCGCGCGGCCGCCCGCCCGACTCCCCCGAGTGGTACCACGGCGCGAACCTGCTCTACCGCGCCGAGGCCTCCATCGTCGTGGCGCTGTACCGGCGCCTGCGCGACGGCGGCTTCGCCGCAGCCGAAGCGCTCGTCGCCGCCTACCGCCACTACGGCAGCATCTGCGAACCGCCGCAGCGCATCAGCTTCGACCGCGCCTTCGACCTCGCCGCGCACACCGACGGGCTGTGGCTGACCAGCGTGCAGAGCTTCTCGCTCGTCGCCTGCCCCACGTGCCACAGCGAGTACCTGGCGGCCTACGGGTCGGCGCCGCGGTCCAACGACGAGTGCCCGTTCTGCAAGCTGGTGCAGCGCTACGGAACGGATCAGCGGGTGCAGGCGTCGTTTCCGGTGCGGCCGTTGCCGGACATTGCACTGGTGGACCTCGGCCTGCGGCAGTTGCTGAGGCGGACATGAAGGAGGTCACGGTGCAGCGCCCGTGCCTACCGTTCGGACGCGTATCCAAGAAACTCGGTGTGCGGCGTTCGACCGGTTCTCCAGTAATGGTTGGCGCCGTCGGGCTTGTCTCGTCGACCTGCCGTGGTGAACACCAACCGCCTCTTTGCCCTCGAGATCGCGACAAAGAATCCCGAGCGCTCTGCCTCTTCTTCCCCCCAGAACGCCTCGTTCTCGACCCCGAGCACGATGACGGTGTCGAACTCCAGGCCCTTAGACTTGTGGATCGTCATGATCCGAACTGCCCGATCCTCTGAGAAGCGGGCCAGGGCACCGGCTGCATCGCCCGCCGCAGTCCTCAAGTCACGGATCCGTGCGAGGGTCTGTTCGACCACCTCGTCGAGCCGCGTACCGCGTTCATAGTCGGCGGACAGTCCCGCAACGAGCTCACGCCCCGCGCACTGCAGAAACTGCTCTGCGAGTTCGCACATCAATACCGCGGCCGGCCCCGGTGACGCGACGGTGCCGGCACGTGTGCGCGCTTCGTCGATGAAGCGATACCAGCGGGCGCGAGCTTCGTACGCGGCATCGTCGTCGATCGCGCCCGACAGCAGCGTGTCCATCAAGCGGCTGTAGGCCTCAGGCTCTTGCTCAGCCATCACCACGGTCAGGAAGTCGATGATCAGGCGCGCGGCCGGTTCGGCCGACAGGTCCTGCAGCGCCTGCTCATTGCGAAAGGCAACGCCCTGCTGCGTGAGCAGCATCATCAGCGGCTGTGCGTAGAGTTCGACTTGTTTGGATACCAGGATCGCGATCTCCGACAGCGGCAGTGCGTCCTCGTCAACCGATCGGGAAACGAGGGCTGCAATCGCAGCCGCTTCGGCCTGGCTGTCTGCAAAGTGCTCAAGCTGCACCAGCCCGCCCTTGCCGACGATGTCCCCATCAGGAACGGCCGCTCCCGGATCCATCACCTTGACCATCGCGTTTTGCATCCGCCGCAGACGCGGCTGTGATCGAAAGTTCTGGTAGAGATTGAGCGGCATCGCGTTGAACTCACCTGCAAAGGTCTTGAACACGCCTTCCAACGCGCCGGCCCAACCCATGATCCGTTGTTTGGTGTCCCCGACCGCCGTGAGCTGAATGTCGCTGCCGTGGAACGCGGCGCGCAGCAACTGGTACTGCTGTCCCGTGCAATCCTGGAACTCGTCGAGAAAAGCGTGGCTGTAGGTCTGCCGGACCGCATTGCGAGCGAACTCGCTGGCCTTGAGGATCTCGATGGCCAGCGGAACCAGGTCGTCGAACTCGATCTGCCGGCGCGTGACGCGCGGTTTGCCGATGGTGTAGTCGGCGTCGAGCGCATCCTTGCCCGTCAATACCGGACGGAACCGATCGATCAGGCGTTTGGCAAACGCGTGGAAGGTGTGGCTGTCGAAGCGGGACGCCAAGGCCGGTCCGCAGCGCTTACGCACACGCTCTTTCAGGTTTCGACTGGCGTCCACCTTGAACGAGATGGCCAGGATGCGCCTGGGATAGCGACAGGCCCCCGTGCGCAGCAGAAAATCGGCACGCTGCGCGAGCATCTCGGTCTTGCCGGCGCCCGGCCCGGCCGTGAGCGCCAGGCTGCAAGTCGTTTCGGTCGCAGCACGCAGCGCGTTCGGCTCCAGCTTCAGACCATCGGCCGGTTGCCAGCGTTCGGGCTTGATCATTCCGGCAGCGCCGCCAGCTTGGCCTTCACCATGTCCAGCATCCGGCCGATCGCCTCAGGCATCCCGTCCGCCAGCGCGGTGTCGTCCAGTTGAGCCAACGCCGCCAGGTGCGCCGCGGGTTTGCTGCCGAGCTTGAAGCAGCGGTGATAGGTCGCGAAGTACTTGTGCTCGTCGTCGCTGTACTGGTCGGCGTCCCCATGCTCCTTCCCCAGCACCGCCGCGAGGGTATTGTCGCCGGCCGGCTCCGGGCCTACCAGGTCATCCACACCATAGGCTCCGGGGAATTTCTGCAGCATAGCGAAGTCGAGGTCCAGGGGCGCTGAGAAGAACACGCCGGCCGACTCCAGGAATTTTTGCCAGCCTGGCCATTCCTTCGAGTCCGGCAGAACATTGTCGGCATCCCACTTCGGCAAGCCCTTGACGTGGGCCTCGCTCAGATCGCTCTCGATCGTCGGGAACTTGAGCAGCTGCTGGATGGCGTAGCGCACGCGGCCCCAGCCTCCCTGGTGTCGCCCCAGATCGAGATCGAGCAAGGTGACCTGAGGAATGCCCAAGCCCTGCAACAGTCTCCAGAAGTGGTTGACGTGCCGCCCCCCCAGCGGCACGACGCACACCGACACCTCGTCCTCGGCGAGGCCCTTGGCGCGAAGCAGCCGCGGCAGCACGACCTCCTCGCTGTCGCCTTCCCCAAGGATCACAAGGCGAGAGAAGTACAACTCGGGGAACGCCTGAACGGCCTCGCGCACGAACTTGTGCGCTTCATCGGACGCGTCCGGCATCACGATCCTCGACACCAAGGTCCGGCGGTCCTCGTCCAGACGCAAGTAGCGGATCTGGTCGGGCTCGACGCGACGCAAGAGCGACGGCGCGTGCGTGGCCACGATGGCCTGGGCATCGTCGTGGCCAGCGAACCCGCGCAGCGCGTTCAATACGCGGCCCAGGTAGTGCGGCGACAGACTGTTCTCGGGCTCTTCCATCGCGACGAGCGTGAACACCGCGGGTCTGAGCTTGTCGACGTCGAAGGCCTCACTCTTCTTTGCCAACACCTTGCGCCCGATCGCCTGCATCGAGAGCACGAGCGCCAGGTACAGCAAGGACTGCTGCCCGTCGCTCAGGCGCGAGAAGTCGACTTGCGGCTCGCCGGCGCCCGGCGCGAACGACAACGACAAGTGCCGCAGCAGGCTGTCCACGTCGCTGCCGGCAAACGAGATCGCAGGGTTGGCGTAGTGCGTCCCCTTGTGCAGGGCCGACCAATGAGTGGCCAACTGCTGGCCGATGCCTTCGATGGCGGCGTTGCCCGACAAGGCCGCACTGATCTCCCCGGTCAGCTTGGCGATCGCTTCACTTTCGGTTTGCCAGTCGGCCGCGCGCAGCGCTCGGCCCAGCAAGGCATTGGCCGCGAACGAGATGTGGTCGGCCGGGTCGCGCCTGGCGGGCAGGTAGTGCACTTGGATCGCACTGCGATCGTGTTTCTGGACGGGAATCGACTTGGTCGGCTCGTCGTGCCCGTCGACCGAGATCACGCATTGGAAAGCCTCTTCGATATCGCCGTCCTCGCCGAGCGTAGCCGTCAAGCGGTATCGAACACGGGGCACGCCGCCCGCCGTGACGAGTTGCATGTGGGCGAAATGCACCGGCACCGTCGCATGCTTGCCCTTGGCCTTCTCGAGCTCGGGAAACTCGAAGTCCGCCTCGATCCACAGCGTCAACGGGCCGGCGAGGGCCTTGCAGGCGTCTTCGGCCTTGCAGTGGAAGTCCGACTTCCGGATGCGCCGCAAGGCCGGATCGAGCCCGAACATCCGGGCCAGCGCCTGCAGCAACGCCGTCTTTCCCGTGCCGTTGGGGCCGAGCAGGAAACACAGCGCCGTCAGGCCGATGGCCGTGGGATCAGCACCGAAGCACTGGAAGTTGGACAGCTTCAGCTGCGTCAGTTTCAAGCGGCACTCCGTTGTGGTTGGTACGCGGCGGCAAGGCCGTTACTCGCGCCGCTCAGCGGCCGACGGCAGATGCGACGGGCGGCTGGCGATCAGGATCTCGGCCACTCCCGGCAATGACCGCAGCGCACGCCGCGTCGTGTCGTGCTCTTGGACACTGCACGAGTCGTCGTAGATGAAGACCAGGATCTCGCGATAGCGCTCAGGGAGTCGGCGATAGGGTTCGATGTCCTGAAGGACTTCCTTCTCGATGGTCTTGAAGTCGGCGGCCGTGCGCGCGAACTTCACTTCGATCAACAGCGCCAGGCTCGGAATGCCCAAATCGGCCCGGTAGGTCGAGTGGCCGAACTTCGGGAGCGTGTCCTCGTCCTCGAGGTCGTGGAACATCCCACGGAGCAACAGCCACAGGATGTCTTGAACCTCGCGCTCGCTGCGGATCGGCCAACGCACAGGCGTTCTCAGGTCGCTGCTGTCCCAACGCCAGCGGCGCAGACAGCTCTCGAACTGGTTCAGAACGTGCGTCACAGTCGCCCGCGTACGCAACACGGCAGACGTTTCCTCGCTGACGGCCGCGCGTAGCACCCGCCACAACAGCGCCGCCTGATGCGCCGATCGGCGCCCGACATCCTCCGTCAACGTGCGTTCCACGATCGACGCCCGCAAGGCAAGGCGCTGATCAGCGGTGACGACGCCACTCGGCGCACCATGATCCAGCCACCAGTCGAAGGCCGCGCAATAGCTCAACGGAGCGTCAAGATCCAGAACGGGCGGCGTGATCTTGACGCCGCACAACTGCGCAGCGTGCGCCACCAGTGGGTCGGTGCGCGCTGCCGCGTCGCGCCGCATCGCTCCCAGGACCTTGCCCAGCCAGTTCGCGTACTCGCTCTTCTCGCCGATGAAGCGCCTTGCCGCCAGCGCCAACCCAACCAGGACCGCCGGATCGTGAAGCGCGGCCCCAGGCCCGGCCAGCAACGGGTCGCGGGCCGCCGCCCGCTGCATGCCGTCGTCGAGCGCGCCGAGGAGAGCGGCATCGGCGTGAGACGCTACCGTGTAGCCAAGAGCCGCAACAGTCGGCAGGCTGGAGGGGTCGTAGCTGCGATGCAACCAGACCTCTTCGCAGTCGATGCCCCAGACGATGCCCAGCCTTGGGTCATTGCCGACGATGTACCTCGCGATCAACCCCTCGACGTTGCCGCTCGTGTTGGCCGAGGCGACGTCCGCGCGCAGGCGCGCAAGGCCATCCGCGATCCAGGTGACCGTCACAGGAACCACCTGCTCTCACGCAGCTTCGTGATCAGTATGTCCGGATTGAAGTTCGGGATCTGCCGCAGGTTGCCGAGCAGATTGACGACCATGTTGGGGTAGGACACCGACACCGGCTGGTAGGACGGCATGAACGAGCGCCACGACATGAATGTCAGGTTGAAGACCTGCTCGGCGATGTAGCCGAGGCTTGTGAAGGTTGAGTTCGGGTGGATGCTGACCAGCATCGGCGCGGGGCAGCCCTGGAGGTCGGTCTTCAACTGCTGCGGCCCGGTCAGCGTGACCAGCGCGGCCCGTGGGCCGAGCGGTACGATTTGTCCGCGTGCCGGCACCGCCACCCCCTTGCGCGATTGCCTGTAGGTGGCGCCTTCCGATGCCGGGTCGAACAGCTTCCAGTCATGATCGGCACTCACCTGGACGAAGGCGTACTCGACCTCGTAGTCGGTGAGTTCGCGAACCAAACCAGCCACGGCCTGAGCCTCGGTCTCCTTGTAGCGCTTGAACGACTGGTGAAAGATGATGCGCAGCTTGTCGCCCTTGCGCCAGCCGTACCGGCGCTGCAGCTCGTCCAGGTTGGCCCGCAGCGACGTGAGAAGCGCAGCCTCGTACTGCCCTGCCGCGGCCTCCGCGGTCGAGTTGCCGAGCAGGTAGTTGCCATCGCCGCTGAACACGGTGGTGATGCCGACGATGCGCTCGCGCTCGGACAGCCGGTCAGAGCCGACTCGGGCGCTCCCGATGCCGACGATGACTTCATAGACGAGACGCTGTTGGACCGAGAGCGTCCAAGGAACACCACCGAGCTTGGCGTACAGAGCCAGCGCGATGTTGTTCAGGCTGAAGCCCACGTTGTTCTGGAGCAGCGTGGGCAGGCGCACCACCTGGACCGGCACGCCTTGAGACATCAGCACGGCCTTGCTCGTGTAGTACGGGCTGTGCGCGCCGAGCATCAGGCGATCTTCGTCGGTCAACACGACGAGGGCCGCGTCCACCTGGCGCTGCGCTGACTCCAACGCGGCGGCGCGGTAGGCCTGGGCCTTGTTCTGGCCTGCGTCCACAGCGACGAGCTCGAAGTGCATCCCCTGCAGGCGGAATTTGCGACCCATGCCTTGCTGCATCGGCGTCTTCGCGCCGTTGGACGGCACGCCATCGCGCAACTGGGCGACGAAGCGCTCGACATGACCTGCGTGCGCGGCCGGGTAGATGACGGCGACACGAGGGCTCTTGCATACGAAACTGTCGGCGTCGAACGGACCGTTCACGTCGATCTGCGGATCCACCGGCCAGGGCACCGTGATGGAGCCGCCAGGGCGCAGGCTGCACTGCGGCGGACTCAGCTTGCGAGACTGACCGACGCCGATGCCCCGACTCACCTCAGTCAGCGTGCCGTCAAGCGACACGGCCAGACCCGCGCAGCAGGGCAGTTGGCCCTGCAAGTCCTTGAACTGCTCAACCAGCTGCTTGATGCGCGCGAGCTGCTTGTCGGCCGCGGAGACGTTGTACAGACATGCCGCGAGCCGCCTCTGAAACCCCTCGTAGTCGGATCCCAGCGCGGCGCGTCCGAGTCGCTCGAAGTTGGTGTACGTCGGTTCGACATGGACTTTGTCCAGCGGAATGCGATCCTTCCGCGCGTCCGTGAGGACCGCGATGTCGCCTTCGATGCGTTCGATGCGCCCGATCAGTCGCCGGTTGAACATCGGCAGGATGTACAGGTCGTCGACCTCGCCTTCGCCGACAACGTAGAGGCCCTGGAGCTGCAGGCCGCGGTCGCGAAGCTCGCGCGCGGTGGGTTTGATCAAGAGTCGCGCGCCGAAGTTGACGAGCACGCCATTCAGGAACCCTCCGTCTTGCGGTGCCAGCGGCCGCACATTGAACGCGTACTCAGCGAACACGCCGAAGATCTCGGCGCCGTTGCCCTTGAGAAGGTTGGCGGTGTCCCGCACGAACTTGGCCGGACGCACGCCGGAGATGCTGCGGTGGTGATTGAAGAACGAGCGCAGGAGAGCCTGGTGTGCCAAAGCGTTGGCGACGCTGTGGTCCTTGGCAACGTCGAAAGTGACCGCCTCGCCTTCGGTCGCCGTTCCTGCCGTGTAGGGGAACAACGCGATCGCGTCGCCAGTGCGCAGCACGAAGTGCGTCTTGAAAAGCTGAGCGCGCAACGCCCTGAGCTGTTCGCTGCCTTCGTACGGGAGGCGGTACCCCGCGAACTGCGACGCCGAAAACGTGATGGGCAGGTGATTGAGCAGCATGTTCTGGTTGTCTCCCTGTTGGGCTTCTGGCCGCAAGGCGATGCCGGTGTCGAGGGGTGGACCGTCGATCGCTTGCATCCAAGGGTCCGTTGCGTGGGAACCTGCGGCGCGGCCACGACGACCCCGCAGGCTAGATGAGTTCGGCCGCCTCCCTCAATCGTTGCGCAGTAGCCGGCAAGCCGGCGCGTTCGAGCGCGGCGGCGAAGTCTTCGGCCGTCGCCTCAGGCTTTTTCCAACGCATGCGCATGCGCTTGAAGGCGGCCACGGCGACGAGCTGGTCGAGATCCCACTGCGCGACGATGAACTGGTCGGGATGAATGATCTCGATGCCAAGCGGGCCGACGACGTCGCTGGGGAAGTCGCGCAGGTTTGCCGTGACGATGCAGTCGGCAAGCCCGGCCATTGCCGCGGCCAGCACATGAACGTCATCCGGGTCGGGCAGCTTCAAGCTGCCAGCCAACGATTGCCAGGCCCGCTCCTCTACCTCCCAGTCCGGCACGACCTCACGCATCTGATCGCGGCGATACCCGAGCTTGCCCGTCAAGTCGGGGCGACGCGCTTCGATCGATGCGATCCACTCGGACTCGATCGTGCGCGACCACTTGGCTGCATACAGTCCTGCGCTGGCCAGACTCATCAACGCATCGGCCATCGCCATCGGATGGAGCACGCACGCATCCAGCAAGGCCGTGTAGCGCGCGTGGCCCGCCATGTCAGTAGTCCAGCCCCAGCTCGCGGGCGTTCTCGGCCATGCGTTCGAGCGCGCCCTCCTGGCGCTTGCGCATCTCGCGCGCGTAGGTCACCAAATCCTCGAAGGCGACACGGCGATGCGTGCCCACCTTGCGATGAGGCAGACGCCCTTCTTCGATCTCCTTGACGACGAACGGGCGCGACACGTTCAGGAAGTTCGCAGCCTCGACGGTGCTGAACTCCTGCTTCGACGGCATCAGCGTGATCGGCCGGCCTTCGCTCATGGCACCGAGCAACTGGCCAATCAACTTCAGCGCCGTCGGCGGCAACTCGACCGTCGGGTGGCCGCCGTCGGTGGTGGTCAGCGTGATCGCCGCAGCGCGCGAATGGTCGAGCGCTTCCATGATGCAACGCTGGGCGGCGCGCGCCATTTCGACCTCCTGGGGCGACATCTTGGGAGGCACCACCTGGCGGACTTTCTCGAGGGCGGTCATGGGTTGCTCCTGGGGCATCTGAGCGTGATCGGGATGCCGTATGGTAATCCACTAAGTGCAGCAAACGCAACATATGTACTAAGTGTAGAGCCCCGCATCGCACTGGCTGGCGGCGAAAGGCCTAGCGGCCTCGTGTCAATTCGGCGTGCCGGCCGAATCCGCCGCCGCAAGACTGGCTGGGCCTCCAACCTCCACACCATGTCTCTGACGCCATCGGCACTCAGGCCGTACACCCCCATCGATCCCGGCTTCGAGTCGTCACCGGTCGGCGATCTTCTGCTCGCGCAAACCGAGCTGATCAATCGAATTCAGCTAGCCTTCGGTCTGGACGCCAGCACGTTTGCCAGAGAGATCCGTCCTACCATCGCGGCGTACGCGGAATTCGTGCATCTCCTCCCCGCCACGGCATCGAACTACTTCGACCGACCGGGCGGCCTTCTTGCGTTGGGCCTCGAAGTTGGCTTCTATGCGCTTCAGGGAACGGATGCGCACATCTTCTCCGGCCAATCCACCATCACCACGCGCCGTCAGCTCGAGCCGCGCTGGCGGCACGCCACCTTCATCGGTGGCTTGTGCTGCGAACTGCACCGGGCCATGGCATCGTCGATCGTCGTCGATGCCGACGGCAACGAATGGCCCGCCTACCTCACACCCTTGGCCATCTGGCTCGCCGAACGCCGCGTCGAGCGCTACTTCGTGCGCTGGCGCGCTCAGGCGCCCGAGGCGCGCAGCCTGGGCCTGTTCGCGCTGCCCCACGTCGTGCCGCCCGCCGTGCTGCAGAACCTCAGCGCCGGCAACACCGTGATCGTCCCGCACCTGCTAGCCAGCGTTGGCGGCCTGCCGGTGTATCGCGAGCCCAACGTGCTCGACAGCCTGGTCCGCCGCTCGCTGGCCCTGGTCATCGATCGCAACCTCAAGGCCAGCGCCGACCGCTATGGCTCGCCACAGTTCGGGTCGCACCTCGAACGCTACTTGGTGGACGCACTGCGCCGCCTGGCCTCGGCCGATTCGGCCTGGGTACCGAACCGGGAGAAGTCGCGCGTTTGGTACGGCGACGACGGTCTGTTTCTGCTCTGGCCGCAATGCGCGGCCGACGCGCAGGCCCTGCTCGAGACGGATCAACTGCCCGGCATACCAAAGTCCGCTGATACCGTTCTCGACCTGTTGCTCGCTGCTGGGGTGGCGGAGCCCCGCGACAGCTCTCAAAACACGTGGCTCATCCAGCCGCCCGGCGCAAAGGGCCCGCTGGACGCCATCAAGCTGACGTCTCCGGCAATCCTCTGGTCCGGCCCGGAGGCCAGCCCGCAGCCGCTCGCCGGCACCCTCGCGACAAGTCGCGAGCCGGCGAGACCGATGGACGCCACGGCAGCGCCGGCACCTCCGCCGCCGCCGCGAGGCCAGTTGTCGCTGCTCGAAGCCGCCGATGCGGACCCAGCTGCGCCCCTGCCGCCGCCGGGCAATGCAGCAGCAGCCGCAGTCGAAGCAACCGCCGGCACCACGATCGCGCTGAAGGCTCCCATGCGGCTGAACCCCGCCGTGCGCGACGCGCTGGGCTCCATCGTGGCGACGCTGAACGGGGACGCACGCACCGCAGCCGCGTGCACGGTGGCGACCGGCATCTTCGTGCCCCTCGCCGAACTGGAACGTCGCGGCCTGCAGCCAGCACTCGTGATGCGGGCGCTGGGCGATTTGCGCATGCTGGTCCACGCCGATGCAAATCGGCCACCGACCGTATCGAGGGACTTCGGCGGCGTCACCACCGTGGGCCTGATCCTCGATCCGCGCTTCGTCACCGGCCTCGACCTCGCCACCTTTGCGATCCCGGAATCGCCACAGGCCTGAGCATGCTGGTCCGCCAGTACGAAATGCCCTGGCGGCCGGCCTACGAGGCCTACGCCGCGGCGACCTGGCTGCTGGCAACGGCCTTCTTTGCGACAGTCGGTGTTCTCGGGCACCTGCCGCGCCGCTTGGCGTTGCCGCTGGCGCTCTGCTGCTTCGCCTGGGGCGTCTTCCGTGGTGCTCAAGCCCTGCGCATACTGGTGCTGCGCGCTTCACTCGGCGGGCGCGGCGTGCAGACCATCACCACCGCCGAGCTGGCGCGCTGGTGCCAGCAGCCCGACCAAGTGTTCCTCGGCTTCGGCTTCGACTGGCGACCTGTCCACGCCCAGCGCCTGTACGAACTGGCGAAGGTGGACTACCGGCAGTTCACCGTCTCACCGCGCATGCTGGCCTGGCTGGGCTACGACAGCCACCCGCAGCCCGACGCCGAGATCGGCCTGCCCTACATCCATGGCGTCGAGCCCAAGGAAGTGCCGCTGCACCGGCCACTGCAGAACTTCGAGGGCGGCACCCTGCTCGTCGGCACCACGCAGTCGGGCAAAGGGGTGGCGCTGGCCAACCTCATCACGCAGGCGGTGCGGCGGGGCGACGTGGTCATCGTCATCGATCCGAAGAACAGCCGGCGCCTGAAGCGCGTCACGCAGCGCGCATGCGAAGACTGGCGTGCGCGCGACACGTTCCTGGAGTTCCACCCCGCCTTCCCCGAGACCGGCGTGCGGCTGGACTTCACCTTCAACTGGCAAAAGCCAACCGAGATTGCCTCGCGCATCCAGTCGGTCATGCCGCCCGACACAGCGGGCGCGTTCTCGGCCTTCGGCTGGGACGCGGTCAATGTCGTCGTGCAGGGGCTGATCGAGCTCGAGGAGCGGCCCAACCTCGTGAAGCTGACCAAGTACATCGAAGGCGGCATCGAGCCGGTGCTCGAAGGCACGCTGCGCCGCCACTACGAGCGCACCCTGGGCGCCAACTGGCGCGATCTGCCCGAGATGAAGAAGCTGCTGCACGACGCGCACCGCGGCAACCTCAAGCGCCCGTCGGAAGCGGCCAGCGCCGACCTGCTGGCCTTCGTCGCCTACTACGAACACCACGTCGCGCAGTCGCAGCGCAACAAGGTTCTAGACGCGCAGGTGCGCACCTTCCGCCACAACCGTGAGCACTACCAGAAGATCACCGCCAACCTGCTGCCCGTGCTGTCCATGCTCACGTCGGGCGACCTGGGCCCGAGCCTGTCGCCTGACCCGTTCGACGCCGACGACACGCGCCCGATCATGAACTTCGAGAAGATCGAGCGCGCCGGCCACGTGCTGTATATGTGCCTGGACTCGCTGCCAGATCCGTCGGTAGCCACGGCCATCGGCGCGCTGGCCCTGGCCGACCTGGCCGCGCGCGCCGGCATGCGCTACAACCTCGGCGACTACCGGCGCATCTCGCTGTTCGTCGACGAGGTCTCGAACGTGATCAACCAGCCGTTGATCGAGATCCTCAACAAGGGCGCCGAAGGCGGCATCTTCACCACCTGCGCCATGCAAACGCTGGCCGACCTGGCCAAGCGCCTGGGCAGCGAAGACGCAGCGCGCATGGCGCTGGGCAACCTCAACAACCTGATCGCGCTGCGCTCGAAGGATCGGCCGACGCAGGACTTCGTGGTCGAGACCTTCGGCAAGACCGCGATCCACACCGTGCGCGTGGGCCTGAGCAGCGGCGCCGACGCGCACCTGGGCGACTTCTCGTCGAGCTATTCGACGCAGCTCACCGAGAGCTTCGAGGAGATGGTGCCGGCCGATGTGCTGGGCAAGCTGCCCAACCTGCAGTACTTCGCCTCGGTGTCGGGCGGACGGATCATCAAGGGGCGGTTTCCGATCCTGGATGCAGACGCCGCTGGCAACGCAACGGTTGCATCCGGTCCGTCGCGATGATCCGTGCTACCGCGATCGCTTGCCTGGTCGCCCTGCTGGCGACCGCGCTGTACCTGCCTTCCGCTTACCCGCCTGAGCAGTTCTTCGCGCAGCTACGCAAGGAGCACGCCGCCGCCGCTCAGCTGTGGGATCAGCAGGCCGCTTCACACATGCTCGACGTTGCACTCGGGCTGCAAGACTCGGCTCGGCGAATCGCTCCATCGCCGCACCCTGCTGCAAGCGCAAGCGCGCCTGGTGGCCCGCTCGACACCGCGGTTGCGCACGAGATGTCGTCCGTCAGCGCTCGGTTGTTCGGCAACGCCTACTTCCGATCGGTTGAAGCGTTGTTCCTCTTGGCAATGTTCAGGCTCGGCATGATGAGTCACGCCCTCCCGTGGCTCCTTCCGTTCATCGCAGCCGCGTTTGGCGACGGCCACGTATCTCGGCTGCTGAAGGCCCGCGAGTTTCGGCAGCATGATCCCGAGGTCTTCGCCTTGGCCTTGGCGGGCGCCATCGCCGTCGCCTGTGCGACCGCCGTTGCGCTTCTGGCTCCGATCGAGCTGCCGATCCTCGCCTGGGCAGTCGCGCCGCTGATCGTGGGCTTTTTGATCAGCAGAGCCCTTGCCAGCTTCCATCTGCGCGCCTGAACGTCCGCCCAGCTCCAACGGCGGATGAACCGCGCAATGCCTTCGGCTTGATCCCCCGCCTGTTCCGGTAGGGTCGCGCGCGCTGGTGTCACGAGAGCGGGGATCCGCGCTGGCCGGCCTGGGAACAAGGCCGACTGAACCCAGGGGGATTGCGCACAGCAAGTTTTGGCCGTACATTCTCACTCATGCAAGTGAGTGAACGAAACATCCTCTCGCTCCGCGTCGCCCTCGGAGCTACGACGCTGGCCGGCGCGGCGGCGGGTCGCGCGGCCGCTGCCAAGCTCCAGACTGCTACTGCGGCGCTGCCCACGCCGTGGGTCCTGGCCTTCGACGGCATCGAGCTGATCACAGCCAGCGCCTTCCGCGAGGCCATCTTGTCGATTGTCCGCTGGGCGGCCGACGACGGCCGAGCCTGCCTGCTCGCCAACGTCAACGAGGTGACCTGCGAGGAAGGGTTGATCGCGGCGGCACAGTCGGGCAGCGTGCTGCTCTTCTGCAAGCTCGACGGCTTGACGATCGCCGACGTCCTGGCCCGCGGCCCGTTAGACGCCAAGTTGGAAACCACCCTCGGGCTGGTGCTCCGGCTCGGCGAAGCCGACGCCAAAGCGGTCAGTGATGCCTCCGGTGAGGACACCGTCACGACCGCCTGGAACAACCGCCTCGTGGCATTGACCCGCATGGGCTTGCTCACCGAGCGCAAGGTTGGGAAGACCAAGTACTACTCCGCTGTTGTGAAGGGCATGTCGTATGGGAAATGAGTTCTTGCGCAAACAGCGCGAAGGCCGTGCCAAAGGTTGGAACCGCCAATTGCGCGCCGGTGAACAGGACATGCTCGTTGCGCTCGCGCCGGGCCAGGAGATGGGCTGCCGCGCTTCAGTCCGCGGGGGCATGCCGGCAGTTGGAAGCAAGCTGATGCTGCAACTCCTCGACGGCGCCGTCATGGTCCGCGATCAGAACGAGTGCATTGGCCAAGTGAATCACCCCAGACCCGAGCTGCTGCAGGACTTGCAGCGTGGTGCGGGCCTGGCCGTGGCTCAGGTCCGGTCCCAGTTGGAAGCAGCCAGCTGCGTCGACCTCGTCGTGGAGCGCTGACTTGCTGGCCGCCGACGCCATCCGATTCGCACCGACGTTCAAGGACGTCGGGCCGGGCCAGCCGCTGCTGGGTTGTGGCAGCTGCATCGACCGCAAGGTCTGCGGCGGTCTTCACCTTCGCAATACCGGGTCGCTGCTGGTTTCCTGCATGTCGTACTGCACCTGCGAGGACACCAGCCAGTGCGACATCGTCTGCCCGCGCAAGCCGGAGGACTACGTCGCGCGGCACCGCGAAGTCGATGGCTGGGACCTCACCACGATCCCAACCGCGCGCACAGTCGAGATTCCGCGCTTGCCGGACTGGATTCCGCTGCTGCAAGGCAACCTGCTGGGTCGACGTTCCGCGGTGCTCGACGACTGCCTGGCCCTGCCGCTCACCTACGCCCTCAAGGGCCGAGGCCACGCGACGCGCGGACGCACTCGCCAGGAACTGGGGGAGAGTTATGGCGTTCGGCCACGCCACGGATGGGTGCTGTCTGGCGTGCAGGAAGATCCCGCCGTCGAGCGCATCTGGCCCCTGCCCGACATCAGCCGCATTGCCCGTCAGCTTGTTCACGCCGGCGCCATCTTCGCCACGTCGCCGGACTTCAGCACGATCCTCGACAGCCCGCGGCACGACAACCTGCACGCGATGAAGCGCATCGCGTGGGTTTGGTATCACATGACCCAAGGCGGGCTGTGCACGGCGCTGCATGTCAACGGCCGCACCGATCACGACTTTGTTCGATGGGCGGAGTTCATTCGAATGCAGCCCGCCGTGAAGGCCATCGCATTTGAATTCCTGACCGGTACGGCCACCAAGCAGAGCATCGACCAGTACCGCGAGCGCCTGGCTGGCCTCGCCGCGGCGGTCGGACGGGACCTGACGCTCGTGGTCCGTGGGAACGCGGAGGCAGCGCGCGCGCTGCGCTCCACCTACAAGCAGGTCGTCTTCATCGATTCGACCGCCTACATGCGGTCCACGAAGCGCCGACGTGCCTACCTGAACGAGAACGGCAAGATCGCGTACCTTCCCGTGCACACCAGTACCAGCCGGGAGGCCCGAGCTCTGCTGCGCCACAACATCCACACGCTGCGACTGGCCGCCACCAAGCGTCGTACGCCGGCTATACCGGATCCGCAGGCGCGACTCGACTTCAGCGCCCTACCACCGCAGCAGGACGCTGACGACGAATCCCCGCAGCTTGCCTTGTTCCCGCAATAGGAAACGCGAGCGGTCGGCCTCCTGCTCCAGCTCCAGGCTGGCGTTGTCGCTGCGCACGCGGACGCAGCCATCCAGCGAGCGCACCGACTGAATCACGGTCTGGAATCCTGTCCCCCGGGCGGGATCGCCGGTGCGCGATCGGTGCTCGATCACGGCCCACTTGAGCGCCTGCTCCGCGTCGGCGGGCTTGTCGGCGAGCGGCGATGCCTGGTAGCCACCCAGCACGCCTCGGCCGCTGTCGGCCACCACCATCCAGGCCTCGCGGTCGAGGACCTCGAAGGCGCCGAGCCCATCGACTCCATCACCGGCATGCTCATCCACATTGGTCAACAACTCATGCAGCGCCCCTGACAGGCGCAGTGCAGCGGTAGTCACCACGCCCGCGGCCACCAGCTGCGCGCGGAAAGAATCGGCGAAGTCATTGGTCGCGTCTTCGGACTCGCGCTCTGCACGCCGGTGCAGCACACCCCTTGTACCTTCGCTGAGGTATGGCAGCGACGACTTCAAGAGTCGGCGCAGCAACCGTCCTCGGCTCGAGGCATCAGCGACGGTGACAGCACGATGCGTGCCTCGCTTCAACATCAGCAGTTCGAGCAATGCCCCAAGACCGATGCCCGACGCGTCGATCCGCACCGACTGATGGCTCTGATCGGCGGCAAGCACCGCCGCAATGTCATCCGACCGCGCGAACCGCTGCTGGAAGCTGAGGGCCTCCCGATGTTCCTGCACGAGCCAACCTCCCCGCGTCGCTTGTCATCTGGTCGGCCCTCCGAAGGGCGAGAAGCCTTTCGACATCGGCACCGCACGTTCCAACCACTTCGCCTCTGACGAAGAGGCTTCTATTCCTCATTGACTCGACTCTACCGAACTCAGTTGCGGACGCGGCCTTGGAGTCGTCCGTTTGCGCACTGGCACAGTCGCGAAGCTGCGATCCATGACCCCGAAACCCCCCTCTCATTCGCTGCATTCCGCCCGGCGCCGGCGCTGCGCCCTGCCTACCCTTCCGGTCACCCGCTCCAAAGAGCACCGCCCGCAGCCAATGACCCAGGGATGCGCCCATGATCTCCGCTTCGCACAACGCCCCCGACGCCAGTGCCCACGGCAGCTCACCCGGCGAGCGCGCAGACACCGTCGAGACGCGACTCTTCCTCGACGAGCACGAGTGGCTGTACGGCCTGCTGCGCAGTGACGACAACACGTCGCCAACCTTCCGCTTCCCGGACCTGATCAGCGCCTGCGTGTCGCTGGTCTTCGAGACGGATGATGCGCCGGGGCGCATCTTCGGCTTCCTCGGCACCCAGCTCGTGCTGCGCGCGCCGAACACGCCGCGCCGTCGCGAGTCGATGTGGCGCCCGCAGTACGAGTTGCTGCAGGCCGTGCAGCGCTCGCCAGCCAACCGGCACCCGAACCCCAAGTTCCAGCTCGACCAGCTGACCACCGCATGCGTCGCCCTCGCCCGCCAGATCGACGATGCCGATGCGCGCGTACTGCGCCAGGCGCGCCTAAACATGGCCGATCGCTCGTCCCGATGGCGACTGCCACGCCCCGCGTGATGCGCACCTCGCGCGCAAGTGCGCCGACCCGCTGAGCACCCTGCCGGCCCCGACGCCGGCCCACCCGAACCCGACCCTCGCTGGCATCGCCAGCCTTGCCTCGCGGCCTGCTGGCCAGCGAGCGTGCCGACCTGTCTCCGGAGCCGTGATGTTCCCCACTCTGCCCACCCCGATGCCTTGCGCCTCGTCTGCTCCGCGGTCGGCTTTGGCGCGCGTCGTGCGGTGGGCTTCGCTTTGGCTCATGGCGCTCGTGGGGCTGCCGGCGCAGGCGTGCTGGGAGCAGGCAGCGCAGCGCTACGGCGTCGCCGCCGAACTGCTCTATGCGATTGCTCGCGTCGAGTCGAACCTCAATCCGCGCGCCGTCAACCGGTCGCACGTGGAGCGTACAGGCTCCTACGACATCGGCCTCATGCAGATCAACAGCTCGCACCTTCCGCGGCTGGCCCGCCACGGCATCGCCGAAGGGCACTTGTTCGACCCCTGCACCAACATCCAGGTGGGCGCCTGGCTGCTCGCGGACACGTTCTCGCGGCATGGCACCACCTGGAACGGGGTCGGGGCCTACAACGCGGCCTGCTCGCAGTTGAAGGGCACACGGTGCGCCGAGGCTCGGTCGCGCTACGCGTGGCAGGTGTTTCGCAAGCTGCCTGCCACCACTGGAGTCAGGCCATGAAGCGCTCCTCACGCCGCCCACTGCTGGCGTGGATTGCGCTCGGCGTCGCCGCCTGCGGTTCGATGGAACTGGCCGGGCCCGAACCCTCGGTATCGCCCGCGCCTGCGCCAGCCAACATCGGCGCTACTCGCATCGCGCAGTCCGGCTTCGGTCGCGACGCGCGCTTCGCGCTGTGCCAGCCGCCAGCCTGCCCAAGGCCCAGCACCAAGTCGCTCCCGGCGCCCGCATCGGCGCCAGTCCCCGCGCAACCGTCGCCTGCGCGTACGCCCCTCGCACAAGACGCATCGGCGCTGACGCCGACGGGCTTGCACAGGCCGCCGCCAGTCTCGGCATCCGAGGTGATCGAAGATCCGTCACCGCTGAACGTCGTCGTGCACTTCGGCTTCGGTCGCTCGGACCTCGATGGCGCCAGCCGCGACGCACTCGACCTCGCGGCCACGCAGCCGCTGCCGGTTCGCCGTGTGCTGATCGCTGGCCGCACCGACAGCATCGGGCCCGCTGCTGCGAATCAGGCCCTCGCGCAGGCCCGCGCAGAAGCGGTGGAGCGCTACCTGACGGCACGGCACGCCCGCGCGCTGGCCGCCGCTGAGGTCCGCGTGCAGTCACAAGGGGCGTGCTGCTACGCCGCCGGCAACGACAGCGCTTCGGGCCGGGCAGCCAACCGGCGTGTCGAGGTCACTTTCGAACGTGACGGAGGCGCGTTGTGAGCCCGAGGGTGCGCCCCATCGGCGCGGCCAGGCCCGCATGGCGCTGGTGCAGCTGCCGAGCACCGCCGCGCCGGCGCTCGCACGCACGCGCCACCACCCTGACCGCCGACCCGAACTTCTCTCTCCACGCCAAACCAATGAGGTTTCCATGACCACCACCACCCTTGCCACTCCCACATTGACCCGCCGCGCTGTGCGCCGGCCGTGGGCCGTCGCTGCCCTGCTGTGCCTGATCGCGCTCGGCCTGGGCATCGCCTTCCCCGGCCATGCGCTGGATCTGGTCGCCTTCACCGGCATCACCGGCCCGCTGACTTCCGCGCTCACCGCCATTGCCAGCCTCGGCCCCGGCATCAAGGCGCTGGTCGGCTTCGTGGGCTTCGTCGTCGCGCTGATCTCGCTGGCGGCACTGCGCAACTTCGGCCCGGTGCTGTTCTACGTCGGCCTGGCGATCTTCGCCGCCGTCGGCCTGGTGATCGCCGGCGCCATCATGGGCGCGGTTGTCTGAGCCTCCGCGATCACTGCTGCACGCACCGCCCGGAGGCTCCATGCACGCCGACACCTACATCCCGCGGCGTCTCGACGACCAATGGAAGATCGGCTTCTGGGACGTCGACGTCGCGGCGCCTGCCCTGCTGGGCCTGTTCATGGGCTACATGTCGGGCTCGAAGCTCTCGTTTGCGCTGTGCTTTGCCGCGGGGCTCTTCACCTCGCGCTGGATCGCCCGCATCAAGGCCGACAAGCACCCGGCCTTCGCGATCCACTGGCTCTACTGGCACCTGCCGACCAGCCCGCTGACCGCGATGCGCGCCACGCCGCCCTCGCACATCCGCCGCATGGTCGGCTGAGACCGGAGCGCGCCCGCCATGGACTTCGAACGGCTCAGCGGCGACGTGAAGGAACTGCGGCGCCGCAACCGCACGCTCGGCGCGGCCGTCGGCCTGCTGGCGGCCGGCCATGTGCTGGCGCTGGCCGTGGTGCTGAACCTGCTGGGCGCCGTGCGCACCGTGGTCGTGCCGCCGTCGGTCAACAAGTCCTTCTGGGTCACGCGCGACAAGGCCAGCGGTGAGTACCTGGAACAGATGGGCAGCTTCGTTGCCTGGCTGGTGCTCGACGTGACACCGGCTTCGATCGACTGGAAGAGGGACATCCTGCTCGGCTACGTCGAGCCCGAGCAGCACGGCGGCCTGAAGACCCGGCAGGAGCTCGAGGCAGCGCGGCTCAAGCGCATCAACGCCAGCACGGCGTTCGCACCGCAGCAGCTGGTGCCCAGCGAGGAAGGCCAGTCGGTGGTGGTGCGCGGCCGGCTGCGCACGCTGGTCAACGGCGTCGAGACCGCCAACGACCTGAAGGCCTACCTGGTGGAGTTCAGCTACGCCGGCGGCCGCGTGCATCTCAAGACCTTCAAGGAGCTGCCCCATGCGGCCTCGTAGCCCCATCGGCGCGCGGAGACACATCGCGGCTGCGCTGATCGCGCTGGCCTGCGCTCCGGCAAGCCACGCGCTGCAGATCGTCGACGCGCGCGACGGCGTGGCGGTGGAAGCCATCCTGTCGGTCAAGGAGCCGACGCGCATCCGCATCGAGGGTGCGCCGATCACCGATGTCTTCGGCAACATCCATTCCAGTTCCTGCGGCGGCATGGCGGCTGGAGCAACTGCGTCGCCCGGCTCGCTGGCGGCGCCGATCTCGCCGGTGGTCAACCCCGCCGGCGAAATCGTCGTCGAGTGCGACCGCGACAAGGGTGAGATCTACGTGCGGCCGGTCGCGTCGGTCGGCGATGCCGGCGCTGCCGGCAAGCCGGTGAACCTGTTCATCTCGTCGGCACACGCCACCTACACGCTGATCCTGCGCCGGGCCGATACACCGGCCGACACCATCCTGATCCGTGACCGCAGCGTCCCGCCGACGCCGGTCGATGGCCGCGCCGCGATCGGTCCGTCGAGCCCCTCGGCTCACCACGTGCGCGCCATGAAGGCGTTGCTGGTGGCGATGGCGTCGGACCGCGTGCCGCCGGACCTGCGCGTCGACGAGCTCAACCAGCCGGTGCAGCTATGGGCCGAGGCGCGCTTCTCGCTGATGCGCCGCTACGAAGCTCGCGGCCTGAGCGGCGAGAAGTACCTGCTGCAGAACATCAGCGCTGCCGTGATGGTGCTCGCCGAACAGGAGTTCGACCGTCCCGACAGCAAGGCCGGCGGCCAGGTGCTGGGCGTCGCGGTCGAGCATCACCATTTGCGGCCCGGCGAGAGCACCAGCGTCTACGTGATCCGCCGTGGAGGCGAACGATGAACCTGCCCACCCCGTTGCGCTCGCTCGTCGAGCGCCTGACGCCGCGGCAGCGCCAGTACGCCATGCTCGGCGCGATCCTGCTGGGCGGCGTGGGCCTGCTGTGGCTGGTCTTCGCCTTTGCCGAGGGCACCCCCTCGGGTCAAGCGAGCAAGACCCACGGCGCGGCGCCCGGCCCGGTCACCAACATCGGCGTGATGCCACCCGGCCAGCAGGTCAACCCGGTGGACCAGTGGGTCGGCACGGCCGGCAGCAAGTTGGCGCAGTACGAGAGCGAGCGAGAAGAGCAAGGCCGGCTGAACAAGGACCGCCAGGCCTTTGAGGCGCGCACGATGCAGCGCTTCGCCGAACTCGAGCAGCGGTTGACCGCGACCACGCAGGCGGTTCAGTCGCCCGTGCCGGCGCCCGTTCCGAGCCCGGTTGCTCCCGCGCCTTCTCTTCCCCCGCCGTCAGCCCTGCCGCCACCGCCACCGGCACCACGCACGCCCGCTGCAGGGGCGATGCCGCCCGGCGTCCCGCCGGCACCCCTCTCCTCGGCGTTGCCGCTTCAGGCACCAGCCCCGCCGGCCTTGATGCGCATCGCAGTGGCCGATCGCACTGCCACCAGCGCCCCGACGCCGGCAGCTGCCGACGCTCGCACGGTGTCGACCTTCCTGCCCGTGAGCTTCACGCGCGGCACGCTGCTCGGCGGCCTGGATGCGCCCACCGGCGGTCAGTCGCAATCCAATCCGCACCCGGTGCTGATCCGCTTGTCCGACAACTCGGTGCTGCCGAACCGCTTCCGCGGTGAGTACCGCGACTGCTTCGTGATCGCTGCGGGCTACGGCGACATCAGTTCCGAACGGGCCTACCTGCGGACCGAGAACCTCTCCTGCGTGCGCGCCGACGGCGCGGCGCTGGAGGTCCGCATCCAGGGCAGCGTGTACGGCGAAGACGGCAAGGTCGGCATGCGCGGCCGTCTGGTCACCAAGCAGGGGCAGATGCTGGCCAACGCGCTGCTGGCCGGCGTGGTCAGCGGCATCGGCCAGGGCCTGGCCACCTCGTCCACCAGCTACAGCACCTCAGCGCTGGGCACGATCGCCACCGCTTCGGGTGCCGACGCCTACCGCGCCGGCCTGGGCACCGGCGTCGGGCGCGCCCTCGACCGGCTGGCGCAGTACTACATCAAGCTCGCAGAGAACACGTTTCCGGTGATCGAGGTGGACGCCGGCCGCGAAATCGACGTCGTCATCACCAAGGGCGTGCGCATCGACCCGCCGCCATCCGGCTCCGAGCAGCGCGCCGGAGCGAATCCGTCTTCAACCACTCGCAGCCCGGAGGCCGACGACGATGGCTCCTACTGACCCGCTCCACTGCAGGCCACTGATACGGCCTGCGGCACACGCCACGCTGTGCATCGCGCTGCTGTCGCCGCTGTCCGCCGCCGTGGCGGCCAGCCCGAGCGCCGACGAGGCCCGGCTCCTTGCCTCGCTGCGCAAGGCCCATCCCGGCACGCACTTCACCGAGGTCGCGCGTTCGCCCGTGCCCGGCGTCTACGAAGTCTGGATGAACGGCAACGTCGCGTTCGTCGCCGCACACGACCCGCGCTACTTCATCTTTGGGCGTCTCTTCGACACGCGCACCATGACCGACCTGACCGGCCCGCGCCTGCTGGCCGCCGCTCGCGCCGAGCCGGTCGCGGGCGATACCCCATCGGCGGCAACCATCGCTTTCGGATCGCTGCCGGTCGCGGATGCGATCACGACGGTGCGCGGCAATGGCCGGCGCCAGCTCGCCGTCTTCAGCGACCCCGGCTGCAGCTTCTGCCGCCGGCTCGAGCCCGAACTCGACGGCCTCGACGACGTCACGATCCACACCTTCCTGCTGCCCTTCCAGGGCATGGCACGACCGGTCGCGATCTGGTGCGCGCCGGACCGGGCGCAGGCCTGGCGGCAGGCGATGCACGACGGCGCGGCGCCGCCGTCAGCTACCGCCACCTGCGAACACCCGGTCGAGCGCAACCTGGCGCTCGCGCGCCAGCTCGGCGTGAACGGCACTCCGACCCTGATCTGGGCCGACGGCACACGCACCGAAGGTTTCGTCACCCGGCCGCTGATCGAGGACCGTCTCACACGCACCGCGCTGGAGGCCAAGCCATGAATGCCCGGCGCGTGTGCCGGCTCAACGCCGTTCTCGGCGGGGTGGTGTCGCTCGCCGGCTGCATGAGCCTGTCCGGCCTGAGCGGCAACTCCAGCTACGCCTGCAAGGCCCCGGACGGCGTCACCTGCCAGTCCGTGTCCGGCACCTATGCCAATGCAGTGGCGAACAACCTGCCGGCGCAACGCACTCGCGCGATGCCGACTGCTGCGCCGGCAGCGGCACCACCATCTTCAGCGGCAAGCGCACCTACCGTACGCAAAGCATCGGCGTACACAGCGCAGGTGCTCCCGTTGCGCTCCGCACCACGCATCCTGCGCCTGTGGTTCAAACCCTGGGAGGACGCCGACCGCGACCTCTACGACCAGGGCTATGTGTACGTGCAGGTCGATGGCGGCCGTTGGCTTGTCGACCACGCGCAGCGCGCGATCCGCGAAGCCTACGCACCCGTGCGCGCGCCCGCCGGACGGGGCGCCGCGGACCCGGCGCCACGCGCCCCAGCCGCGGGTGTGCAACGTCCGCTCGGTCTCGACCAGTTGATCCCTGGCCTACCAACGCGGCCCGCCGCACCCGCCAGCGGCGACAGCCCCGACTGAGGCCGACATGAACGCCGGCCTCCCCCATGTCGAACGCGCCGGCCTCGCGGACTGGCTGCCCTTCGGTGCCGAAGCCGACTCGCCCGCCGAACAGTTCGCTGCCTGGCTGCCCTACTCGGCCTACCTGGCCGACGAGAAGCTGTTCGTCAACCGCGACGGGCTGGGCTTCCTGCTGGAAGTGATGCCGCAGTCCGGTGCCGACGAACGCATGGCCGAGGTGCTGGTGTCGCTGTACTCCACCTGCCCGCCCGGCACCGGAGTGCAGTTCCACCTGTTCGCCTCGCCGCACATCCGCGAACAGCTTTGCCGCTACGCGAACCTGCGCGTCGAGGACAGCGACCAGGCCGAGAAGGCCAAGCACTGGGGCCGGCCCGCGCGCAACGAAAACCTTTTCCACCGCCTGGCACGCCAGCGAGTCGGCCATCTGCTGGGCGGCGCGCAGCGGTCGCTGACCACGGGCTTCCACTACACGATCCGTGACTTCCGGCTGATGATGAGCGTCGCGCTGCCAGGCGACGCCGGCCAACTGAACCGCCGCGACGAACTGGTGGCGCTGCGCGAGTCGATGGCCTCGACGCTGCGCTCGGCCTCGCTGCCGAACCGCGTGTGCGACGCGGCCGACCTGATCAACTGGTGCGCGCTGTTCACCAACCCGGACCGCATCTCAGAGGCCGATGCGCCGAACCTTCACTACGACGACGGCCGCGAGATCCGCGACCAGATCGTCGATTTCGACACCATCCAGGATCCGCAGCCCGGCGGCCTGACCTTGTGGAAGGAAGGCAGCGAGCAACGGCTCGAAGCACGCTTCTACTCGATCAAGTCCTTCCCCGAGCGCTTCGCGCTCTGGCAGATGGGCTCCCTGATCGGCGACCTGATGCAGCCGGCGCTGCAGTACAGCGCGCCCTTCTTGCTGACGATGGGCGTGCACGTGCTCGATCCGAACGTCACGAAGTCGGTCGTCACGGCCAACCATGTGCGCGCGACGCAGAACGCACGCAGCAAGATGGCCGAGGTGATGCCCGACGTAGGCAAGAAGCTGCAGGACTGGACTGCCGCGGCCAACGCGATCGACGTCGGCAGCAGCTTGGTGAGCCTGTACCACCAGCTGGCGATCTTCTCGCCGCCCGGGAAGTCGGTCGCCGCGCAGGAGACCGCGAACGCGATCTGGCGCGGCCGGGGCTTCCAGCTCAACGCCGACGTCTACATGCACCGGCAGGCGCTGCTGGCCAGCCTTCCGATGACGCTGTCGGAGCGTTTCCACCGCGACCTGGCCAAGATGCGCCGCGTCTCGCGCAAGACGATGGCCAACGCCATCCACCTGGCGCCGCTGATTGCCGAGTGGCGCGGCACGCGCACGCCGGCGCTGGTGTTCGGCGGCCGGCGCGGCCAGCTGATGACGCTGGACATCTTCGACAACGACCTCGGCAACTACAACTTCGCAATCATCGGCGCACCGGGCTCAGGCAAGTCGGTGCTGATGAACGAGATGGCCTGGTCCTACCGCGCCATCGACGCCAAGGTCTGGATGCTGGACCTGGGCCGCTCGTTCGAGAAGCTGTGCCGCAAGGCCAAGGGCACCTACATCGAGTTCAAGCCCGATGTCGCCATCTGCCTGAACCCCTTCACGCACATCGTCGACATCAACGAAGACATCGACATGCTGGTGCCGGCCATCTCGAAGATGGCCTCGATGTCGCGGCCGCTCGACGAGGTCCAGTACAAGGCCATCTCGGCGATGGTGCTCAAGCTGTTCCGCGCGCACGGCAACGAGCTGACCGTCACCGCGCTGCGCGACGCCTTCAAGGCCGGCACGATCGAGGAACTAGGCGTGCGCGAAGACCCGCGCATCAAGGACCTGGCAATCATGCTGAACCCGTACGCGCGGGGCGGCCAGTACGAGCGCTTCTTCGAGGGCCGCAACAGCATCGACTTCGAGAACGACTTCGTCGTCATCGAGAACGAGGAACTCAAGCGCCGGCCCGACCTGCACGCGGTGGTCAACATCCTGCTGCTGCACCAGATCACCGGCGAGATGTACCTGACGCGCAACCGGCGCAAGGTGCTCTTCATCGACGAGCTGAAGCAGCAACTCGGCGACTTCGGCGCCGACGATCCGGTCAAGGCCGCC
>CAKZXL010000569.1 GCA_937883885.1 uncultured Aquincola sp. | reverse complement strand
GCTTTTCGCGGTAGGCATAGCCGACGGGTTTCTGGTGGGTGGTGATCACCTCGGTGGCCACGCAGGTGAGTGAGGACATGGCAAGCTCGCTGAAGGGGGATCGGTGGTAGGCAATGGGATGAAAGCCCCCACCCGTTGACGGCATCGAAGTGCCAGAGTGGATGTGTCGGCGGCCACTTGATCGGAAGAGGCATCCGCCATGGAGATTACGACGATCGGCCTTGATCTGGCCAAGAACGTTTTCCAGGTTTGCGGCGTCAACGAGCGCGGCAAGGCTGCGCTGCGCAAACAATTGAAGCGCAACTAACTAGCGCTTGACGATGGAGTCCGACGCGCGCCCCTCGTCCTCGATCCAGTCGGCGACGAGCCGCACATGCTCGCGCGGGCTCTCGTCGGAGCGAACCAGCCAGTAGCAGTGGTCGGACACGTCGCTTTGCCGGGTCGGTGCCACTTGCTCCAGGCGGCCTTCGTCAAGCATCTCCTGCATCAGCTCGAGGCGCCCCAGTGCGATGCCCTGCCCGCCCACGGCGGCCTGGATGACCTGGTCGTACTGGTTGAAGTGCTGCATGCTTTTGGGGCGGGCGTCGTGCCAGCCGACCGACGAGAACCAGTCCGACCAGCGAAGCCAAGGGTAGGTCGAATCGTCGTATTCGAGCAGCGAGTAATCCGATATTGCCCGGGCTGAACGAAGCTGCCGGATACCCAGCGAGGGATGGGCCACCGGCGCTATCGCATGGCCGAACAGCCGCGTGCTGCCTTCAGGGACCAACGCGGGCGCCGTGTAGCGAATCGCCAGGTCGATGCCTTCGTGGCGCGGGTCTAGCACGCGATTGTTGGCCGACACGCGCAGGTCTACGCCCGGGTGCAGCCGCTGGAACTTCTTCAGCCGAGGCAGCAGCCACAGGCCCGTCACGCCGATGCTCGCCGTTAGCAGCACCGGCCGCTGAACGTTGGCGGCCTGCATTTCGCCAAGCACGTCCTGCAATTGCAGGAGGGCGCGGTCGGCGACACGGAACAACTGCTCGCCCGCGGGCGTGAGCGAGACCGACCGGTATCCACGCACCAGGAGCTTCATGCCGACGCGCTCCTCCAGCGCAATGATCTGCCGGCTGACCGCCGACTGAGTGAGATGCAATTCCTGGGCTGCCAGCGTGATGCTGGAGCGACGGCCGACGGCGACGAAGCCGCGCAGCAGATCGAGCACGGACAACTGGGCGAGCGGGATCGACACGCGTTGGCGAACTCTATGTGTTGTGTAGGCGTGCTTGTAGCACAGCCGTCCATCGCAGCGGCGCGGCGATCGGGCGGCTGGCATTCCGGGCGCGAATGGCGCCATTCGGAATCCACGTTTGACCCTGCTTTGGCGCGAATGTGGAATCGCCACATGCCAAAGCTCAACCTCCGCGTTCTCGCCGGTCTTGCCCAACAGCAGCAGGGGGAGGCGCCGTTCGTGCACGAGTGCCCCCTCGGCACGCTCGGCCGCCTGGTGAGAGTCGAGCCGGACCATCCCATGCGCATGGTGTGTCCCGGCCAAGTTGCGGTGACCTGCGTCTCCGGCACGGCCTGGATCACGATCGCCGGCGACGTCCGCGACATCGTGCTCGAGCCCGGCCAACGCCATGTCGCCGCGGGTCGGGCGCGGCTGTTCATCAACGGGATGCCGCACTGCGTGCTGCGTATCGAGTCGCTGGCATCGCTTTGAGTCCTCGCAATGTGCGGCGCATCTTCTCCGGATGGTTGGCTGCCCGCTACGGGTGCGAGTGACTGCATTACGTCTATCGAGGTGGAGTATTCCCTTACGTGTTCAGTCGCATCAGCCTTCTGTGATCACCACGATGTATCAACCCGAAGCCGCCTAGATACTTTGGAATCATTAGGCGGCTTGCTACGAGGAGGGTCGATGAAAAACATCGATCCACTTGCTCAAGTGGCTGCCAATGCCGCTGCGGATGAAACCTCTAAAACTCGAGGCTCATTCCGCCATTCGATAGCTCTTCGAGCAAGGAGGCAACCCGTGAGCACAGATAGTGCGATGAAGTTTAAGCCTTACACGCACCACACCATCAAGAATACGGTGCAGTGGGGAAAAATGCCGGAGGACTTGCGTGAATCCGTATCCGTGATCGCGCGGGTATTGCCTTTCCGCGTCAATCCCTACGTGATGGAAGAATTGATCGACTGGAGCAATGTTCCCGACGATCCGATTTACCGCCTGACCTTTCCCCACCGCGACATGCTGCCCGCGGATGAATATGAGGCACTGCGCGACTTGGTGCTTTTCGATCGCGGCGAGACAAAGATAGAAAAAATGGTCCGGGATATCCGGATGCGCATGAACCCGCATCCGGCCGGGCAGATGACTCACAATGTCCCGTATCTCGATGGTCGGCCGCTGAGCGGCTTGCAGCACAAATATCGTGAGACGGTCCTGTTCTTTCCCAAGGCCGGCCAGTCGTGCCACGCTTACTGCACGTTCTGCTTCCGCTGGCCGCAGTTCGTGGGTATGGACGAACTCAAGTTCGACGCCCAGGACTCGTCCGACCTCGTCGAATACCTGAAGCGCCATCCGGACGTCACCGACGTCCTGATCACGGGCGGCGATCCGATGGTAATGAACACGCGCGCGCTGGCTGGCTACATCGAGCCGCTGCTCGCGCCGGAGCTGTCGCACATCCAGAACATCCGCATCGGCACCAAGTCCGTCGCCTACTGGCCGCATCGCTTCGTTACCGACAAGGATGCGGACGATGTCTTGCGCCTGTTCGAGAAGGTCGTGGCCGCCGGAAAGAACCTGGCGCTCATGGGGCACTACAACCATCCGCGGGAGTTGCGCACGCAGATCGCCCAGACGGCGGTGCGGCGCATCGTGTCGACTGGGGCGACCTTGCGCTTGCAGTCTCCGCTGATCCGCCACATCAACGAGGACCCGGACGGCTGGGCAGAACTGTGGACCACCGGCGTGAAGCTGGGCGCGATCCCGTACTACATGTTCGTCGAGCGCGACACCGGCCCGAGCCACTACTTCGAGCTGCCGCTGGCAAGGGCCTACGAGGTGTTCCAGTCAGCCTACAAGCAGATCTCCGGGCTGGCACGCACCGTGCGCGGCCCGTCGATGAGCGCGCATCCGGGCAAGGTGGTCGTCGACGGCATCGTCACCCTGGCCGGCGAAAAGGTGTTCGCGCTGCAGTTCCTGCAGGCGCGAAACGCCGAGTGGGTGCGTCGTCCGTTCTACGCCAAGTTCGATCCGAAGGCGACATGGTTCGACCAGCTGGTGCCAGCGTTCGGCCAGGACAAGTTCTTTTTCCAGGAGAAGGCCTCGTCGCGCGCTCCCCGCGCCTTCGAGCACCATGTCCCATTGACCGCGCTGAAGCGCGATCTCGCGATCCAGGACTGAGGAGTTCCCGTGCGCAAGACGTCCTATGAGGTCTATGCCCTGCGCTACGCGACGCACCAAGGTCGCCGCGCGCGAGAGAACTTCATCTTTCCCGATTTCCACGACGACGACCTGATGCCGCTGGACTTCTTCGTCTGGGTGGTGCGCAACGCTCAGCGCTCCATCGTGGTAGACACCGGCTTCGACGCCGCGACAGCCGTCAAGCGCCAGCGCACGTACCTGCACAATCCCGTGGAGATGCTTGCTGCCGTGGGCATCGCAGCCAGCGAGGTCACCGATGTGGTCATCACGCATATGCACTACGACCACTGCGGCAACCTGTTGGCCTTCCCAAACGCGCGCATCCACATCCAGGACGCTGAGATGGCGTACTGCACGGGCCGCTGCATGGGCCATGCCGCGCTGCGCAAGCCGTTCGAAGCCAAGGACGTGATGAACGCCATTCGCTGCCTCTTCGAGGGCCGCCTAGTGTTCCACACGGGGCGCAGCGAAGTCGCAGACGGCGTCTTCCTGCAACACGTGGGCGGTCACACCAAGGGTCTGCAGGTGGTGTGCGTGCCGACCGAACGTGGGGAGATCGTGCTCGCGAGCGACGCGGCCCACTATTGGGCCAACATCCGCGAGCGCAGTCCGTTCCCCATCGTAGTCGACCTCGAGGGAATGCTCGAAGCCCACGCCACCATCGACTCGCTCGCGGACGGTGCTTACCACGTGATTCCCGGACACGACCCTCGTGTACTCGACGTCTTCCCGCGACTCCCGGGCCACGCTGACATCGCCGTGCTTCACGCCGAACCTGTCGCCAAGGCGGTCGATTTCTCCTGATTCCCGCACACCATGACGCCCACACGCATCACCATCATCGGAATGGGCCCGCGCGGCCTGAGCATCCTGGAGCGACTGGCACAAATGCTGCACGCGCAGCCGCTTGCCGCCGACCTGCTGCTGGAGATTGTCGAGCCCGGCGAATGCGGCCCCGGCTCGCATCCTGCGCACCAGCCGGACCACCTGCTCACCAACACGGTGGCGTCGCAGGTCAGCATCTTCGCGCCGGACAGCATCGTTGCGGGCAAAGAGGGCATCTCGCTGACGCAGTGGGCCCGAATGGTCGGGTATCGCCGATTCGGTACACGCTACTTCCTGGTCCGCGACGAGTCCGGCGACGAGATCACCGACCAGGACCATCTGCCGCGCAACATGCTGGGCGAATACCTGGGTTGGGCATTTCAGCGCGTCGTCAGGTACCTGCCGCGCAACGTGCGAATCGAGCATCATCGTCGCCGCGCCGTGGACGTGGCCCGCCTGGAGAACGGCGCCTTCCAGATCAGTCTCGACTCCGGCTTTCAGTATCGTGCCGACTATCTGTTCATTGCGACCGGTCACGGGGTGCGCGCCGCCACGGAAAGCGATCTCGCCTTCGAGGCCTTCGCGAAGGTCGCGGCATCGCGCAATCCGAAGGCGGCATTCTTCGCGAACCCGTACCCGATCCAGCGTCTGGACTCGATCGCATCGGGTGCGACCGTTGCGGTCCAGGGACTGGGCCTGACGGCCTACGATGTGATCTCAGCCCTAACGGTGGGCCGCGGTGGGCAATTCACTGTGAACGGTGGGCGGCTGGCCTACGCCTCGTCGGGACGCGAGCCGACGATCGTCCTGTTTTCGCGCAACTGTCTGCCGTTCGCCGCGCGCGGCGTCAACCAGAAGGGCATTGCGGGCCGCCACCAGGCGCGCTTCTTCACCGTCGACGCTGTTAAGGCTATGCAGGCGCGGGCCGTGCAGCGCAGCGGCTCACACCAGCTCGACTTCGCAGGCGAGGTGCTCCCGTTGATCGAACAAGAGATGGCGTACGCCTGGCGCACTGCGGCCATCGGCCATGCGCCGGACGTCGCGGGCTTTGAGGCGACGCTCGAAGAACGCGAGGCGATCAGGCGCATCCTCGACCCGCTGGCCGGCAAGGCGTTTCAGTCCTTCGCGGCTTTCCGGGCATTCTTCCGCGACCTGATCGAGAGCGACCTCGCGCAAGCCGAGAAGGGCAACCTGACGAGCCCGGTGAAGGCGGCTACCGATGTCCTGCGCGACTGCCGCGAAGCCCTAAGACTGGCCGTCGAGTTCGGTGGCCTGACGCCGGCCTCCAACAAGGACTATGTCGAAGGCTTCGTCGCCACCACCAACCGCATCTCGTTTGGGCCGCCACGCCGCCGTAACGCCGAATTGCTTGCACTGATGGACGCCGGGGTGCTGGACGTCGCGGGCGCACCGGGCAATCGCGTGGAGCTTGACGTTGACTCTGGGAGATTCGCCATCACGAACCGGCTTGGCGATGACAGCGTGTGCAGTTTGGCCGACGTGCTTGTGATCGCGAGGCTGGACCCGTATTCCCCAGACACCGATTCATCTGTCCTGACGAAGAACTTGGTGCGGCGCGGGCTCGTGCGGGCCTTCGCGAATGGCGACTACAGGCCGGGTGGACTGGACATCACGCCCGACCTGAACGTCATCAACGTCGATGGCGAAGCGCAAGGCAGGCTGTGGGCGCTCGGGTTCCCGGTCGAAGGGCCGCACTTCTATACGCATGCGCTGCCGCGGCCCCTGATGAATTCGCGCTTCACGCAGGATGCGGAGCGCTGCGTGTCGGGCCTGCTGAGATCGCTACGCAGCCTGCAGGCCACGCGCGACGCGGCGCCTTCGACGGCGCGCCCGGAACAACCCGCTCTGGAGAAAGTCGAATGAAGCAAGCAACTCAAGCATCCGCGGTTCCGATCCAGGTTCGGGTGGCGTACCCGCGCTACCCGGTCGCGACGGCGCTGGCGTTGTCGCTCGCGGCGGCCATCGCTCTGGGCCTCTCTCGCTTCTCCTATGGGCTGCTGCTGCCGTCCATGCGCGCCGACCTGGGCTGGTCGTACCTAGTCGCCGGAAGCATGAACACCTGCAATGCGGTGGGCTACCTCGTCGGCGCGTTGTCGACGCCCGCACTGATGCGTCGATTCGGCGTGTGGTACGTACTCGTCGCCGGGGCCGTGCTGGCGGGGCTGTTCATGGTGGTCTCGGGGCTGGTCACCGATTCCACGGCGTTGTTCCTGCAGCGCGTGTGCGCGGGCGTGGCCAGCGCCTTCGTCTTCATTGCGGGTGGTGTGCTGTCGGCCAAGCTCGGTTCGATGTATCGCGAACGCGCAGGGTTGCTGATCGGGCTCTACTATGGCGGTACTGGCATCGGTATCGCGCTGTCGGCCCTGATCGTGCCAGTGACGCTGGCGGCCGCACAGGCGCATCACGCCGTTCATGCGTGGCAATGGTCTTGGCTTGCGCTAGGTCTCGCATGCTTGGCTTGTGCGGCGATCCTGGCCGCGCCCGCCAGGGATATTGGCGCCGCTTCCGTGCCGCAGCAGGCCAGCCGGCTGCGCTTCTCGGCACGGGACTTCCGGTTCGGCCTGGCCGGCTACTTCATGTTCGGCATGGGCTACATCGGCTACATGACCTTCGTGGTTGCCCTTCTCAAGCAGCAAGGCATGCGAAGCGAACTGATCGACGTGTTCTACATGCTCCTGGGCCTCGCGGTGGTGGCGTCGTCGCGGATCTGGGCACGCATGCTCGACAAGTTCAAGGGCGGCGAATCGCTGGCGATCCTCAACGGACTGCTCTGCGTGGCGGCGATCCTGCCCGCGCTGACCAGCCTGGTGCCGGTGGTCTTCCTGTCCGGCATCGTCTTCGGCGGCGTGTTCCTTTCCGTCGTCGCGTCTACGACGGCGCTGGTGCGGCACAACCTGCCGCAGGAGGCCTGGACCTCCGGCATCAGTGCCTTCACGACCGTCTTCGCGCTCGGCCAGATCGTCGGTCCGGCCATGGTGGGCTGGATCGCTGACGCCAGCGGAGGACTCGAGCGCGGATTGGTGGCGTCCTCGGTCTCGCTGCTGGTGGGCGCCGTGCTCGCTTCGCGCCAACGTGCGCTCGCCGCCGACTGATCGCGGTCATTTAACTCCAGGAGAGATTCCATGTCCCATCGAGAAGGCGGCTGCCTGTGCGGTGCCGTGCGCTACACCCTAACCGGCGATCCGCGGGCCGTCACGTTGTGCCATTGCTCCCATTGCCAGAGGGTGAGCGGCAGCGTGTTTTCGTTCAATCTGGTCGTGCGCGAAGCCGACTACCAGCAGATCGGCGAGACCGCGGTCTTCACTGACTTCGGCGACAGCGGCCAGCCCGTGCAGCGTCATTTCTGCTCCCGCTGCGGCTCGTCGATCCTCGCCAAGATCGCTGCGGCGCCCGGCAAGGTCGTGCTCAAGGGAGGCAGCCTCGACAACAAGGAGGGCCTGCGGCCCTTCACCGAGATCTACACCGCGCAAGCCTTGTCGTGGCTCGCCCCGGTTGAAGGAACGACGCGCCTCGCGGGCAGCCAATAGCGCCGTCTGCCCGACGCCGCCGCGCTTGCGACCGTCACATGTCCATGCGGCCGGCTTCGTCCGTCCGCTTCAGCCCGTTCCGCTCGCACCTTCGACGAGCGAAGCCGGCGGCGTCCCCTAAGTATTTCGTACTAACCAACCAACCAACCAACGGAGATCAAGACATGCATGATTCGAGGAAGATTGCCGAAACCGCGGCCTCGTTCGCGGCGGCTGTGGGCTCGTCGTACGTGCAGGGCGGCATCACGCGCACTGTGCTCCAGCGCACCAACTATCCCGAAGGCTACACGGTCAACTTCAACATCATCGAAGTACCCAGCGGCACCAGTGCGTCGCCGCACATGCATCCGGGGCTCGAGGTGACCTACGTGCTCGAAGGCGAGTTCGACCTCGTCACGAAGGGCAAGCCCGACCAGCGCTTCAAGCCCGGCATGTCCTACATGGTGGCGGACAAGGACGTGCACTTTGCGCGTGTCCTCGGCGACAAGCCGATCAAGCTGCTGTGCGTCTTCATCCAGGAGCAGAGCAAGCCGGTGGCTGTGGTCGTGGGCGACGCCGAGGAGCGCGCGCCCGCATGACCCGCTTCGCGCGCGTCTTGTGGAAGGGTCGGGTTTCGACCTGCCTCTCCAATCGTTGGTCAGTCCCATTTTCAAGGGTTGCCGCGAATGGGGTTGCTTTGTACAAGACCGACCTCACACCCAAGTACGTCCCAGGACAATTGCCCTTCTTCCTCTGACATGAGCAACTCAGTCCGCGCGGTCCCTCACATTCATCCTGATAAGACAGTCCGCCTGATGGTGATCGACGACCATCCCGCCGTGCGAGACGGCGTGAGAACGAAACTTGAGGCCGACGGCCGCTTCAAGGTCGTGGCCGAGGCCTCAAACACAGAGGAAGCGATTGAACTTGCCAATCACACCACGCTTGACGTCGTGTTGGCCGACATCAGCATGCGCGGAGCCAGCGGCATCGAGCTGATCCGCCGCTTGCGCTGCGATCAACCGCGTCTACGCTACGTGGTGTTCACCATGCACGACAGCGACGAATACATCATGGCCGCCACTTCCGCAGGCGCGAACGCCTATGTGCTCAAGGGGGCGCCGTCGCGCGAGATCCTGGCTGCGGTGGAAGCAGTCTCGGCGGGCGGCAGCTATTTTTCGGCCGAGATCGGCATCGGATTGGTGCGCCCGGCCAACGTGTCGCGACTGACGCGGCGCGAGCGCGAAGTGCTGGCGCGCATCGCCGAGGGCAAGAGCAGCAAGACGATCGCCCGAGACCTCGCCATCGACGCGCGCACTATCGACTGCCATCGGGCCAGCATCAAGCGGAAGTTCGAGCTCGACTCCTCCGCGGCGCTGATGCGCTTCGCGGTCGAAGGCCACTGGAGGACGATGTGATCGAGGTCAGCATGGGCGGACTCGACCAGCAAGCTGTTCTTGAGATGATCCCGGCGGGCGTCGTCGTGGTCAAGTCTGATGGCAGCGCAAACACGTTCAACCAGGCCTTCTGCGACCTGATGGGACGCCAGCGCGAGGTGATGCTGCACCGTGGCTGGCTGGGTCCCTTCGAACCGGAATCGCGTACGCGCCTGATCGAAGCCTTGGCCGGCGCGAAGGACTTCACCTGCACGCTGCAGGTGCGTCCGGAGAGCTGCGCGAAAATCGCCGGCATGCGGTTCGAGGTGCGTGGGCAATGGTCGCTTACCTTGCGCATGCACGTGTGCGTGGTGCGCCAGGTGGCGCGTGCCCGGCCCGGTAAGGAGGCCGACCGGTTTCGCCTGCTCGCCAACAAGATTCCCGCGCTGATCGCGTACTTCGAAATCAACGGGCGCTGCTGCTTTGCGAACCGCCAATACGCCAGGGCGTATGGGCTGACCGAGCAATCCATCGTCGGCATGCACTACTCCCGGATCATCGGCGAACAGGCCGCCGAAGATATCCGCCTTCTGCTCGAGGAAGGCGCGAAGAACATCCGCGCGGTGTCGTATGCCCGCCAGCGCCTCGAGCGCGACGGCAGCAGGCGCTGGATCGAAGTGAACGCGTTGCCTCAGCTCGGTGCAGACGGCAAGCCTCGCGGCGCCTTCGTAGTCGTCACCGACATCAGCAAGCATCGCCTGGCGCCCGAGCAAGAGCGCGCGCGCATCGCGCGCGAACTGCACGACGGCATCGCGCAGTGCCTAGTGTCGCTGCAGTTCATCGTCGAGTCGGCGGTGACGCAGGTGGAGTGCGGCAGCCGCGAGGCTAGGTTCACGCTGGAGGCTGCGCTTGCCAGCCTCGGCAACGTGCTGCGCGAGGTGCGGCGCATCGCGCATGATCTCGTGCCCGGCGCGATCGACGAGCTTGGGCTCGCGACCGCCATGCGACGGCTGATTGATGAGTTCCGCCTGCGCAGCAACATGCGGGTGGAGGAGTTCGTGGATGAAATGCCGTCGCTTCCTGACGCGGTTTCGACAGCCTTCTTTCGCGTCGCGCAGGAGGCGTTGAGTAATGTCGAACGGCATGCGTGCGCCTCAAATGTCGTCTTCGGATTGCGTCACGGCGCACATGGCCTGACCCTGCGCATTGCGGACGACGGCTGCGGCCTGGATAAGGCCACTACGATGGCCGGGTGCCTGGGCACACCTAGCCTCGGCATGTCGAGCATGCGAGATCGCATCGAGTCTATCGGAGGCCGATTCACCGTTGAGTCCGACAAGCGGGGAACGTCGGTGACTGCCGACCTCCCGCCTGAGGCGCTTGTCACCAGCATCCACGATACGGAGTGCATGCGATTCGTCGATCATGTGGCTTGACCGACCGTGTCCTGAAGACGACGGCGGCTTTGCCGCCGTGTCGGATCAGCACTCCCGGCGAACGTTGGGCCAGAAGAACGGGCCTGTTCTCGACCGGCACAGCATCAACTTGTCCCCCGCCTGATCGAGTCTCAGATACATCATCAAGACATCGCCGACCAGCGTACGCGGTCCCGCGGAGTGGGGCTTGCCATTGGTCCGCGAGATGGTGTCGATCAGTTGAAGAAAGCTGTCGGCATCCGGCCGGGCCGATATGCGTCTCTTTGACTCGGTCACTTCCTCGCTGCTCGTGGCACCGCTGGGATCGTCGGGCGCACCGTCTTGAAACACGTACAACGCGATCCCGGGAAAACCCGTTCCCAGATGCCCACGACCGGATTGATGGTGGGCAACGGCACGGCGATCGCAGCCTTCGCGGGCACCTGCCCTGATACTCGTTTCGTAGCGATTGGACGGTGATTGTCGATCGGGCGCGGTCTCGATCGTCGTACCCCTGTCAACCCACCACCCGGAGACACAGCCATGACCTACATCGACGGATTCGTGATCGCGGTGCCCACCGCCAACAAGCAGGCCTTCATCGACCATGCGCGCCACTTCGACACCATCTTCCTCGAGCTGGGCGCGCTGCGCGTGATCGAGGGCTGGGGCGACGACGTGCCCGACGGCAAGCTCACCGACTTCAAGCGCGCGG
>CAKZXL010000568.1 GCA_937883885.1 uncultured Aquincola sp. | reverse complement strand
GAGCTGCGCCGCGCCGGCAAGCTGGTGAGCACGCTGGACCTGTACGACCTGCTGATCAAGGGCGACCGCACCGGCGACCGGGTGCTGCAGCCCGAAGACGTGATCCACATCGGGCCCGTGGGCACGCAGACGGCCGTGATCGGCAGTGTGAACAAGCCCGCCATCTTCGAGCTGAAGAAGGGCGAAACGGTAGACGACGTGCTGCGCATGGCCGGCGGCCTGACGGCCGTGGCCGACCGCGGGCGCCTCTCGGTGGAGCGGCTGGACGAACGCATCGGCGCCCGCGTGGCCCAGCTTCGCCTGCCCGAAGACCTGAAACAGACCCCCGCCAACGGCGACGTGCTGCGCGCCTTCAGCGCGGTGGAAGCCACCCTGCCCCAGGACAAGCAGAACAAGCGCGTGCGCATCGAAGGCGAAGTGGCCCGGCCGGGCGACTACATCCTGCCGCCGAACAGCTCGATCACCGACGCGATTCGCGTGGCGGGGGGGCTGACGCCGAATGCGTATGTGTTTGGCACAGAGTTTTCGCGGGAGAGCGTGCAAAAGACCCAGCAGGAGAACTATGAGCGGGCGCTGCGGGATTTGGAGACGGAGTTTGCGAAGAAGACGAGCACGCAGCGGGCGTTGAGTGCGGACGAGGCGGCTGTACAGGCCAGCCAAAGCACCGGTGCCTCTCGCCTGATCGAAAGGCTGCGTGCCGTGCGACCGACCGGCCGCGTCGTGCTGCAACTCGACCCGAATGCAGCGCAGTTGCCTGAACTGGTTGTGGAAAACGGCGATCGCATCTATGTGCCCGCAGTACCCACCACCGTTGGCGTGTTCGGCAGCGTGTTCAATGGAGGCAGTTACCTCTACAGCGGCGACCGCAAGGTGACGGACTACGTGAAACTGGCAGGAGGCCCGACCCGTGGCGCCGATGATGGCAGCGCCTTCGTGCTGCGGGCCAATGGCAGCGTGGTGAGTGCGCGGCAAAGCAGCGGTTTCTTCTCGGGCGGCGACTTGAACGTTCCCGCCTTGCCGGGCGATACCGTGTTCGTGCCAGAGGAGCTGAACAAGACCACGTTCATCCAGGCGGCCAAGGAATGGACTCAGATCCTTTACCAGTTTGGCCTGGGTGCGGCGGCGCTTAAGACGATCAAGAACTGATGGGCGAAAAAATGCGATCACATAACGCCCGCGTCGGTATGCCGGACGACGTTTTAGAGGGCGACAGCGAAGAAATCGGCCTGCTTGAACTGAGCGTGATCTTGAAGTCGCGCTGGAAGCTGTTGGTCGGGGCACCATTGCTGGCGGCAGCGCTCGCTTATGGCGCGGCGCTTCTGATTCCGCCGACCTTCACTGCTACCACCACCTTTCTGCCGCCGCAGCAGCAGCAGAGCTCGGCAGCTTCGGCACTTGCATCTTTGGGCGCGCTGGCTGGGCTGGCAAGTGGCACGGGGGTCAAAACGCCGGCAGACCAGTATGTGGCGTTCATGCAAAGCGCCACTGTGTCCGATCGCATCATCGACCGTTTCGACTTGATCAAAGTGTATGAGTCAAAGCTGCGAATGGATGCGCGCAAGAAACTCGCGGATAACGCGAACATTACTGTAGGCAAAAAGGATGGCCTAATTTCCGTCACAGTGGACGATGAAGACCCCAAGCGGGCGGCCGACATCGCCAACGCCTATATCGATGAGCTGAGACGTCTGTCTTCCTCTTTGGCTGTGACGGAAGCGCAGCAACGCCGCGTGTTCTTCGAACAGCAGCTGACGCAGACCAAAGAGCGCTTGACCGCTGCGCAGCGCGCTCTGGAAGCAAGCGGCTTCTCTGAAGGCGCTCTGCGCTCAGAGCCGAAATCAGCTGCCGAAACTTACGCACGTCTGCAAGCCGAAGTGACTGCCGCGGAAGTCAGGCTGCAGACTATGCGCGGCGCCTACAACGAAAACGCGCCGGAGTTTCGGACCGCACAAGATAGGCTTGTTGCGCTGCGGGGCCAACTGGCGCGAACCGAAAAGGTTCGAGGCAGCGGCGACGACAACGACTATGTCGGCAAGTACCGCGAATTCAAGTACCAAGAAACCTTGTTCGAGCTGTTCGCGCGCCAGTATGAACTAGCCCGTGTCGACGAAAGTCGTGAAGGCGCACTGGTGCAAGTCTTGGACGTCGCTACACCGCCCGAGCGGCGAAGCAAGCCCAAGCGAAGCTTGATCGCTGCGGCCACCTTCGTGGTTGTCGGCCTCTTGCTCATCATGGCTCTGATCATCCGTCACGTTTCGCGCCTCACGCCCATTTCGCCCCAGCGAGCGGAGCGGCTTGCCGCGTTGAAGGCGTCGCTGCGGTCAACCTGAGTCTGAGCCGTGCCAACCATCACCCTGGCCAACAGCAAGCAGTACGAAGCCACCCCCGGGACTTCGCTGCTGGACGCCGCCCTGTCCGCCGGTTTGGTGCTGGAGCACAGCTGCAAGACCGGTCGCTGCAGCTCCTGCAAGGCCCGCGTGGTCAGTGGACATACCGAGCGAATTCGGCCCGAAGATGTCCTGGGGGCTGCCGACCTCGAGCAAGGCTGGATCCTCACCTGTGCCCGAGCCGCTGTCGACGACGTCGTACTCGACATCGAAGACCTTGGCGACTTGGCCGAGTACCCTGCACGTACCTGGCCCGCACGCATTCATCAGGTTGAGCGCGTGTTGGACGACGTGGTGAAGGTGACTTTGCGGCTGCCGCCAACGGCAAAGCTTCGTTATCTGCCCGGTCAATACATCAACGTCATTGGCCCGGGTGGTATCAAGCGCGCCTATTCCATCGCCAATGCGGCGCCTGGCGCTGCTGGCCCTGTGGAGCTGCATATCCGAGCGGTGAAGGACGGTGCTATGAGCGCCTATTGGTTTGGCCACGCGCAAGCCAATGACCTTCTCCGCCTTCATGGTCCGCTCGGCACGTTTTTCCTGCGTGACGCCGCAGGCGAGCATCTGGTGTTCCTGGCCACCGGCACGGGGATTGCACCCGTGAAAGCGATGCTCGAACAGATCGCAGCGATGCACGGGCAGAAATACCCGGCGTCGGTGACCGTGTATTGGGGATGCCGACATCCGCAGGAGCACTACTGGACGCCTGATGGAAGCGCGCTACCTATTCGCTTCGTCCGGGTTGCATCAAGGCCGCCAGAAGACTGGACTGGCGCTCGCGGCTACGTGCAGAACGTCTTTATGTCCGATGCACCTGACCTAAGCAGTACTTGGGTCTACGCCTGCGGCTCCAACGACATGATCGAAAGCGCCCAGCGTCAATTGCTGGCCGCCGGGCTGCCTGCCCGCCGATTCCATTCCGACGCGTTTGTCGTCTCCGGCTGACGCCCTCTCCCTCGAAAGCAAGCAATGAAAGCTGTCATCCTGGCCGGCGGCCTGGGTACCCGTTTGAGCGAAGAAACCGCGCTGCGGCCCAAACCCATGGTGGAAATCGGTGGCAAGCCGATCCTGTGGCACATCATGAAGCTGTATGCCTCGCACGGGGTCAATGACTTCATCATCTGCTGTGGCTACAAGGGCTATGTCATCAAGGAGTACTTCGCCAACTACTTCCTGCACATGTCCGACGTCACGTTTGACATGCGCGAGAACCGCATGCATGTGCACGAACGGCGCGCCGAGCCCTGGCAGGTGACGTTGGTGGACACGGGCGATGAATCGATGACCGGAGGCCGGCTCAAGCGCGTGGCCGAGCACCTGAAGAACGAAACCGAGTTCTGCTTCACGTACGGTGATGGCGTCGGCGACATCGACATCACCTCGTCGATCGCCTTCCACCGCGCTCACGGCAAGCAGGCCACGCTGACCGCCACCCTGCCCCCAGGCCGCTTCGGTGCACTGGACATGCACGAAGGACAGGTGCGCTCCTTCAAGGAAAAGCCCAAGGGCGACGGCGCCATGATCAACGGCGGCTTTTTCGTGCTGAACCCGTCGGTCATCGACTACGTCAAAGACGACAGCACCGTCTGGGAACAAGAGCCTCTGATGCAGTTGGCCGCCGAAGGCGAACTGATGGCTTTCCAGCACGAAGGCTTCTGGCAGCCGATGGACACCCTGCGCGACAAGCACCACCTGGAAGAACTGTGGGCCAGCGGCAAGGCGCCCTGGAAGCGCTGGGACTGAAGCGATGAACGTCGACACCACCTTCTGGCACGGCAAGCGCGTGCTGCTGACCGGCCATACCGGCTTCAAGGGTAGCTGGCTGTCGCTGTGGCTGCAGAGCATGGGTACGCAGGTGCAGGGCTTTGCGCTGCAGCCGCCCACCCAGCCGGCGCTGTTCGAGCAGGCGCGCGTGGCCGAGGGCATGGCCTCCACCATCGGCGACGTGCGTGATCGCGAAGCGGTGCTGGCCACCTTCCAGGCCTTCAAGCCCGAGATCGTCATCCACATGGCGGCGCAGCCGCTGGTGCGGCTGTCGTACGAGCAGCCGGTGGAAACCTACGCCACCAACGTGATGGGCACGGTGCATGTGCTGGATGCCGCCCGCCAGACCGACAGCGTGCGCGCGATCGTCAACGTGACGACGGACAAGTGCTACGAGAACAAGGAATGGGTGTGGGGCTATCGTGAAGACGAGCCCATGGGTGGCCATGACCCCTACAGCAACAGCAAGGGCTGCTCGGAGCTGGTGACCGCGGCCTACCGCAAGTCGTTCTTCAATGCCCGCGGCGTGGCCCTGGCCTCGGGCCGTGCGGGCAACGTCATCGGTGGTGGCGACTGGGCGCTGGACCGCCTGGTGCCCGACGTACTGCGCGCCTTCGAGCGTGATGCGCCGGTGCGCATCCGCAACCCCCACTCCATCCGCCCGTGGCAGCACGTGCTGGAGCCGCTGTCAGGCTATCTGGTGCTGGCGCAAACGCTGTACACGCAGGGCGCCAGCGCCTCAGAAGCCTGGAACTTCGGGCCCCGCGACGACGACGCCAAGCCGGTGCAGTGGATCGTTGAGAACCTGGTGCAGCGCTGGGGCCGCGGTGCGCGGTGGGCGGTGGACGAAGGGAATCACCCGCATGAGGCGCACTACCTCAAGCTGGACATCTCCAAGGCCGGCAGCCGGCTGGGCTGGCAACCTGCCTGGACTCTCGACACGGCGCTGGCCCGCATCGTCGACTGGCAACAAGCCTGGCTCGACAAGCAAGATGTGCGCGAAGTCTGCCTGCGGCAGATCGCGCAATACATGAACACGAAGACGAAGGAAACCGTATGAGCAGCGTGATCGCTCCCATCCTGACCCCGGCCGATGCGCTGCGCCGCCAGATCTCCGAGCTGGTGAAGCAGTACGCCGACTTGACCCTGGCACCCAAGCCCTTTGTGCCCGGTGAATCGCCCGTGCCCGTCTCGGGCAAGGTGATCGGCGCCAAGGAACTGCAATTGATGGTCGAAGCCTCGCTGGACGGTTGGCTGACCACGGGCCGCTTCAACGCCCAGTTTGAGCATCGGCTGGCCAAGTTCCTGGGTGTGCAGTACCTGATCACGGTGAACTCCGGTTCGTCGGCCAACCTGGTGGCCTTCTCCACCCTCACCTCGCCCCGCCTGGGCGACCGCGCGATCAAGCAGGGTGACGAAGTGATCGGCGTGGCCGCGGGCTTCCCGACCACGGTCAACCCCATCCTGCAGTTCGGCGCGGTGCCGGTGTTCGTGGATGTGGACCTGGCCACGCACAACATCGACGCCAGCCTGATCGAAGCGGCCATCACGCCCAAGACCAAGGCCATCATGCTGGCCCACAGCCTGGGCAACCCGTTCAATCTGGACGTGGTGACGGCGCTGTGCAAGAAGTACAACCTGTGGCTGGTGGAAGACTGCTGCGACGCACTGGGCGCCACCTACAACGGCCAGCTGGTGGGCACCTTCGGTGACATCGGCACGCTGAGCTTCTACCCAGCGCACCACATCACCATGGGTGAAGGCGGCGCGGTGTTCACCAACAACCCCGAGTTGAAGCTGATCGCCGAGTCGTTCCGCGACTGGGGCCGCGACTGCTACTGCCCGCCCGGCAAGGACAACACCTGCAACAAGCGCTTCTGCTGGAACAAGCAGGAGCTGGGCGGCGACCTGCCCGACGGCTACGACCACAAGTACACCTACAGCCACCTGGGCTACAACCTGAAGATCAGCGACATGCAGGCCGCCTGCGCGCTGGCGCAGATGGACCGTGTCGACGAGTTCATCGCCAAGCGCCGCGCCAACTTCGCGTACCTGAAGAACCGCCTGGCCAGCGTGGCCGAGTTCCTGCACCTGCCGGAAGCCACGCCCAACAGCGAGCCTTCGTGGTTCGGCTTCCCGCTGGTGCTGAAGGACACCGCCGGCGTGCAGCGCAGCGACCTGATCAACTTCCTCGACCAGAGCAAGATCGGCACGCGCCTCCTGTTCGCGGGCAACCTGACCAAGCAGCCGTACATGGCCGGCCGCAACTTCCGCGTGAGCGGCGAGCTGACCAACACCGACATCGTGATGAACCAGACCTTCTGGCTGGGGACATTCCCGGCGCTGGGGGAAGAGCAGTTGGACTACATCGCGGAGAAGCTGGAAGATTTTTTCGGCGTGAACTTTTGAGTATTGACCGTGGAACTTCTTGGCACCGAACTGGCAGGTTGTTTCAGGCTTCACCCGCCCCTTCAAAAGGACGAGCGTGGCACGTTCCTGAAAACCTTCCATTCTGAACGCTTCAGCGAACTCGGGCTTCCAATCGAATGGTGTGAAGAATATTACTCCAGCTCAGTCAAGGGGGTAATCCGCGGCATGCACTTCCAAACTCCGCCGCATGATCACCACAAAATCGTCTACTGCATGTCAGGGCGCGTACTGGATGTAGTCCTTGATCTGCGCAGACAATCAACCACCTTCGGTGCGCACATTTCGATTGAGTTGAACGGCGCTGCGGGTGAAGGCATTTTTATCCCGAAGGGTATGGCTCACGGCTTCATTGCACTGACTGATGATGTCGTAATGGCGTACAAAGTAAGCTCCGTCTATTCGCCCCAGCACGACAAAGGAGTACGCTGGGACTCCTTCGGATGCAACTGGGGCAATTCAGACCCGATCCTATCGGCCCGCGATAAATCACATCCCCGCCTCTCCGACTTCAACTCCCCCTTTTAATCATGCGAGTTTTCGTCACCGGGGGCACCGGTTTCATTGGAAGGCACTTCATCGCAGAGGCTGCAACTCTGGGATTCAAGATCACGGCAACGTGCCGCACCCCAAGCGCAAGAAACAGTCAAATTCCGACCAGCAGTTGGATTAACGTACAACTGGACGCGTTACCGAAGGGGACTCTGGCAGGTACCGACGTGTTGGTGCACCTTGCAGCTTCCGGTGTGAGCCCGAAACACGCATCACGCGAAGAGATGACTTACTGGAATGTGCTGGTTACACAAAAGCTTTTGGAGCAAGCGCATGCAGAAGGAGTTAAACGCGTGGTGGTGGCTGGCAGTTTCGCAGAATATGGCCGATCTGCCGAGCGGTACGATCTGATTCCACCTGATGCGCCGCTATTGCCGACAAGCGCTTACGCAGCAAGCAAAGCAGCATGTTTTGCCACCTGTCATGCGACAGCGCTTGAGTTGGCCCTAGAGATTTGCTATCTACGAGTTTTTTCCGCCTTTGGTGAAGGGCAAAGTGAAGCCAACCTCTGGCCCGCGCTGCGCAAGGCCGCACTTGCAGGCAGCGATTTTCGCATGACCGCCGGAGAGCAGATACGAGACTTTGTAGATGTGAGGCATGTCGCAAGGTCGTTTACACATGCTTGCCTGCGTGATGATGTCAGTCCCAACACCCCTCGAATATGGAACGTGGGATCGGGGAACCCCCGCGCAATCCGAGATTTTGCTACGGAGTGGTGGACAAATTGGGGGGCCCGCGGAAGTCTGCTTTTGGGGGCCCTTCCGTACCGCGCTAATGAGGTCATGCGGTTCGCCCCTTTGATTACCGAGCATACCCCTATCGTCGGAGCCCAGTCTGCATGAACGTGATCCTCGGCGCCGGGCTGGCAGGGCTATCGGCCTCCTACCACTTGGGACACGATAACTGCACTATCTTGGAACGAACGGGACGACCGTTTGGTCATATTTCTTCGACATACAGAGACGGGTTCACTTGGGACCAAGGTCCACACGTGTCGTTCACCAAGCAGCAGTACGTTAGGGAACTGTTCGAAGCCTCGACCAAGGGACGCGTCGAAGAATTTGAGGCAGTGGTAGGCAACTACTACAAAGGCGCTTGGATTGATCATCCCGCTCAGACCTCTCTTTACCAGGTTCCTGAACCTGAACGATCGGCTTGTCTTGAAGCATTCTTAAGTACGCGCAGCACAACACCTGACAAGGATGCGGCGAACTACGGCGAGTGGCTTACCGGAGCGTTTGGCCCAACATTCGCACAGGTATTCGCTGGCACGTACACGCAAAAATATTGGACTTGCCCGCCTGATCGTCTATCGACAGAATGGATTGGATCTCGAATCCATTACCCCAACGTAGATGACGTTATAACGGGAGCATCGGGGCCGCTGAAGAAGCCGTTTCACTATATTACAAACGTCCGATATCCCACAAAGGGAGGGTATCAAGCATTCGCCGACAGCCTCAAGGAAGGTAGCCATATTATATATGGCGCGGAAGTAATTTCGGTTGATCTTGATAACAAAAAAGTACTTTGCGCCAACGGCACGATTTTTCCCTACACCAAACTTATAAACACGCTACCGCTCCCGGTATTCATTCGCCTGTGCACGTCAGCCCCATCGAATGTTCTTGAAGCGGCGATGAATCTGGCATGCTCACAGTTGCTCCTAGTAAATACGGCAGTCCCACACCCGGCGCTACGTCCCGAGCATTGGATATACGTGTATGACAGCGATAAGCTTGCCACTCGCATCAATCACACCGAAAAGCTAAGCCAAAACAATGCACCGGACGGATGGTGCGGAATTCAAACTGAGGTTTACTTCAGCAGATTTAAACCGTTGTCCGAGGCACCAGATCTCATTGAGAAAAGGATTAAAGACGAGTTGATCGAGATGGGGCTAGTCGATCCATTGAAATTCCGCAACGGACACAGTTTGCACCAACACGTGAAGATGATTCCATGGGCAAACGTGATATTCACGCTCGAGACAGCCAGCATGTTAGATGTGATCTGGTCCTGGCTCGAAGAACATGGTCTTGCTCGGAGTTCCAACGATACGCATCCACTAACAGACTGGACGCGAGACGAGCCAGCTGATAGCAGGTGCACCGTGTTTATGGCTGGCCGCTTCGGGCAATGGAAGTATTTCTGGTCCGATGATTGTGTCATGCGCGGCAGACAAATAGCAGCACTGCTGAATTGATGAGGCCTCAACGAACGCTATCCCGGGGTGACGTTGCTTGGAGCTACTTCTCTCAAGCGGCTCAATACGGGTCGGGGCTGATCGCGCTTCCCTTTTTGCTGCGATACCTCTCACCAGAATCGTTCGGCCTATGGTCCGCCTTCCTCCTTGTTTCGAGCGTCGTCCAGCTACTTGATTTCGGCCTGCAACCAGCGCTTATTCGCCATGTTGCTTACTGCACTGCGGGGCGCCGAGTTGAAAAGAGCGATATCGCGCTTCTTGCCTATGTGCGTGCTGCACGCAGCATTTATAGGTGGCTCGTTCTAGTACTGCTTTTGGTCCAGGTCGGTGTAGGATCTGCCTATTTAAATTTTATTGCGCCGAGCATTACAAGCAGAGAACTCGCTGCATGGCTGATCTTCGCACTTGGAAGCAGTGCATCGTTCTATGCGGCGCATTACGGAGCAATCCTACAAGGCATTCATCGGGTGGGCGTGGCGCAGAAGATAAACTCCGTATCGAGAGTCGCGAATCTAGCGGTTACCATAATCTTTTTGGTACTGGGATATGGGCTCCTTGCATGCGCCGCTGGGGCAGCACTCGGGGGTCTTATCGCCATGAAACTCTATCGGGGATGTCTGAGGGAAACAATCGTCGCCAGTGCCGCCGCCCCTATAGTTACGCACCAAGCTGAGGTGAAGGCAGCAAGGTCCGCCTTAACCAAAACAGCGAAAAGTCTCGGCTCCGTTTCCGTCGCCGGGTTCCTCATTTTGCGCTCAACTTCGCTGGCCGCCAGTCTATTTCTTGCGCTGAATGAATTCGCTGCTTTTTCGCTTGCAACCCAAGTTTTCCAGGCCCTGGTATCTCTCGCGCGCGTCCGTTTCACCGCCTCAGTTGCATTGATGAGCGAGGCAGCGCATCAGAAGGATCTGACAAGGTTCCTAAAAATATATCGCACTGGCACTAGGCATTCTTGGCTACTGTTTGCACTCGGCAGCATGATGGTCGTTGGTTTCGGTCCTACGGTCGTCGCCGTGATCAACGAGAAGGCGATCAGTCTAGGAAGGATTTCACTATTTTGTATGGCGGGACTGTACTTCTTGGAAGTCATACACGGCAATGCGTCAATTGCTCTCACATGCTTCAACAAGGTGCCCTTTGTAGTTGCCGCCTGGGTAACCGGCATTGCGATTTCTGCGGGATCCTTTACGCTAGGACTACTGGTTCCGAACAACCCGCTGGCGCTTGTATTAGTTCAGCTCCTAGTACAACTTAGCTATAACGCATGGCGTTGGCCCCTCGAACTGCGGCGCATATGTCAGACGCCGTCTACCAATGAAACAGAACCCAGTAACAATCTCAATCGCGATTCCCGCCTTCGAGAGGACTGATTTTCTGCAGGCCGCCATCCAGAGCTGCCTAAGCCAAACTCATCCGCCGACAGAAGTCATCGTGGTGGACAATGGTAGTAAACACAACCGCATCAAGCGAATCGCACTATCCATCGAGGGCGTGAAGTATTTTCGCAATGAAGAGAACATCGGGATGTTTGGAAACTGGAATCGCTGTGTCGCGATTTCTTCCTCCGAGTACGTGATGATCCTCGGGGACGATGACATACTGCAACCGAATTTCATAGAGACAGTAGTTCAGACGATAGTCAAGCGCAATAGACCAGATTTAGTCTTTACAGATTTCGAAGTATTTGGCGGTTCGCAAGCGGCAACATGGAAAGCTCGAATCCCCATTGGAGAGCTAAACGGAAGTACGATCAGGGAATTTACAGCACGAAGAGGCTTGTTTTTTCCAGTAATATCCTCCGTTATCCGGCGGTCGACGTTTTCCCCCTTCTATGAGGAAATTCATACTAGCAACGACTGGCGGTGGAGCATCATGATGCCCGATGAATATCGATGCTACGGCATTTCGGACGCCTTAGTAAGATATCGCAAACACGGCAATGGTGATAGCGAACGAGCGGTATTTAATAATCTGATGAGCCATGCCTGCCTATACTGGCATCTGTTCTCGGACCGGAATTTATCTCCAATAGCGAGATGGTGCGCGCTTGTTCGTTCTGCTGCAGCAATTGCCAAGATAGAATATGCGGGCCAGCTATTGCATGCTGTTGAGTACTTTGAATCAGTGTCGGGCAATTGGTATATTCGACAATACAGCGGCATGCGCCGATCGCTACGACTGAAAATTCTTTGGCAGCTAATTCTGTGCGTCGCGCGCGCACGCCGGCGCATACACCTTATACGATGACAACTTCCAAAATATGAAGATTTCAGTCATCATCTGTTGCCACAATTCGTCGGACTTAATATCGAAGGCCCTTACCCACGTCTACAACCAAGAGGGTGTTGCGCCAGATGATTACGAGGTGATCGTTGTAGACAACGCGTCCTCCGACGATACGGCAGGGGTCGCGCGTCGTACGGCGTTAGCGAACGGACGCCTTGTGACAGTTGTTTCTGAAGCAACGCCGGGATTAGTGTTTGCCAGATTAGCTGGGCTCCGTGCCGCACGGGCTCCGATAGTTTGCTTCGTAGATGACGACAACCTACTTGATCAACATTACCTAAGCACTGCGCTAGAGGTTTTCGATACGTATGACGACGTAGGGTATGTCGGTGGCAAAACCCGCCTCCCGCAAGACTTTTCGTTGCCTCCAGACTTTCCATTCACCATGGTGTCTGCCTATGCAATCGGGGACCAATATCCCAGGTCTGGCAAGCTTCCTCGTTTTCAAGGCTATCTTTGGGGCGCGGGGCTATGTTTGCGAATTGCCGCTGTCCGGCCGATGATAGAAGGGACTTACAGCTTCGCTCTTGCGGGCCGCACAGGTCAATCGCAGATGTCAGGCGACGACACCGAGCTTTGTCTCTTGGCATCCTCTGAGGGCTGGCGGGGTTATTATGACCCACGCCTCCTGCTCATCCACGCAATCCGCCGAGAAAGATTCACAATAGAAAAACTGACCAAAACCTACGAAGGTTTTGGCGCCGCGCGCCCTGTTATTGACGGACTGGAGATAAACCTCAGAAAAGCGACAGGTGCGTTGACGCTCCGTAGCTTGTTGCTTTTCTGGGCCCCTCAACGCGCAGTCATATATAGCGTCATGTATCTCCGACATTGGATCAATGGGCGGGCAGGATCGCCTGAAAGTATAGTGAAGAAAAGATACTACAGGGCAGCGATTGAATCTGCGATAAAATTAACTTTTAGATACAAGCACCGCACCACGGCGAAGATTACTCCAATGGAGAGTCGCAATGGTGGATAACGGCGAAATAAGATCAAATCCGCCAATCTATGTTCTTACTGCGACATAGAACGCTGCCGGAGCCCTAAATAACCCGATTACCTCGCTGCAGCAACAAACTGACAACTACTTTGCCTAGGTAGAGGTTGATGGTCAATCGACTGACGGAACGGTTGAATTGGTTGAGGCAGCTACCGATTTGAAAATTGACTTACAGGCTGGCGAAGATCTTGGTATTTATCACGCGTTTAAGGGGCTATGTCGCATTCACGATTCGCCTGCTACTTGCCGAGGCGCTACGCCGAGGCATGACCTACAGCCAAGATCCATCCCATCAGACCAACAGCCAAGTCGACCGTCGTTGCCTGGGCTATCTGCTGCGCAACACAAGTTGGCGTGATGCCAAGCTGATCATCGGATCCAATATTCAGTACCTCAAGCTGTCGCTGTCGCTTCGCTTGTTGCGCCACCAACCCTGACGCCATGGCTTCGATCACCATCATCACGTCCACGTTCAACTGCCGAGAAGCATTGCGCGAGACCGCTGCGTCGATTCGAGAACAGCGTCTGTCCGGGCTGCAGTGGATCATCGCGGATGGCGGGTCCACCGACGGAACCATAGGTGTCATCGAGGAGAACGCCGACATCGTCAGTCAGTGGCATTCGGAGAAGGACCGCGGGATCTACGACGCCTGGAACAAGGCCGCGGCCCATGTGAAGGGTGATTGGGTCCTGTTCCTCGGCGCTGGAGACTTGCTGCTGGCGAACGATTCGCTCGAACGTGCCGCGCGGGCGCTCGATGGGGTGCCGACAGGCACGTTGCTGGCCTATGGCGGCGTCGCGTTGGTCGATGCTCAGGGAAGAACGATCCAGTACGAGCGCGAGGTTGACTTCTCGCGCTGGCACCAAGGGCGCCCGGTGTTGCCATGTCATCAGGGGGTATTCCAGCACCGAGCCCTTTTCAATACGCCCCAGCCGTTCGACAACTCCCTGCGCATCTGCGCCGATGCCAAGCTGATGCTGCAGGCGGTGGCCAAGGCGCCCCCGGCCTATCTTGGCTTCGATGTCGCGAAAATGGTGATCGGCGGCATCAGCACGACGACAAGCGGATGGCTCACCATGGCCCGCGAGAACCGGCGCATTTGCGAGGATCTCGGTCTGCGCTCCCCGCTGTCCCACCGCGTCGGCATGGTTCGGCTGTACGCGAAGCTCGCCGTTGGCAAGGTGCTGGGCCGTCACGTCGGCAAGGCTGCCAACGCCTATCGACGCCTCACCGGCCGCAAGCCGATCTACTGAGGTTTCCGTGATCTACGTCGTCACCTTCGTTATTGCGCTGGCGCTGATCGTGCCGGGCTCAATGCATCGGTTGTTCAACCTGCTCGGCGGGTTGATGCTGCTCACCATACTCTGTGTGATGACCAGCATTCGCTCGGACACGGGGACGGACTACCCGACCTATGTGGCGATCTGGGACAACTTCCCTCCCTTGGACCAGGCTCACTTCGGCGATCTGATCGGCGGCTTTTACGAGCCGCTGTTCTCGGTCGTGAACGCACTCCTCAAGACCTTCTCCTCCTCGCAGTTCCTGTTCTTCGCTTTCTACGCCTGCCTGACGCTGATCGTGCTCCACGTCGCGCTGCAACGTATTCCGAGGATCAACCTTCCCTACGCGTACGCCTATTACTTCGCGGTCTTCCTGCTGCCCTACACGTTTAACGCGATGCGGCAGTCGATCGCGATGTCGATCTTCCTGTTGGCAGTACCGGCGGTCGTCGAGCGCAGGACCAGAATGGTGCTGCTCCTGTCGTTGGTGGCCGGCGGTTTCCACTTCAGCGGCTTCCTCATCGGCGTGGGTTATGTTTTTCTCCGCGTTTGCGATCGCCTTGGATTGAAGGTTTGGACCGTCTTCCTCATTTCCGCCGGTGTGGGCGTCGTCATGGCGGCCACCGGTTTGCTGAGCCGGATCTTCTTCCTGATCTTCCCGGGCACCGTTGAGGTGTACGCCGACCTCTTCGAGGCCACTTCGTCCGTCAGCAACATCGTGATGCGTCTGGGCCTGTGCGTACTCATGTTGGTCGGCGCAGACGCCGGGCGCGGCGAGCGGCGTCACATCAACGCACTGCTGACCGTGTATTTCCTGGGCTTGCTGATCTATCTGGCCCTGTTCCAGTTCAACCTGCTTGCCACCCGATTCAACATGCTGTTCCGGGTGCTGGAGGTGGTGCTGTTTCCGTTGATCGCGGCCCGTCTTCCGATGGGCCGACGGCTCGTCTTTGCCGGCACCACGTTGGCACTTGCGCTGGCGACTTTGCTGGTCACTGCCGCCGAGCCCGACTACTTCTACGCGTTCTCCCTCCCCTTCTGAGCCGGCATGTTCTCCGTCGTCATCATCACGCACAACCGGCCTGAGGAACTGCGGCGCGCCGTGACCAGCGTCGCCTCGCAGACCGTTCAGCCGTATGAGATCGTCGTTGTCGACGATGGCTCCTCTCCTCCGGTCGATGCGCCTGCGTTGCAGTCCCGCGCGGGCACGATTCCTCTGCGCGTTGTGCGCCATGAATCGCCTCGCGGTCCCAGCGGTGCCAGAAACGCCGGGATCGAAGCAGCGAGCCAGGACTGGATCGCCTTCCTGGACGACGACGACGAATTCGACGCCATGAAGATTGAGGCGCTGCGCGACGACGTCGCGGCCCGACCAGACAGCGACGTGCTCTATCACCCCGCGCTCATACTGATGGTCAACGAGGATGTGCGCTACGCCTCGCAACCGGTGGCGCTCCCAGAAGGCCGGGACGGTTTTCGGGCATTGCTGGTCAAGAACCTAATTGGCGGCACGTCGATGGTCGCCGCGCGCCGGCAGGCGTTGCGCGATGCCGGAGGATTCGACGAGCAGTTGCGGGCCTTCGAGGACTATGAGCTCTGGCTCCGCATGGCGCGCCGCGGCCAACGCCTGCGATTGCTTGATCGGGTTCTCACGCGCTATTACCACGTGACGTGCAAGCGCAGCGTGACCAAGTCCCAGGACGCGGGCATGGGCGCGTTCTTGGCCATAGAAGCACGCTACCAGGCCGACTACGACAGCCTGACACCGCAGGAGCGCCGCGCTCACGCCCTGTGGCGCTACGACACGATCACACATCGCGCGATCCTCAACCTTCGGTACCGCGAGACCCTGGCATCGGTGGCGCAGACTCTTCGCGTCTTCCGTCAACCTAAGTACGTCCTCATTCTGGCTGCTGCCTGCCTCGGCCCGCGCTTCCTGATCCGTCTCAAGGCTCGCATGGCCGGTCGCCCCCGACCGGCGGACTCCACGCTGACTGCCTGACCCCTGTAACCCCATCGGGCACACCTACATGTCTCAATCCACCGTTTCCATCGTCGCTGGCGGCGCCGGCTTCATCGGCGCCAACCTGGTGCCACGCTTGCTCGAGGAGGGCCGGCACGTGCTGGTCGTCGACAACTACTCGCGGGGCTCGGCCAGCAATCTAGGAGATCTTGCTTCCGACCCCCGCGTGACGTTGATTCAAGCCGACGTTTCAGATCGCACGGCGACTGCAGAGGTGTTCCGCCGAGCCGCGTCAATCGGCACAACCGACGAGGTGTGGCACCTCGCGGCCAACTCGGACATCCCCGCGGGCGTCCAGGACAGCGATGTCGACTTCAAGGACACCTTCCGCACGACCTTCGAGCTGCTGCGCGCCATGCGCGAGTTCGACGTGCCCGACCTTCACTTCGCCTCCAGTTCCGCCATCTACGGCGATCTCGGTGAGCGGAGCCTGCACGAGTCGATCGGCCCACTGCTCCCCATCTCCAACTACGGCGCGATGAAGCTCGCTTCGGAGGCCCAGGCCAGCGCCGCTGCCGAGAGCTTCCTGCGCCGGGTCAACCTGTTCCGATTCCCCAACGTCGTCGGCGTGCCCGCCACGCACGGGGTTCTGCTGGACTTCGTCAACAAGCTGGCCGCGACCCCGGACGTGCTGCATGTGCTGGGCGACGGTACGCAGCAGAAGGCCTACCTGCATGTGTCTGATCTGGTCGCCGCCATGCTGGCGGTTCGTGCTCGCAGGGTGGAGGGCAAGGTGGAGGTCGTGAACATCGGCCCGACCGATGAAGGCGTGACTGTTCGCTGGATTGCCGAGAGCGTGGTCGCCCGCGTGCGCCCGCAGGCTCGAATCGCGTTCGGCCAAGGCAACAAGGGCTGGGTCGGTGACGTCCCGAAGTTCAACTACTCGACCGCGCGCCTGCAGTCCTACGGTTGGACCCCGAAGCTGGGCTCTGCGCAGGCCATTGCGCGTGCCATCGACGAGATTGCCCGCCAGCAAGGGGTGTGAATTGAGCGTTCCCTCCCCTCGCGTGACCCTGGTCGTGCCGGCGTTCAACGAGCCGGTCGATGTGATCACGGAAAGCCTAGACAGCGTACGCGCCCAGACCCTGACGGACTTCGAATGCATCGTGGTCGATGAGAGCACCGACGCTGAAGCCGCCCAGGTCTGTCGGGCTCTGTGCGAGCGCGATAAGCGCTTCCGGTATATCCATCCCGAAGAGCGGCTTGGCCTGGCGGCGAGCCTGAACCTCGGCATCTCGATGGCACGCGCGCCCCTGATCGCCCGTTTCGACTCCGATGACGTTTGCATGCCCGATCGGCTCGAACGTCAGGTTTCCTTCATGGATGGACACTCCGACGTCGGCGTGCTTGGGGGCGGCCTGGAGATCATGGATGAGACGGGCCGCACGCTCGCATTCCGGTCTTACCCTGCCGACCATGCCATGATCGAGCGGAAGCTGCAGACGACTACGCCGATTGCCCATCCGACCGTGATGCTGCGCAAGGCGCTCATCGAGCAGCACGGCGGCTACGACGCAGGCTTCCGCTTCGCGGAGGATCTCGATCTCTGGTTGCGTCTGGCCAACCGCGGTGTCCGCTTCGCCAACCTGCCCGAGGTGCTTGTCCGCTATCGGCAGCAGCACACCAGCCGCAATAGCCGCCATTGGGAATTCAACCTGCGCGCTCGCAAGCGCAACTTCACGACCCGCCATCTGCCGCACCGCCTGCTCGGTTTGTGCATCTTCTCCTTTTGGGGCAAGTTGCCGGCGAGCGTTCAGCAGCGCGTCTTCCATGGACTGCTGCTGCGCAAGCGTTGATCTCGAAGGACTTCGTGATGACACATTCCGGACTCTGCGACGTCGCCATCCTGGCTGGCGGCATGGGCACCCGCCTCAAGGTACGCACTGGCAACCTGCCCAAGCCGATGGCGCCCATCCACGGCCGCCCGGTGCTCGAGCATCAGATTGAACTGTGTCGGCGCCATGGTTTCACTCGTATCGCCCTGCTGGTTCATTACGAGCACGAGACGATTCACGCGCACTTCGGTGACGGCGCTGCATTCGGGGTAGAGCTGACCTATTGCATCGAAGGCGAGGCCCGCGGAACTGCTGGCGCGCTGTCCGATGCGCTCAGCAGCATGGACGAACGCTTCCTCGTGCTCTACGGCGACACCTACGCCGACATCGATTTGCGTGCGATCTGGAAGCGGCATGCGGACACTCGAGCTGCGGCCACCCTGCTGCTGCATCCGAATGACCATCCGCATGATTCCGATCTTGTGGAAGTCGATGCTGATGGTCGAGTCGTCGCCGTGCACCCCTACCCTCATCCCGAGGGTTCAACCTTCCGCAACCTCGTGAACGCGGCGCTCTACGTGATGGATCGTGAGCGGTTGTCCGGTCTGATCCCGACAGACCGGAAGTCGGACCTTGCCAAGCACACATTCCCCGCGATGCTGAGCGCCGGTCTCCGCCTCCAGGCCCACATCACGCCGGAGTACATCAAGGACATGGGGACACCGGAGCGCCTGGACAAGGTCGAGCGTGACATCACGATCGGACTCCCCGAGAGGCTCTCCACGCGCTCGCCACGCACCGCGGTGTTCCTGGATCGCGATGGCACCATCAATGTCGAGGTGAACCACCTCAACTCACCCGATCAGTTGGCCCTGATCCCCGGCGCCGGAGATGCGGTGCGCGCACTCAATCGTGCCGGAGTTCTCGCTGTCGGCGTCACCAATCAACCGGTTGTCGCTCGGGGTGACGTGACGATGGCCGGACTCGAACGCATCCACGCCAAGCTTGACCACCTGTTGGGTCAGAGCAAGGCATTCCTCGACGGGCTCTATGTCTGCCCCCATCATCCACACAAGGGTTTCCCGGGCGAAGTACCCGAACTCAAGATCGAATGCGACTGCCGCAAGCCACGCACCGGGCTCATTGATCGCGCGGTCCGCGACCTTTCCATCGACCGTCGTTCGTCCTGGATCGTCGGCGACACGAGTTCCGACATCGAGGCTGGACGACGTGCCGGTCTGCGCACCGTGCTCGTGCGAACCGGGCATGCAGGCTTGGACGGCAAGCAGGACGTGTCCCCCGACTACGTGGTCCCCGATCTCGCCGCGGCGGTCGACTGGATCCTGCGAGGTCACAGCTCCGTAGCGCGACAGCTTTTCTCCGTCTGTGCAGCAGCGACAACAAGTCGCTTGGTCCTTGTCGGTGGCCCCGCTCGAGCTGGCAAGACGTCGGCAGCGCAGGTGCTGGCAGAACTCATGACCGCTGCGGGGCGCACGTCTCATGTGATTTCCCTGGATGGCTGGCTGCTATCGGGCGAAGCCCGCGCCGAAGGCCATGGCGTGCTTGACCGCTACGACATGCCTGCGGCGCAGGCGCTGCTTCAGCCGCTGCTGCTGGCTTCGGATCGACGCGAGATCCGAGTGCCCGAGCACGACCGGAAGAATCGCGCGCTCCGCTCGGGTGCGCCGCGCTCGGTCGGTCCGAACGATCTGCTGATCGTCGAGGGCGTCACAGCCTTGATGGACGATGCGCTCGTTGCGCAGGCCGATGTCCGCGTCTTCGTGGACGTCCCCGACGACATTCGAAAAGAGCGGCTCCAGGCCGAGTACGCATGGCGTGGTGACGATCCGGCAACTGTCGCACATCGTCTCGCCTCGCGAGAGCGAGATGAACTGCCCGCTGTCCGCGCCTCGGCGGCACGGGCGACGCATCACATTCAGAGCATCTAGACTCCATGATTCTCAGCAAGACTCCATTGCGCATGAGCTATGTCGGCGGCGGCAGCGATCTGCCGGCGTTCTATCGCGAAGAGCTCGGCGCCGTACTTTCGACATCAATCGACAAGTACATGTACATCGCCGTCAATCGCAAGTTCGACGGCAGCATCCGGGTCAGCTACACACGCACCGAAGAGGCAACCAGCCCGTCGCAGATCGAGCATCCATTGGTGCGCGAGGCGCTTGGGGTGGTCGGCATCGAAGGCGGCATCGAGATCGCCTCCATGGCCGACATCCCCTCGAAGGGGTCTGGCCTGGGCTCCTCGAGCACCTACACGGTGGGGCTGCTGAACGCGCTCTATGCCTATCGCAATCAGTTCGCCTCGAAGGAGAAGCTTGCACGCCAGGCTTGCGAAATCGAGATCGACCGCTGCGGTGAACCCATTGGTAAACAGGACCAGTACGCCGCGGCCTTCGGTGGCCTGAACCTGATCCGCTTTCATCCCGACGAATCGGTGTCGGTCGATCCGGTAATCTGCAAGCCCTCGCTCCTGCAACAGCTGGAGGACTCGACGCTCGTGTTTTTCACCGGACGCACCCGCAGCGCGTCCGCAGTGCTCGCGAATCAGTCGGCGGCCATGCAGGCCACTGATCGGCGCCTCCTCATGCGGCGCATGGTGCAGTTGGCCTTCGAGATGAAGGAACAACTGGAGTCCGGCACGCTGGATCATTTCGGCGACCTGCTCGATGAAAACTGGCGACTGAAGGCGCAGTTGACCTCCGGCATCACAGACCCTCAGATCGATGCCTGGTACAGCGCCGGCATGTCTCATGGTGCGCTGGGCGGCAAGCTGCTCGGCGCAGGAAATGGCGGCTTCATGATGTTCTATGCGCCGCCTGAGCGTCATGCGCGGATTACTGCCGCGCTCTCCGATCTGCAACCGGTGAAGTTCCGCTTCGACCGAACCGGCGCGCAGATCGTGTTCTATCAACCCACCGAGTGATCGCTGTCATGTCTACCCCATTCACCGTCTCCAACTATCTGGCCGCGCACGCCCGCCTCGCCCAGCAGCTCGACACCGATGCGTTCCAGAAGGGCATCGACATGGTTCGAGCCGCTTTCGAAGGTGGCAAGAAGATCCTGACTTGCGGTAACGGTGGCAGCGCCTCGACGGCCTCGCACTACATCACCGACTGGAACAAGATGGTCAATTTGGCCACCGGCAAGAAGTTCCGCGGTGTCTGCCTATGCGACAACATGGGGCTGATCACGGCCTATGGCAACGATTTGTCCTACGCCGACGTCTTTGCTGGCCAGGTGGATGCGCTGATGGACGAAGGTGACCTGCTGATTGCAGTGAGCGGCAGCGGCAACTCGCCCAACGTGCTGAAAGCCATTGAAGCTGCGCGACGCGCAGGCGGCAAAGTGCTGGGCGTGGTCGGCTATGACGGCGGCAAGATGAAGCCCATGTGTGACCATAGCGTCTGGGTGAACTCTTTCGACATGCAAATGTGCGAAGACGTGCACCTGATGTTTGGGCACATGGTCATGAAAACCTTGTGCAGCACGCCGATCAAAGAATGAGCAACCGCATCGACGGCTGATGCAGCAACGACGGGGCACTGGCCCCGTTTTTGCCGCCACCAAGGCTAGAGGCCATCTTTAGCTTCTGCTCAAGCTTTCTGTAGCAAGAAGATTGTGCAGTTCGCGTTGAGCCACGTCGCCCCCACGGCCCGGCCTATTGGGGGCGCATTGAAGCTAGAAAGACGAGCGCCCGCTCCCGCGGTCATCTACATCGAGAAAGTCCTCGTAGGCAGAGCCCAGCCCCGCCACCAAGCTCGTCCCAGCGCTCCACCCCGCCGAATTCAACACCCCCACATCCATCAACTTCCGCGGCGTGCCATCGGGCTTGCTCGTGTCGTACACGATGCGCCCTTCGAAGCCCACCGTCTGGCGCACCAGCTCGGCCAGCTCGGCGATGGTGACGTCTTCGCCCACCCCGATGTTGACCAGCGGCGGCTCGAAGCGGCCGGTCTGGCTCTCGTCGCTGCCCAGCAGCGCCTGGTAGCGGTCGTCGGGCAGGTTCATCAGGAAGACGCAGGCGTCGGCCATGTCGTCAGAGTAGAGGAACTCGCGCCGCGGCGTGCCGGTGCCCCAGACGGTGACTTCTTGGGCGCCGGCCAGCTTGGCCTCGTGGAACTTGCGCAGCAGCGCCGGGATGACGTGGCTGTTGGTCGGGTGGTAGTTGTCACCCGGGCCGTACAGGTTGGTGGGCATGGCCGCCAGGTACTTCGTGCCGTACTGGCGGTTGTAGCTCCAGCACATCTCGATGCCGGCGATCTTGGCCAGCGCGTAAGGCCGGTTGGTGGGCTCCAGCGGGCCGGTCAGCAGGTCCTTTTCCTTCATCGGCTGCGGCGCCAGCTTGGGGTAGATGCAGCTGGAGCCGAGGAACAGCAGCCGGTTCACCCCGGCCAGGCGCGCCGCGTGGATGACGTTGGTCTGGATCGCCAGGTTGTCGCGGATGAACTCGGCCGGAAAGCTGTTGTTGGCCACGATGCCGCCGACCTTGGCCGCGGCCAGGAAGACGTACTCGGGCCGCTCTTGCTCGAACAGCTGGCGCACCGCGCGTTCGTCGGTCAGGTCGACTTCGGCGTGGGTGCGCAGGATGAGGTTGCTGTAGCCGGCGCGCTGCAGGTTGCGCACGATGGCCGAGCCGACGAGGCCGCGGTGGCCGGCCACGTAGATGCGGGCGTTGCGGTCCATCGTGGTGCTCACTCGTTGTAGTCGTAAGCCTGGAAGCCGGCCATCTTGACCAGGCTGTCGCGGCGCGCGGCGGTGTAGTCGGCCTCGACCATTTCCTTGACCAGCTCGGGCAGCGTGATCTTGGGCACCCAGCCGAGCTTTTGCTTGGCCTTGCTGGGGTCGCCCAGCAGGGTTTCCACTTCGGTGGGGCGGTAGTAGCGCGGGTCGACCTTGACGATGACGTCGCCGACCTTGCACTTGGCCTTCATCTCGCCGTTGACGGCTTCCACCTTGGTCACGGTGCCGATCTCCTGGTCGCCTTCACCGCTGAAGGCCAGGGTGATGCCCAGTTCCTTGGCCGCGAATTCGACGAACTGGCGCACGCTGTACTGCACGCCGGTGGCGATGACGAAGTCTTCGGGCTGGTCTTGCTGCAGCATCATCCACTGCATCTCGACGTAGTCCTTGGCGTGGCCCCAGTCGCGCAGCGCGCTCATGTTGCCCAGGTACAGGCAATCTTGCAGGCCCAGCGCGATGCGCGCGATGGCGCGGGTGATCTTGCGGGTCACGAAGGTCTCGCCGCGCAGCGGGCTCTCATGGTTGAAGAGCACGCCGTTGCAGGCGTAGATGCCGTAGGCCTCGCGGTAGTTGACGGTGATCCAGTAGCCGTAGAGCTTGGCCACCGCGTAGGGGCTGCGCGGGTAGAAGGGCGTGGTTTCCTTCTGCGGGATCTCTTGCACCAGGCCGTAGAGCTCGGAGGTGCTGGCCTGGTAGAAGCGGGTTTTCTTCTGCAGGCCCAGGATGCGGATGGCTTCGAGCAGGCGCAGGGTGCCGATGCCGTCGGCGTTGGCGGTGTACTCGGGCTCTTCGAACGAGACGGCCACGTGGCTCATGGCGGCCAGGTTGTAGATCTCGTCGGGCTGCACCTGTTGGATGATGCGGATGAGGTTGGTCGAGTCCGTCAGGTCGCCGTAGTGCAGCTTGAAGCGCTGGTTGTCCACGTGCGGGTCCTGGTACAGGTGGTCCACGCGGTCGGTGTTGAACAGCGACGACCGGCGCTTGATGCCGTGGACTTCGTAGCCCTTGCTCAGCAGCAGTTCGGCCAGGTAGGCGCCGTCCTGGCCGGTGACGCCGGTGATGAGTGCAACTTTGGTCATAGCGCTTCTTGCAGAGAAAGGGTCAACCTGCGATTGTCACCGCTGCCGGCCCAAATTCCGGCACCCTGTGGCGCAACCATTGACGTACGTCCGCCGGCTGCAACTCCTCCCCCGCCTGCAGCTGCGCAATCTCCCGCGCCAGCTCGTCCGGCGCCGCCAGCTCGCCCAGCGCCGCAATGCGCACCCGCTCCACCTTGGTCGGTAGCGTGTGATCGGCATCCGCGATCAGCTCCTCGTACAGCTTCTCCCCCGGCCGCAGGCCGGTGAAGGTGATGCCGATCTCGGCTTCGCTGCGGCCGGCCAGGCGGATCATGTCGCGGGCCAGGTCGACGATCTTCACCGGCTCGCCCATGTCCAGCACCAGCACCTGGCCGCTCTCGCCGATGGCGGCGGCCTGCAGCACCAGGCGGGCCGCCTCGGGGATGGTCATGAAGTAGCGAATGATGTCGGGGTGGGTCACCGTCACCGGGCCGCCCTTGGCGATCTGTTCCTTGAACTTCGGGATCACGCTGCCGCTGCTGCCCAGCACGTTGCCGAAGCGCACGGCCATGAAGCGGGTGCCCGGGTGCTGCGCGGCCAGGCTGCTGATCACCATCTCGGCCGCGCGCTTGGTGGCGCCCATCACGTTGGTGGGGTTCACCGCCTTGTCGGTGCTGATGAGCACGAAGCGCTCGACGCCCTGCTCGGCCGCGGCCAGCGCCGCGTGGTAGGTGCCCAGCGTGTTGTTGCGCAGCGCGGCCCAGGCGTTGTCTTCTTCCATCAGCGGCACATGCTTGTAGGCCGCGGCATGGAACACCACCTGCGGCCGCCACTGCGCGTAGATGTGGCGCAGGTGCGGCAGGTCCTTGACGTCGCCGATCAGCCGCACCAGCGGCAGGCCAGGAAAGGCCTCGGTGAGTTCCTGCTCGATGGTGTAGAGGTTGAACTCGCTCAGCTCCACCAGCACCAGCCGGGCCGGCTGGTAGCGGGCCACTTGTCTGCACAACTCGCTGCCGATGGAGCCGCCCGCGCCGGTGATCAGCACCGTCTTGCCACGCAGCGTTTCGCCGATGCCGGCTTCGTCCAGCTGCACCGGCTCGCGGCCCAGCAGGTCTTCGGGTTCGATGTCGCGCACGCGCAGCGCCTCGCTGCGGCTGTCGCGCAGCTCGTCGGCCGAAGGCACGGTGAGCACCGGCAGGCCGGTGGCGGCGGCCAGGTCCAGCGCGCGGCGGCGCTGGCGCGGCGTGGCCGAAGGCATGGCCACGATCACATGGGTGGCGGCGCTGCGGCGGGCGCGGTCGCGCACCGTGTCCAGCGTGCCCACCACCGGCAGGTTGCTGATGCGGGCGCGTTGCTTGGCGGGGTCGTCGTCCAGCAGGCCCAGCACCGTCCAGCCCTGCTGGTGGATGCCGGCCAGCAGCCGGCGTGCCGCCTCGCCCGCACCCAGCACCAGCGCGCGGCGGATCTCGCCCTCACCGCCGGTGATGTGGTTGCGCGCATGCTCATACAGCATGCGGTAGGCGATGCGCAGCAGGCACACGCCCATCAGCACCACCGCCGGGTGCAGCGCCAGCACCGCGCGCGGCACGCCATACAGCCCCAGGCCGATGACCGTGGCCGCCGACACCGCACCGGCCGCAAAGCAGGCCACCGTCAGCCGCTTGACCTCACCAAAGCCTGAGAAGCGCCAGATGCTTTGCGGCACCTTGGCCAGCGCAAAGGCCACCAGGTAGGCGGCCACCACACCCACCATCACCAGCAGGTCGTAGTCGGGCCGGGCGGTGATCCAGCGCTCAAAGCCCAGGCGGAACAGGTAGGTGACGTTCCAGCACACGGCCACGGCCATGCCGTCGATGGCCAGCGACAAGGCCTGCCGGTGCGGGCGCACATGCGCCAGGAAGTGGTCAAGGCGGTGCCAGACGCTGCGGGTATCCATGCGGGGGTTTGTTGAAGCTCGCTCAGGGCGCCAGCAGCACACGCAGGCTGCGCAGCAGCACGCCGATGTCGGTCCACAGCGTGGCGCGCTCGGCATAAGCCGCTGCGCCCTGCAGCTTGGCGGGCAGGATCACCTGCACGTATTCACGTTCGGGGTCTTCGGCGCGGGCCAGGCGCTCGCTTTCGTCGGCATGCGCCAGCGACACGGGATCGGTGATGCCGGGCCGCACGCTCAGCACCCGTTCGCGCAGCGCCGCGGGGTACAGCGCCACGTAGCGCGGCACCTCGGGCCGCGGGCCCACCAGGCTCATGTGGCCCTGGATCACGTCGATCAGCTGCGGCAGCTCGTCGATGCGGTGGCGGCGCAGCCAGTGGCCCAGCGCCGTGATGCGCGGGTCGGCGCCCACCGTCAGCAACGGGCCGCCAGCGGCCGGCGCGGCCACCATGGTGCGGAACTTGTGGATGCGGAACAGGCGGCCATGGCGGCCCACCCGCTCTTGCCGGAAGAACACCGGCCCGGGTGAATCGCGCTTGATGCACAGCGCCACCACCAGCCCCGCGGGGGCCAGCAGCACCAGCAGCACGCTGGCCACCAGCAGGTCGAAAAGGCGCTTGGCCACGGGGCTTGAAGTCCTGCTCGCTCAGCTCAACACGCCGCGCAGCACGGCCACCACGCGCTGCACGTCGGCATCGGTCATGCGGGTGTAGATGGGCAGGCTGAACAGCCGCTCATACGCGCGCTGGCTGTGGGGAAACTGCGCCGGTTGCAGGCCATAGCGCTCGCGCCAGTAGGGCTGCTGGTGCAGCGGGATGTAGTGCACGCTGCAGCCGATGCCGGCGTCGAACAAGGCCTGCACCGCGGCATCGCGGTCCACCGGCGCGCCGTCGGCCAGGCGCACGGTGTACAGGTGCCAGGCATGCAGCTCGCCCGCGGGCGCATCGGCCGGCAGCACCAGGGGCAGGCCGGCCAGGCCGGCGTGGTACTGCGCCGCGATCTGCGCCCGCCGCTGCTGGAAGCCCTGCGCCTTGCGCAGCTGGTGCAGCCCCAGCGAAGCGGCGATGTCGGTCAGGTTGTACTTGAAGCCGGGTGCCACGATCTCGTAGTACCAGCTGGGCACGGTGGCGGTGAAGCGGTCGAAGGCGTCGCGACTCATGCCGTGCAGGCGCATCACCTTCGCACGCTTGGCCAGGGCGGCATCGCGCGTCACCAGCATGCCGCCTTCGCCCGTGGTCATGGTCTTGTTGGCGTAGAAGCTGAACACCGTGGCGTCGCTGCCCAGCGTGCCCACCAGCTGGCCGCCCACGGTGGTGGGCAGCGCATGGGCGGCGTCTTCCACCACCTTCAGGCTGTGGCGGCGGGCGATGTCCAGGAGGGCCGGCATGTCGGCCGCCAGGCCGCCGAAGTGCACCGGCATGAGGGCCTTGGTGCGGGGCGTGATGGCGGCTTCCACCGCGCGCGGGTCGATGTTGAGGGTGACCGGGTCGCAGTCCACCAGCACCACGTCGGCACCCAGGTAGCGCACCACTTCGGCCGTGGCGGTGAAGGTGTGGGTGGTGGTGATCACCTCGTCGCCGGGACCGATGCCCAGCGCTTCCAGCGCCAGGTGCAGGCCGGCGGTGGCGGAGTTCACCGCGATGCTGTGCAGCGCCTCGTCGCCCAGGAAGGCGCTGAACTCACGCTCGAAGCGGGCCGTCTTGGGGCCGGTGGTCACCCAGCCCGACTTCAGCGTGTCCACCACCTCGGCGATTTCTTCATCGCCGATCTCGGGCAGGGCAAAGGGCAGAAACGGGGGCTTGTCGGCGTCGGCGGTCATGGTTTGGCAATCCAGGCCAGCACATGCGTGCGCAGCAGCGGCACGGCATTGAAGGCGGTGTACAGCGAGGGGTGCAGGCGGCACAGCGGCCGGGCCAGCGGCGGTGCCAGCGTCACGCGGCGGTGGGTGATGCGGCCTTGCGGAAACAGCGCCCGCACTTCGCGCAGCGGCACGCCGCGCACGTCAGCATTGCGCGGATTGTCGACGGTGAAGTCGTACCACAGCACCGCGCCACCGGGTTTCAGCCAGCGCCACATGGCGGCGGCCAGGGCCTGGCGGGTGGCGGCCTGCAGCAAGGACGAGAACACCGTGGACTGCAGCACCAGGTCCTGACTGCCGGGCGCGATGGGCGCCTGCGTGGCATCGGCCTGCAGCAGCGTCACCGCTGCGGGCAGCAGGTGGCGGGCCTGGGCATGCCGCTCGGGCAGCAGCTCGATGCCGGTGAGGTGCTCGGGCTGCGCGCCCAGGCGCAGCAGCTCCAGCAGATTGCCGCCGGCGCCACTGCCCACCTCGGTGATGCGGCGGGGCGCCAGCGTGGTCCAGCCGGCCGCGCGCCACAGGGCCATCATCGCGCGCTGGCGCTCGTGCAGCGTGCAGGCCACGTCGGGCTGCAGCGGGCTGTAGCGGTCAGGCGGGCCGCGGCGGGCGTAGCGTTCGGCGATGGGCTCGGCAATCGCCCCGGCGGTCGGCTCGGTCATGCGCTCGGTCGGGGGCTCAGGGTCACGCGGCATGGGCATGCATCGCGATGGCGCCGTTGCGCGACACCGCGGCCAGAAAGCGCCGCGCCAGCACCGGGTAGGTGTGCTCGGCCTGCACGAAGGCGCGGCCACGCGCGCCCATGGCGGCGCGTTCCTCGGCCGGCAGCGCCGCCAACTGGCGCAGGCCGTCGGCCACCGCTTGCGGGTCTTCGGGCGGCACCGTCAGGCCGCAGCGGGCTTCGGCGACCGGGTCGTTGCCCGCCTCCACCGAATGCAGCACCGCGCAGCCGGCCATCATGTAGTCCATCAGCTTGTTGGGCGCGATGCCGAAGCGGTAGATGGGCACCCGCTGCCAGCCGATGTAGGCGATGTCCACCGCCTGCAAAAACGCCGGGATCTGCGCCTTGGGGATGGGCGGCAGCCAGCTGACCTGGGCCAGCCCCTCTTCGGCGATGCGGCGCTGCAGCCGCGCGCGTTCATGGCCATCGCCCACCAGCACGAAGTGCAGGTCGTCGCCAGCCCGCTTGGCAGCGTCGAGCAGCGTGTCCAGCGCATTGGGGCGGCCCATGCTGCCGGCATAGCCGACGATGGTGCGGCCAGCCGCGCGGGCCCCAGCCAGGGCTTGCGCCACGTCGTCGCGCAGCGCGGGGGCCGCGGTGCCGGGCGCCGGCCAGTCGTCGGGCGAAATGCCGTTGGGCACGATGAACAGCTTGCGCAGATCAAGCCCGTGCTCGGCCATGTGCTCGTCCACCCGCGGCAGCATGGACACCACCACGTCCGCATCGCGGTAGGCCGCGTCCTCGGCCGACTGGCACACCAGCGCAAACGGATGCCAGGGCGACATGCCCGACAGCTCGATCGGCGACAGCGGCCACAGGTCGTGCACCTCGTATACCAGCACCGCATTGGCCAGGCCGGCGATGTGGCGCGCCACCCAGATGTCCATCGGGTAGGTGCTGGAGGCGATCACCACGTCGGGCTTCACCCGCGCCACCAGCCGCCGCGCATCGCGCCGCACCTGCCATAGAAAGCTGGCGATGTTGCGCACGCGGCCCAGGCCGTTGCCCTGGTAGGCCGGCGTGGGGTACCAGCGGTAGTTGATGCCGTCGATCAGCTCGTCGCGCGGGCCCGGGCCCACGCCTTGCGGCTGCCGCGCCCGCACATGCGAAAAGCTGGCCGCCAGCATCTGCACCGCATGGCCGGCGCGCACCCATTCACGGGCCAGGTAGTAGGGCCGGTATTCCATGCCCAGCGCAGGGCTGCCGGCGTAGTGGTTGAGGTAGAGGATGTTCATCGCGCTGCGCAAGGGCCGGCCGCCTGCAGCGCCTGCAGCCGCGCCAGGAAGCGGCGCACGCAGGGCTGGAACAAGGCATGTCCGGCCACCCAGGCGCGATTGTCGCTGGCGATGGCGTCCGCCTTCGCCAGCAGGGCCTGCAGCGCCGCCGCATCGGGCAGCGCACCGTCGGCCAGCACCAGGCCGTTGTCGCCGCTGCGCACCAGTTCGCGGTTGGCGGGCAGGTCAGAGAGCAGCGGCACGCAGCCATGCGCCATCGCTTCCAGCACCGAGACCGAGACCGAATCGCTGGCCGGCAGGCTAAGGTACCAGCGGGCCTGCGCATACCAACGGGCCTGCTCGTCAGCCGCCAGCCGGCCGACGAAGCGCACGCGCTCCACCAGGCCGGCCTGCCGAGCCTGGTCCTCCAGCGCCGGCCGCAGGCTGCCGTCGTTGGCCACCACCAGCCGGGCCTGCGGGCGCCGGGCGGCGATGGCGGCAAAGACCTCGATGACCCGTTGCGGCTGGTAGATGGCCTCCAGCCCGCGGTTGGCGAAGAAGAGGTCGTCGTCCTTGCCCGTCGCTTCGGGCGGCAGCGCGTCCAGCCCGAAGGGAAAGGTCATCACCTCGGCAGCGCCCAGCGCCTGCATGCGCGCGGCCATGTGCAGGCTGTCGCTGGTGGTCAGCGTGCAGGCCCGCAGCACGCGGCGGGTGAGCCAGCGCAGCAGCGGGTGGCGGTCGGGCGTGACCAGGATGTCCGACCCCCAGGCCGAGCCCACCAGCCGCCCCGGCACGCCGCCCACTGCCTGCGCCAGCCAGCCCAGCGTGCCGTGCGAGGTGAGGTAGTGCGCATGCAGCCAGTCGGGCCGCACCTGGCGCAGCCAGCGCACCAGCCGCGGCAGCGTGGCCAGCACCTGCAGGTTGCCGCCGGCAAAGCGCGGCTGGGTGTTCAAGGCCAGGCGCCGGTCGGCCGGCAGCACAGCGTCAAAGCCCGGCAAGAAGCCGCGGCTGGAGGCGGCCCACAGGTCCACGCCTTCGGCCGCCAGCGCACGCGCCCACTTCAGCAGGTGCGGGCTCTCGCCGTCACCCAGCAGGACCAGGCGCGGCGCAGCGGCTGGGGTTGGGACGGCAGGTTTGCCCACGGGCGGCCAGGCACCGCTGCTCATGGAGCTTCGGCATCCGTGCCGGCCCACTGCGCCCGGTGCGCCTGCACCTCGGGGTAGCGGGCCAGCAGCGCCGCGTCGGCGTCGCGGGTGTCGCCCACCACCTGGGCGGGGCAGCCGGCCAGCACCGCGAAGTCAGGAAAGCTGCCGCGCACCGCGCTGCCGGCGCGCACCAGGGTGCCGCGGCCCAGGCGGGTGCCGGCCTCGATCACGGTGTGCGGGCCGATGAAGCTGTAGGGGCCGATGACCACCTCGCCGCCCACCCAGCCCGGCCGCGGGCCCTGCCAGCTGACGAAGGCCCGGCCCAGCAGCCGCGCCGAACGGTGCGAGCTGTGGCTGACGATGCTGACGTGGCTGGTGATCTGCACACCTTCACCGATGGTCAGGCCGCTGCTGGCTTCCAGGTAGCAGAAGGGGCCGATGTACACATGGTCGCCCAGCGTCAACCGGCGTTCGTGCTCGATGATGGTGGTGGGCGCGATGCGGGTGAATGGCAGGTCGCGGCCCTGCGAGCGTTCACCGAACACGATGCGGCCGAGCAGCTGCCGCAGCAGCCGGCGCCGCCAGCGGTTGAAGGCCGCACGCAAGGCCACGTTCATGCCGCCGCCACCGGCCAGGTGGCCAGGCGCCAGAAGTACCAGCCGAAGTACAGCGCCATGCCGGCAGACACCGCCCAGCCCGCGCCGCGCAGACCGCCCCACGCCAGGCCCGCGGCCAGCGACAGCACGAACACGCCCTGCCCCACCAGCGCCAGCTTCAGCGCCCAGGCCTGGGCGTTCCAGGCCATGGTGACCACCGCCAGCGGCGAGGCCACGAAGTGCACGCCGATGTACACCGCCAGCGCCCGCGCCAGGTCGCCCGCGGCCTGCCACTGCGGGCCGAACACGCGGGCAAAGGCCCAGGGCGCGGCCAGCCACAGCGCCAGCACCAGCGGCGTGGCCACGGCGGCCAGCGCCAGCATCACGCGGCGCACGTCGGCGCGGGCGGCGGCGCTCGGTCGGCCGGGGCTGGCCGCTATGGCGGCAGCCGGTTGGCCGGCCGTGGCGGCGCCGCCGAGCACGCCGGCCGCTGGTTCGGAGCCGGCCCGGCTGGCACCCGCCAGCCGCGGATACAGCGCCTGCGACACCGCGCCCCCTACCAGCGTGGCGGGAGCCTTCAGGTACCGCAGCGTCAGCCCCCAGAAGCCGGCCGCGGCCGGACCCAGCGTGGCGGCGATCAATGAGACGGCCAGCGTGTCCTGCAGCGCGCCGGCAAAGGCATGCGGGGTGTTGAGCAGCGGAAATTCGCGGTGGCGCCGGGCCACGGCCACCAGCCGCTGGCGGCTCACCTGCCACCAGCCGCGCAGCGGCAGCCGCAGCAGCGCGGCCGTGGCCAGCGCCGCGGCCAGCGGCGCCACGATCAAGCCGGTGACGCCGGCTTGCGCCAGCCCCGCCCCGGCCTGCGCCAGCGCGCCGCCGCCGTGCTGCAGCACCCGGCCCGCCGCCAGCGCCCGAAAGCGCTGCGCCCGTGTGGCCACCAACGTGGCCAGCGACACCGCGCCCAACGCCAGCACCGCCAGCGGCAGCCACAGCGGCCAAGCCTGCCCGCTGTGCCAGGCCCAGCCGGCGCCCCCCAGCGCGGCCAGCAGCGTGCAGCCGGCCAGCAGCCAGAGCGACAACGCGCGCAGGCTGGTGGCTTCATCCTCGTCGCGGGCCAGCGGCAGCGCAAACTCGTAGCGGGCGCAGGCCACCACCGCCACATTGGCCGCCACGGCGGCAAACAGGTGGTAGCTGCCGAAGTCTTCGGGCGTGTACAGCCGCGTCAGCCAGGGGCCCAGCGCCAGCGGAATGGCCTGGGCCGCCAGCCCGCCGGCCAGCAGCGTGAAGGTGGCGCGGCGCAGGCCCACGGTCGGGGTCAACGCGCGGCGGCCACGGCGGCGCGCAGCGCAGCCACCACGGCCTGCTGGTCGGCTTCGCTCAGGTCGGCGCTCATCGGCAGGCTCAGCACCGTGGCGGCGGCTTGCTCGGCATGGCGGCAGCCGGCGGCGGGCGCGTAGGCGGCATAGGCCGGCTGGCGGTGCAGCGGCTTGGGGTAGTGCACGGCGGTGGGAATGCCCTGTGCCTTGAGCGCGGCGGCCACCGCATCGCGGCCGTGGTCGATGAACACGGTGAACTGGGCCCAGACGCAGTCGCGCCCTTCACGCACGGTGGTCAGGCCCAGGCCGGGCACGTCGGCCAGCGCCGCGCGGTAGGCGGCGCCCAGGCGGGCGCGCTGCGCAAGTTCCCATTCAAAGCGTTCCAGCTTGGCCAGCACCACGGCGCACTGCAGCGTGTCCATGCGGCCGCCCACGCCCACGCGGGTGTGGGTGTAGCGGGCGCTCTGGCCATGCACGCGGATCTCGCGCGCGGCCTGGGCCAGCGTGGCGTCGTCGGTGAACAGCGCGCCACCGTCGCCATAGCAGCCCAGCGGCTTGCTGGGAAAAAAGCTGGTGGCCCCACAGGTGGACAGGCCGCAGCTGCGGCGGCTGCCGTAGCGGGCGCCAAAGCTCTGGGCGGCGTCTTCGATCACCACCAGGCCGCCGTGGCGGGCCGCGATGGCGTTGATCTCGTCTAGGTCGGCCACTTGTCCATACAAGCTCACCGGCATGATGGCCTTGGTGCGCGGCGTGATGGCAGCTTCGATTCGGCGGGCGTCGATGTTGCAGGTGTCGGGCTCGATGTCCACGAACACCGGCACCGCGCCCAGCAGCACGATGGTCTCGGCGGTGGCCGCGAAGGTGAAGGGGCTGGTGATCACCTCGTCGCCCGCGCCGATGCCGGCGGCCATCAAGGCGATCAGCAGCGCCTCGGTGCCGCTGGCCACGGTGACACAGTGGCGCGTGCCGGCAAAGGCCGCCAGCGCGGCTTCCAGCTCGGACACCTCGGGGCCCATGATGTACTGGCCATGGTCCAGCACCTGCTGGATGCGGGCGTCGATGCGCGGCTTCAGCGCGGCGTACTGCGCCTTCAGGTCGGTGAATTGCATGGCGCCATTACAGCAGCGTCAGCACATCCCCGGCCAGGCGATAGGTTTCGCCGGTGGCCGGGCAGGCCGCGGTGCCGTGGCCGCTGGCGGGCAGGTCCAGCTTTTCGCCGTGGCGGCTCATCCAGCCGATGCGGCGGGCGGGCACGCCCACCACCAGCGCATGGTCGGGCACGTCGTGCGTGACCACGGCGCCCGCGCCGACGAAGGCATAAGCGCCCACGGTGCTGCCGCAGACGATGGTGCAGTTGGCGCCCAGCGTGGCGCCCTGGCGCACCAGCGTGCGCCGGTACTCGGCCTTGCGCGAGACCGCCGCGCGCGGGTTGAACACGTTGGTGAACACCATGCTGGGGCCGCAGAACACATCGTCTTCCAGCGTCACCGCGTCGTACACCGACACGTTGTTCTGGATGCGGGCATTGGCGCCGATGACCACGTCGTTGCCCACGTAAACGCCCTGGCCCAGCGAGCTGCCGGGGCCGATGCGCGCACCGGCGCACACATGGCTGAAGTGCCAGACCTTGCTGCCTTCGCCGATCTGCGCGCCGTCGTCGACGATGGCGCTTTCGTGAGCCCAGTAGGCCATGCTGCAGGCCCTTGTCAGAACACCAGCGGCAGGCCCACGCGGGCGCCGTCGCGGGCGCTGCGGTAGGCGGCGATGATCACTTCGAGCGAGCGCAGGCCTTCGTAGCCGTCCACCTCGGCGCTGGCCTGGCCCAGCAGGGTGTCGATCACATTCGCGTAGTACAGCGGGTGGCCGTAGCCATACACCGAAGGCGGCGCGTAGTTGGCGGCCTTGACCGCTTCGTCTTCGGGCTGCGCGTCTTCGAACGACCAGTGCTGGATCTCGTTGACGGCCACGCCGCCGATGCGCACGGTGCCCTTTTCGCCCAGCACGGTGATGCTGCCTTCGAAGTTCTTGCCGTGGGTGAGCATGGTGACGTTGATGGACGCCAGGCCCCCGCGGCGCAGGCGCAGGCTCATCACGCCGGTGTCTTCGGCTTCGATGTCGCGGCCCAGCGTGGCGGTGTAGGCATGCACGTTGTCCACCGGGCCCACCAGCCAGTCCACCATGTCCACGTAGTGGCTGGCCTGGTTCATGAAGGCGCCGCCGTCCATGTCCCAGCGGCCACGCCAGGGCGCTTCGTCGTAGTAGCT
>CAKZXL010000567.1 GCA_937883885.1 uncultured Aquincola sp. | reverse complement strand
GTCGCCGATGTAGTAGATGTTTTCGGCCTTCAGGCAGTTGGCCGAACGCACCGTCAGCTCGAGCTCGTCCACGGGGCGCAGCAGGATCGGGTCGAAGTTGCCGCCGGCGCGCGGCGCGGTCGGCGCCTGGAAGATCTCGCCGTCTTCGTGCGGCAGCTGTGCGAAGACCACCAGCTGCTCGACCAGGATCTTGGCCGACGCGCGGATCGCTTCCTCGGGGCTGATCGCACCGTTGGTCTCGATCTCCATCACCAGCTTGTCCAGGTCGGTGCGCTGCTCGACGCGGGCGTTCTCCACGGCGTAGCTCACGCGGCGCACGGGCGAGAAGGAAGCGTCCAGCACGATGCGGCCGATGGCCTTGGTGGGCTCGTCGCCGAAGCGGCGGAGGTTGCCCGGCACATAGCCGCGGCCCTTCTCCACCTTGATCTGCATGTCGAGCTTGCCGCCCTTGGCCAGGTGGGCGATCACGTGGTCGGGGTTGATCACCTCGACGTCATGCGGCGTCTGGATGTCGCCGGCCGTGACCGGGCCCTCGCCTTCCTTGCGCAGCACCAGCGTCACTTCGTCGCGGTTGTGCAACTTGAAGGTCACGCCCTTCAGGTTCAGCATGATGTGCACCACATCTTCCTGAACGCCGTCGACAGTGGAGTACTCGTGCAGCACGCCGGCGATGGTGACTTCCGTCGGCGCATAACCCACCATCGAGGACAGCAGCACACGACGCAGGGCGTTGCCCAGCGTGTGCCCATAGCCCCGCTCGAACGGCTCGAGCGTCACCTTGGCACGGCGATCGCCCAACGGCTCGACTTGGATGGCTTTGGGTTTCAGCAGATTGGTTTGCATTGAGTGGTGTTCCTGTCAATACCCTCGGCTCGTTACACCGATAAGGCTGATGGACATGTCGGGCCTTGCAAGACCGCTGCGTGCCCGGCAAACACAGCGGCCGAAAACAAAACGCGCGCGAGCGGCCCGCAGGCCGCACGCGCGTCAGGCGCAGTGATCAGCGCGAATACAGTTCCACGATCAGCGCTTCCTTGATCTCGGCGCCGAATTCGTCGCGGTCCGGGGTCTTCTTGAAGACGCCTTCCAGCTTGGATGCATTCACTTCGACCCAGGCCGGCATGCCGATCGACTCGGCCAGCTTCAGCGCTTCGGTCACGCGCAGCTGCTTCTTGGCCTTTTCGCGCACGGCGACCACGTCACCGGCCTTGACCATGTACGAAGCGATGTTCACCACCTGGCCGTTGACGGTGATCGACTTGTGCGACACCAGCTGGCGGGCTTCCGCGCGGGTCGAGCCGAAGCCCATGCGGTACACCACGTTGTCCAGGCGCGATTCCAGCAGCGTCAGCAGGTTGGTACCGGTGTTGCCACGGCGGCGCTCGGCTTCCTCGAAGTAGCGGCGGAACTGGCGCTCCAGCACGCCATACATGCGCTTGACCTTCTGCTTTTCACGCAGCTGCAGGCCGAAGTCGCTGGTACGCGAACCGCTGGTGCGGCCGTGCTGGCCCGGCTTGCTGTCGAACTTGGCCTTGTCGCCGATGGGGCGACGGGCGCTCTTCAGGTAGAGGTCGGTGCCTTCACGGCGGGACAGTTTGGCCTTGGGGCCGAGGTAACGTGCCACTTGGTTTTCCTTGTTTATCTGACGCGGCCAGCGGTGCCGCGCGAGTCCGGGCCGACGTCACGGCGCGAACGGTGGGCTGAAGGACAAACGTCGGCAGCGCCCGGGGACGCTACCGACGCGGGGGTGCGTCGCTTAGATGCGGCGACGCTTTTGCGGACGGCAGCCGTTGTGCGGCACGGGCGTCACGTCGGAGATCGACGTGATGCGGATGCCCAGCGAGGCCAGCGCGCGCACCGACGACTCACGGCCGGGGCCCGGGCCCTTGATCCGCACGTCGAGGTTCTTGATGCCTTGTTCCTGCGCAGCACGACCGGCCGTCTCCGCCGCCACCTGGGCCGCGAACGGGGTGCTCTTGCGCGAACCCTTGAAGCCCTGGCCGCCGCTCGAGGCCCACGACAGCGCGCCGCCTTGACGGTCCGTGATCGTGATGATGGTGTTGTTGAACGACGCGTGCACGTGGGCGATGCCGTCCGCAATGTTCTTGCGGACCTTCTTGCTCACACGACGCGCTGCGCTGTTGTTGGGTGCCTTGGCCATGTCTTAATCCTTGAATCCGTTGCCGACCGCGTCGATCACTTCTTGACCAGCGCGCCGGACTTGCGCGGACCCTTGCGGGTGCGGGCGTTGGTCTTGGTGCGCTGACCACGCAGCGGCAGACCACGGCGATGACGCATGCCGCGGTAGCAGCCCAGGTCCATCAGACGCTTGATGTTGATCGACTGTTCGCGACGCAGGTCGCCTTCGATCGTCATGCGGCCGATTTCGTCCCGGATCTTTTCCAGGTCGGCGTCGGTCAGGTCCTTGACCTTCTTGTTGAACTCGATGCCAGCCGCCACACAGATCTTCTGCGCGGTCGTGCGACCGATGCCGTAGATCGACGTCAGGCCGATCTCGGTGTGCTTGTGCGGCGGAATATTGATACCAGCAATGCGTGCCATGGTGTCCTCTTAATCTGGTTCGGCGCTGATCAACCCTGGCGCTGCTTGTGGCGCGGGTCGGTACAGATCACACGCACCACGCCCTTGCGGCGGATGATCTTGCAATTGCGACACATCTTCTTGACCGATGCTGCAACTTTCATGGTCTTCTCCTTATTTCGCGCGGAACACAATGCGTGCCCGGCTCAAGTCGTACGGGGTGAGCTCCACGGTGACCTTGTCGCCGGGAAGAATGCGGATGTAATGCATGCGCATCTTTCCGGAGATATGTCCGAGAACCACGTGGCCGTTCTCGAGCTTCACACGGAAGGTTGCGTTGGGGAGGTTTTCAAGGATCTCCCCCTGCATCTGGATGACATCGTCTTTTGCCATACGGTCTCGCGCTTCAGCTTGCCTTGAAGTTGGCCTTCTTCAGCAACGACTCATACTGCTGACTCATCACATAGCTCTGGACCTGGGCCCAGAAATCCATGGTCACCACAACGATGATCAGCAACGACGTTCCACCGAAGTAGAACGGCACGTTGTACTTCAGCACCAGGAACTCGGGCAGCAGGCAGACCGCCGTGATGTACACGGCGCCGGCCAGCGTCAGGCGCGACAAGATCCGATCGATGTACCGGGCGGTCTGGTCACCCGGGCGAATGCCAGGGATGAACGCGCCGCTCTTCTTCAGGTTGTCTGCGGTCTCACGGCTGTTGAACACCAGCGCCGTGTAGAAGAAGCAGAAGAACACGATCATCGCGGCATACAGCATCACGTAGATCGGCTGTCCCGGCGACAGCGCCGACGAGATGTCCTTCAGCCACTGCAGACCATGACCGGTGGCGAACCAGCCCACCACCGTCGCCGGCAGCAGGATGATCGACGACGCGAAGATCGGCGGGATCACGCCCGACATGTTCAGCTTCAGCGGCAGGTGCGAAGACTGGCCACCGTACACCTTGTTGCCGACCTGGCGCTTGGCATAGTTGACCAGGATCTTGCGCTGACCCCGCTCGACGAACACCACGGCAAAGGTCACCAGCACGATGATCGCGATGATGAACAGCGACGCGATGATGCTCATCGCCCCGGTGCGCACCAGCTCGAACAGGCCGCCCACCGCACTCGGCAGACCCGCGGCGATACCCCCGAAGATCAGGATCGAGATGCCGTTGCCCAGACCGCGCTCGGTGATCTGCTCACCCAGCCACATCAGGAACATGGTGCCGGCCACCAGGCTCACCACCGTCGTCAGGCGGAAACCGAAACCCGGTGCGAGCACCAGACCCGGCGAGCCTTCCAACGCCAACGCGATACCCAGCGACTGGAAGATCGCCAGACCCAACGTGCCGTAGCGCGTGTACTGCGTGATCTTCCGGCGGCCGGACTCGCCTTCCTTCTTGAGGGCTTCGAGCGTGGGCACGACGTAGGTCATCAACTGCATGATGATCGACGCCGAGATGTACGGCATGATGCCCAACGCGAACACGGTGAAGCGCGACAGCGCCCCGCCCGAGAACATGTTGAACAGGTTCAGGATGCCGCCGCTCTGGCTCTTGAACAGCTGCTGCAGTTGCACCGGGTCGATACCGGGCACCGGCACGTGAGCGCCGATGCGGTAGACGACCAGGGCCAGCAGCAGGAACACGAGCCGGCGACGCAGGTCACCGAACTTGCCGCTCTTGGCCAGCTGATTGGCGTTGGTTGCCACTCGGACTTGTCCTTGCTGCTTGGCCTATCAGGCCAGCGAGCCGCCCGCGGCTTCGATCGCAGCCTTGGCGCCAGCGGTGGCGCCAATGCCGTGCAGCGAAACCTTCTTGGTCAGCTCACCCGACTTGATCACCTTGACGACCTTGGCCAGCTCGCCCACCAGGCCAGCTTGCTTCAGGCCCACCAGCGTGACCTCGTCGGCGCCCAGCGCTTCCAGGTCGGCCAGCGTGATCTCGGCGTTGTACTTCAGCGAGTGCGACTTGAAGCCGCGCTTGGGCAGGCGACGCTGCAGCGGCATCTGGCCGCCTTCGAAGCCGACCTTGTGGTAGCCGCCCGCACGGGACTTCTGACCCTTGTGGCCGCGACCCGCGGTCTTGCCCAGGCCCGAGCCGATGCCGCGGCCGACACGGCGCTTGGCATGCTTGGAGCCGTTACCCGGCTTGATCGTGTTGAGTTGCATCACAGCACCTTCACGAGGTAGGAGACCTTGTTGATCATGCCGCGCACGGCAGGCGTGTCTTCCAGCTGGCGCTCGCTGTTGAGCTTGCGCAGGCCCAGGCCACGCACCGTGTCACGGTGCGACTGGCGGGTACCGGCGATGCTCTTGACCAACTTGACGGTCAGGGTTTTCTTGTCGGACATGAAAGTTCTCCGGTCCGCGGGCTCAGTTGAAGATCTCTTCGACCGTCTTGCCGCGCTTCGCAGCGACCGAGGCAGGCGTCGTCGAGTTCTTCAGCGCGTCGAGCGTGGCGCGAACCATGTTGTAGGGGTTGGTGGAACCGAAGCTCTTGGCCACGATGTCCGTCACACCCATCACTTCGAACACGGCGCGCATCGGGCCGCCGGCGATGATGCCGTCACCAGGCTTGGCCGGGCCCATCATGACCTTGGCAGCGCCGTGAACGCCACGCACCGTGTGGTGGATGGTGCCGTTCTTCAGCGAGACCTTGACCATGTTGCGGCGGGCCGAGTCCATGGCCTTCTGCACCGCGACCGGCACTTCCTTGGCCTTGCCCTTGCCCATGCCGATGCGGCCATCGCCGTCACCGACCACGGTCAGCGCAGCGAAACTCAGCGTGCGGCCGCCCTTGACCACCTTGGTGACGCGGTTCACCGCGATCATCTTTTCCTTCAGACCGTCGTCATTGCCTTCGGTCTGGGCGCGAGGTTGAAACTTCGCCATGTTTAGTTCCTCAATCCAATCAGAACTGCAGGCCGGCTTCGCGCGCCGCGTCTGCCAGAGCCTTCACGCGGCCGTGGTACGCAAAACCAGCGCGGTCGAAAGCCACCTTCTCGATGCCGGCGGCCTTCGCCTTCTCGGCGATGCGCTTGCCCACGAGCGTGGCAGCTGCAGCGTTGCCACCCTTGCCGGCGCCACCCAGCTGCTCGCGGACTTCCTTCTCGGCAGTCGAAGCGCTGGCCAGCACCTTGGTGCCGTCGTCGGACAGCAGGTTGGCGTAGATGTGCAGGTTGGAGCGGAACACCGTCAGGCGGGCAACGCGTTGAATCGCGATGCGCACACGCGTTTGCCGCGAGCGGCGCAGGCGTTGTTCCTTCTTGGTCGTCGTTGTCATGATCTGGCCGCTCCTTACTTCTTCTTGGTCTCTTTGAGGACCACGCGCTCATCGGCGTAGCGGATCCCCTTGCCCTTGTAAGGCTCGGGCGGACGGAAGGCGCGCACTTCGGCGGCGACCTGGCCGACCACCTGGCGGTCTGCACCCTTGATCAGGATTTCGGTCTGCGTCGGGGTGGTCACGGTGATGCCGGCAGGCATGTCCTTGACCACGGGATGCGAGAAACCGATCTGCAGGTTCAGCTTCTGGCCGGCGGCCTGGGCACGGAAGCCCACGCCCACCAGGGTCAGCTTGCGCTCGAAGCCCTTGCTCACGCCGTTGACCATGTTGGCCAGCAGTGCGCGCACGGTGCCGCTCATCGCATTGGCAGCGGCCGATTCATCGGCCGGCGCGACCAGCAGCGAGCCGCCTTCGCTCTTGACGGTGACCAGGTTGTGCACCGGGCGGCTCAGCGAACCCAGCGCGCCCTTCACGACGATCTGGTCGTCCTTGATGGCCACGTCCACGCCTTGCGGGACGACGACCGGCATTTTTCCTACGCGGGACATTTCAGACTCCCCTTACGCGACGTAGCAGAGCACTTCGCCGCCGATACCGGCTTGACGTGCCTTGCGGTCGGTCATCACGCCACGCGGCGTGGTCACGATGGCGACACCCAGGCCGTTCATCACCTGGGGGATGTCGTGGCGGCCGCGGTACACCCGCAGGCCAGGACGGCTGACACGCTCGATGCGCTCGATCACCGGACGGCCGGCGTAGTACTTCAGCGCGACTTCGAGTTCGGCCTTGCCGTCGCCCTTGACGGCGAAATTCTCGATGTAGCCCTCGTCCTTCAGGACTTGGGCAATGGCCACCTTCAGCTTCGAAGAAGGCATCGTCACCGTGGCTTTCTCGACCATCTGCGCGTTGCGGATGCGAGTCAGCATGTCGGCGATCGGATCACTCATGCTCATTTCTGGATCTCCTTCGAGTGCCGATTACCAGCTGGCCTTGATGACGCCAGGGATGTCGCCCTTGAACGCCAGGTCACGGATCTTGGAACGAGCCAGCCCGAACTTGCGGAACGTGCCGCGGGGGCGGCCGGTCAGCTCGCAGCGGTTGCGCTGGCGGGTCGGGTAGGCGTTGCGCGGCAGCTGCTGCAGTTGCAGGCGGGCGGCGTAGCGCTCTTCCTCCGAGCGCTTGGCGTCGTTGATGATCGCCTTCAGCTCGTTGTACTTCTTGGAATACTTGGCGGCGAGTTGCTCGCGCTTCAGTTCACGTTGGATCAGGGAAACTTTAGCCACGGGGCACCTCAGTTCTTGAACGGGAAGCGGAAGGCGGTCAACAGGGCCTTGGCTTCGTCGTCGGTCTTGGCGGTGGTCGTGATGCTGATGTTCAGACCGCGCAGCGCATCCACCTTGTCGTAGTCGACTTCCGGGAAGATGATCTGTTCTTTGACGCCGATGTTGTAGTTGCCCCGGCCGTCGAATGCACGACCCGAGATGCCGCGGAAGTCGCGCACGCGGGGCAGGGCCACGGTGACGAAGCGGTCCAGGAATTCGTACATGCGCACGCCACGCAGCGTGACCATGCAGCCGATGGGCACGCCGTCACGGATCTTGAAGCCGGCGATCGCCTTCTTCGACTTGGTGACGACAGGCTTCTGGCCGGCGATCTTGGTCAGGTCGGCCACCGCGTGGTCCATGACCTTCTTGTCCGACACGGCCTCGCTCACGCCCATGTTCAGCGTGATCTTGGTGATGCGCGGCACCTGCATCGGCGACTTGTAGCCGAACTTCTCGATCAGGCTCGGCGCGATGGTGTCGCGGTAGATCGCCTGCAGGCGGGCATTGCTCACCTTCGACGACTCACCCGCGGGCACTGCCACGGACTTCTCGGCCTTGGGGGCCTTGCTCGCCTTTTGGGCTGCTTTATCTTGAGCCATGATGTTTACGCCTTGATCTCTTCGCCGCTGGACTTGAAGACGCGAACCTTCTTGCCGTCTTCCAGCAGCTTGATGCCCACGCGATCCGCCTTGCCCGTGGCCGCGTTGTAGATCGCGACGTTGGACTGGTGGATCGGCATCGTCTTGTCGACCACACCGCCGGTCGTGCCCTTCATCGGGTTCGGCTTGACGTGCTTCTTCACGACGTTGACGCCTTCCACGACGATGTGGTCGGTGTCGACGCGCTGAGCGACGACGCCCCGCTTGCCCTTGTCGCGACCGGTCAGAACAACGACCTGGTCACCTTTGCGAATCTTGTTCATGGCTTGCTTGTCCTTGCTTGCAGGCGTCAGAGCACTTCCGGCGCCAGCGAGACGATCTTCATGAAGCGCTCGGTACGCAGTTCACGCGTCACGGGGCCGAAGATGCGGGTGCCGATGGGCTCCAGCTTGGCGTTCAGCAGCACGGCAGCGTTGCCGTCGAACTTGACCAGCGAGCCGTCCTGGCGGCGAACGCCCTTGGCCGTACGCACGACCACAGCGCTGTAGACCTCGCCCTTCTTGACGCGACCACGCGGTGCAGCTTCCTTGATGCTGACCTTGATCACATCGCCGATGCCGGCGTAGCGACGCTTGGAGCCACCAAGCACCTTGATGCACATGACGGACTTCGCGCCAGTGTTGTCCGCGACGTCAAGCCGCGATTGCATTTGGATCATGTTGTCATCCCAACTTGTCGGGCTGTTGGCGCGCCGAGAACTTCAGCGCTGCCCGCCAGGCAGTCTTGGGCCCGTGGTGTGGGCGGATCCGCTCATCGGCCTGCTCGCTCGACCCCCAGCGCGGTGGGCTGAAGGCTCGAAAACAAACCAGATTTGCGGCGAAGGCGCGATTATCGCGTGAGAAAACGGAGCCTGTCAACAGGCCCCGTGCTAAAACTTTCAGCGGCCGGTCAGCACTTCGTTGGCGCGCTTGAGCATGGTGCCGGCGTCGCTCACCTCGAACTGGCCGGGCGCCTCGATGTCCAGCGACTTGACGACCCCGTCCACCACCAGCATGGCGTAGCGCTGCGAGCGCACGCCCATGCCGCGCGCGGTCAGGTCCAGCGTCAGGCCCACGGCCTTGGTGAACTCGGCGCTGCCGTCACCCAGCATGCGCACCTTGCCAGCGGTACCTTGTTCGCGGCCCCACGCACCCATCACGAAGGCGTCGTTGACCGAGATGCACCAGATCTCGTCGACGCCGGCGCCGCGCAGCGCATCGGCCTGGGCGATGTAGCCCGGCACATGCTTGGCGGAGCAGGTCGGCGTGTAGGCGCCAGGCAGCGCGAAGATGGCGACGGCCTTGCCGGCCAGCGCCTTGTCCAGCACCACGGGGTTGGGGCCCAGGGTGCAGCCCTCGGTTTCCACGTCGATGAACTCTTGCAGCGTGACCGACGGCAGACGGTCTCCGATCTTCAGCATGGCAATGCTCCGCTCAGGGGTTGGAATGGGGACACCATGTAAAACGGCCGGTCGCCATCGAGATAGCGGACCGGCCGTCTTGGAGGCAGCAGCGATTAGACCGCTTCAGCCTTCTTCACCAGGCGCGTGACGCGCCAGGACTTGGTCTTCGAGATCGGACGACCTTCGGTGATCTCGACCACGTCGCCCATCTTGTACTCGCCCGCTTCGTCGTGGGCGTGGTACTTGTTGGAACGGGCCACGATCTTGCCGTACAGCTCGTGCATGTGACGGCGCTCGACCAGCACGGTCACGGTCTTGGCGCGCTTGTCGCTGACCACGGTGCCGACGAAGGAACGGGGCACGCGGTTCGGCGTGACCTTCTCTTGGGCTTGGTCGCTCATTTCGCGGCCTCCTTCTTCTTCTCGTTCAGCACCGTCTTGGCACGTGCGATGTCACGACGGGTCTTGCGGAGAACGGTGTGGTTGCTGAGCTGCTGGGTCGCCTTCTGCATGCGCAGGCCGAAATGGGCCTTCAGCAGGTCGGAGACTTCCTTCTCAAGCGCCGCCACGTCCTTGGTACGCAGTTCGGATGCTTTCATGGTGGTTCCTTCGATCAGGTGCCGACCTGGCGCGCCACGAAGGTGCAGCTCAGGGGCAGCTTGGCCGCAGCAAGCGTGAACGCTTCGCGGGCCAGGGCTTCGGGCACACCATTGATCTCGTACAACACCTTGCCCGGCTGGATCTCGGCGACGTAGTACTCAGGGTTGCCCTTACCGTTGCCCATACGGACTTCGGCAGGCTTTTGGGAGATCGGCTTGTCCGGGAAGATCCGGATGAAGATCCGACCCCCGCGCTTGATGTGACGCGAGATCGCGCGGCGAGCCGCTTCGATCTGGCGCGCCGTCAGGCGGCCGCGCTCGGTGGCCTTCAGGCCGAACTCGCCGAACGACACGGCCGCGCCGCGCGTGGCCACGCCGGTGTTGCGGCCCTTCTGTTCCTTGCGGAACTTACGACGGGAAGGTTGCAGCATCTTTATTCTCCTTTGGCACCGGGCGCGGCAGCAGCCGCGCGCGGCACGCGCTTGGCACCCACCGGGCCACGGGCATCGCCCGACGGGGCAGCGCCGTCACGGCGTTCGCCGGGGCGGCCACGGCCACCCGGGGCGCCACCAGGACGGGGACCGCGACGGGGGCGGCGATCGTCTTCGGGCACGTCCGACTTCAGGGCCGGCACTTCGCCGTTGGCCAGGCGGTCGCCACGGTACACCCACACCTTCACACCGATCACGCCGTAGGTCGTCTTGGCTTCGGAGAAGCCATAGTCGATGTCGGCCTTCAGGGTGTGAAGGGGCACGCGACCTTCGCGGTACCACTCGCAGCGGGCGATTTCGATGCCGTTCAGGCGACCCGACGACATGATCTTGATGCCCTGCGCGCCCAGGCGCATCGCGTTCTGCATCGCGCGCTTCATGGCGCGGCGGAACATGATGCGCTTTTCGAGCTGCTGGGTGATCGAGTCGGCGATCAGCTGGGCATCGACTTCAGGCTTGCGCACTTCCTCGATGTTCACAGCCACCGGCACGCCCAGACGGCGCGTCAGTTCAGCCTTCAGGTTCTCGATGTCCTCGCCCTTCTTGCCGATCACCACGCCCGGACGTGCCGAGAAGATGGTGATGCGGGCGTTCTTGGCGGGGCGCTCGATCAGAACGCGCGACACCGCGGCGTTCTTCAGCTTGGCCTTCAGGTACTCGCGGACATCCAGGTCTTCAGCCAGCATGGTGCTGAAGTTCTTGTTGTTCGCAAACCAGCGCGAAGCCCAGGCACGGGTGACGGGCAGGCGGAAGCCGGTCGGATGGATCTTCTGTCCCATGGTCTTCCTTTAGTTGCCGACGGTCACGTAGATGTGCGCGGTCGGCTTGCTGATGCGGTTGCCGCGGCCCTTGGCCCGGGCGGAGAACCGCTTCAGCGTGGCGCCCTGCTCCACGTAGATCGACTTGACGCGCAGTTCGTCGATGTCGGCACCGTCGTTGTGCTCGGCGTTGGCGATCGCCGACTCCAGAGCCTTCTTGATGATGCCGGCGGCCTTCTTGGGCGTGAACGTCAGGATGTTGAGAGCCTGATCGACCTTCTTGCCGCGGATCAGGTCGGCCACCAGCCGACCCTTGTCGCAGGAAAGGCGCACGCCGCGAACGATTGCTTGAGTTTCCATCGTCGCTGTCCTTTACTTCTTGGCCTTCTTGTCTGCCGGGTGACCCTTGAAGGTCCGCGTCAGCGCGAATTCGCCAAGCTTGTGGCCGACCATCTGGTCGCTCACGTACACCGGCACGTGTTGCTTGCCGTTGTGCACAGCGATCGTCAGACCGATGAACTCGGGGAGGATCGTCGAGCGGCGCGACCAGGTCTTGATCGGCTTCTTGTCCTTGATGGCTACCGCCTTTTCGACCTTGGCCTGCAGGTGCTGGTCGACGAAGGGGCCCTTCTTGAGAGAACGTGTCATGGCTGTCCTCCGCCTGATTACTTCTTGCGACGCGAGACGATGAACGTCTGCGTGCGCTTGTTGCTGCGGGTACGGTAGCCCTTGGTCATCGTGTTCCACGGCGACACAGGCACCTGGCCCTCGCCGGTACGACCTTCACCACCACCGTGCGGGTGATCCACCGGGTTCATCGCCACACCCCGCACGGTCGGGCGGATGCCCTTCCAGCGGATCGCACCGGCCTTGCCGTACTGGCGCAGGCTGTGCTCTTCGTTGCTCACCTCACCGATGGTGGCGCGGCAATCGATGTGGATGCGACGGACTTCACCCGAGCGCAGGCGCAGCTGGGCGTAGGAGCCTTCGCGCGCCATCAGCGTCACCGAGGTACCGGCCGAGCGGGCGATCTGCGCGCCCTTGCCGGGCAGCAGTTCGACGCAGTGGACGATCGAACCCACGGGGATGTTGCGGATGGGCAGCGTGTTGCCGGCCTTGATCGGCGCTTCCGAGCCGCTCAGCAGCGTGGCGCCCACTTCCAGACCGCGCGGGGCGATCACGTAGCGGCGCTCACCGTCGGCGTAGCACACCAGCGCGATGTGGGCGGTACGGTTCGGGTCGTATTCGATACGCTCGACCTTCGCCGGGATGCCGTCCTTGTTGCGACGGAAGTCCACCACGCGGTAGTGATGCTTGTGGCCACCGCCCTTGTGGCGGATGGTGATGTGACCGTTGTTGTTGCGGCCGGCGTTCTGCTTCTGCGGCTCGAGCAGCGATGCTTCCGGCGCACCCTTGTGCAGGTGCTTGTGCACCACCTTCACCACGGCACGACGGCCGGGCGAAGTCGGCTTGACCTTGACGACAGCCATTACGCGCTCTCCCCGGAGAAGTTCAGTTCCTGGCCGTCCTTCAGGCACACATAGGCCTTCTTGACGTGGTCGCGACGGCCGATGGAACGACCGAAACGCTTGACCTTGCCCTTCTGGTTCACGGTCTGGACGGAGTCCACTTCGACCTTGAACATCAGCTCGACGGCAGCCTTGATCTCCGGCTTGGTGGCGTTGCGCAGCACCTTGAACAACACCTGGTTGTTCTTTTCGCCGACGCTGGTGGCCTTTTCCGAGACGATCGGGGCGACCAGCACTTGAGCCAGGCGGCCCTCATCGAATTTTTGCGGAGCGGCGCTCATGCAAACATCTCCTTGAGCTGCTCGATGGCCGCCTTGGTCACCAGCACCTTCTTGTAGAAGACCAGCGACAGCGGATCGGCGTAGCGAGGCTCGACAACCAGCACGTTGGACAGGTTGCGCGAAGCGAGCAGCAGGTTCTCGTCGACGGTGTCGGCGATGACCATGACCGAGTCCAGGCCCATGCCCTTGAACTTCTGGGCGAGCTGCTTGGTCTTCGGCGTGTCGACGGTGAACGAGTCCACCACGGCCAGGCGACCGTCGCGCGCGAGCTGCGACAGGATCGACGCCATGCCGGCGCGGTACATCTTCTTGTTGACCTTCTGAGTGAAGTTCTCGTCGGGGCTGTTCGGGAAGATGCGACCACCCCCGCGCCACAGCGGCGAGGAAGTCATACCGGCGCGAGCG
>CAKZXL010000566.1 GCA_937883885.1 uncultured Aquincola sp. | reverse complement strand
CGACCCAAATTCAGATCGTGGGCGGCACCCTGGATCATTCGTGTCGGGCGCTTGCCGCCAGCGAGGGAATCCAGATACGGCACTGGATCCCTTGAGGTATGCGGGTGCGCCACTCCACGTGGCCGCTGAGTTGGCGAACTCGTTTGCGTACGCCGTTCAGGCCAAGCCCATGCATCCATGATTCAGGGTCCGCGCCCTGGCCGTTGTCGCTGACGGTGATCGTGAGTTGACCTTTGTCGTACACGCCGTCGACCTCCACCCGGGTGGCTGCTGCGTGGCTGATGACGTTGTTGATCAACTCGCGCAGCGCACGTGTCAGTGCAGACCACTGCACGACGTTCAGCGCGACGTCTTCGTCGACGCTGAACGACCAGCCCAGATCGCAATGGACCGCGCCCAGGCGTTGGCTGATGTCGGCCTTCCATTCCGCAGCTGCGTGCGACAGGCGGTGGTTGGAGGCCGCCAGGCCGCGGGTCAGGGTTTTGAGGTCCTTGAGCGTGTGCCGCACATACTCTTCGGTCTCGGGGTCGGGCGCCTTGTACATCAGCGTCAACAGACGGGCGCCGATGTCGTCGTGCAAATCCTGCGCAAGCCGGGCGCGCTCTTCACTGCGACCCTGCTCGACCGCCTGGTCGAAGGCCACCGCACGACGCAACTGCTCGCAAATGCGGGTGGCCAGTCGCGCATCTTCATCGCAGAAGATGCGGGTGCCCTTGCGCGCGTAGCGAAGCAGGATCGACGTCTCTGGCGCCAGCGCGTCGCCGCCCGGCATGGCAGGCACAGGCACGATGAGGGTGGAGCCATCGCCGGTGACGCGAGCGGCAGGCGCATGGCGATGCACCAGCATCGCTTCGAGCGGCTCGAACAGTTCGCGCAGCAGCTGCGACAACCGCGTGCCGACCTGGTCCGGCCGCCCCTCCAGCTCGCGCGCGAGGCGGTAGAGCTGCTCGAACGCGCGCTCGGTGGTGAGCACGGTGTTGCCCAGCACACGATTGAGCAGCCATTGGCGTACGCCCGCGTAAAGCCCGAGCGAAATGAACAGCGCCAGCGTCACCGACGCAAACTGGCTGAGCGAAAACGCCGCGACGAACAACAGATCCAGCGAGGTGGCCACGGTGCTGACGCCAGCCAGCATTGAAAACTCGCGCAGCACCTGCTGAGAGCGAGACAAAAAAGGCAGCAACCCCAGCAGTGATGAGAGGAACACCACCCAGACCGTGGAGCCGATGGCATTGGCGAAGTGCGCGATGTCCGCCCGCCGCGAGGCGGCGGCCATGGCCAGGCTCAGCAACAACAAGGTGCACATGGCCACGGTCGACAGCCGACGCAACAGCAGGGCGGCCGGGTGTGGTGGACCCTGGCGCTGGCTGCTGAGCTGCAGCACGGTGAGCGCCCCCAGCGTGAGCGCTGCCCCTTGCACCCACCACCAGGCAGCCGGCAACTGGCCGGCCAGGATCAGCACGGTCAGCAAACCAGCCAGACACCAGGCCAACGTGGCCGAGGCCCAACGCGCGCGCACCGGCACCGGGTGCAGGCCGGTGGCGTGCACCAGGGCGGCTGCGGTCACCAGGTCGAGGCAAGTGCGTACGGGAAAGTCGAGCGCCAGCAGCCAAGGCGGCAGCAGCAGCCCCGGCATGGACTCGGCCGCGATGAAGACAAGATTGGCCGCCTGGCAGAACGCCATCACGGCATACATCGCATTGCGCTCGCTGGGGCGCGCGGCCAGGACCACCGCCGCGGTGAGGTACAGCGCCAGCGCCAGTGTTGCCATCAGCCAGAACCCGGCGCCCAGACCGGTGATGCCGCGCGGATGGGACCGCAGGCCCACGGGGGGTGCCTCGGCCAGCACCAGCGTCACCGGCCCGATGGCCATCGCAGCGTTGAGGCGCTCATGCATCGTGGCGTGGCGATGACGTTCTTCGTCGTCGACGATCCAGCGTGGCGCGCGTTGCAGCAGCGTGGCCGACACCGGCAGGGGCCTTCCATGGGCGTCCAGCAGGCCCAGCAGCGTGGCCGGCTCGGCGGGCATCCCCAGTCGGCCATGCACGGCCGTGACGATCAAGCGGCCGGACGCATCGGCGTTCCAGCTGGCATCCAGCGTGGGCGTAGTGGCCAGCGCGCGCACCAGCAGGAACAGCGCCAGACAGCCCAGCAGGGCTGCCATCACGACGCTGCGTGACCGCCAGTTCAGGGCCCGCGCGGCTTCCAGCGGGCGCCCCACGCTGCGCTCCCAGGCTGGCGAATCCAGGCCCGCTTCAGCCGCAGCCTCGGATGCCAGCGACGCAGCGGTACGGCTCATGGTGGTCGGTCAGGCGCGAAGACGCCCCCAGGAAGATGCGCGTGGTGCCAGGTCGTTCAGACCAGCCCCTGCTTGCTGGCCAGCACCGCGGCCTCCGCGCGGCTGGAAACGTTCAGCTTCTTGTAGATGGACTTGATGTGGTCGTTCACGGTGAACCACTTGATGCCCATCAGGCTGGCGATTTCCTTGATGGTGAAGCCCTTGCTCAGGTAGGTGAGCACCTCGTTTTCACGCGGCGTCAGCCGCTCGTGATCAAGCGGCTTTTCGATCGGCACCGGCCGGCTGGTGCCGAAACCGAAGGGTTTGGAAAAGCCCGAATCCAGCGTGCCGCTGTCTTGCTGGCTGCCGCGGAAGTGGGTCAGCAGCCGGCGGGCAATGGCCGGCGACAGCGGGGGCTGGCCACGCACGATCTTCTGCAGCTCTTCGACCAGCACCTCGAACCGGTCTTCCTTCAGCAGGTAGCCGTCGGCGCCGCGTTGCAGGGCGGGAAAGAGGTGATCGTCGTCCGAGTAGAGCGTGGTGACGATCTTGGTGGCCGGGTAGTGCACCAGCTCGGCCAGCAGTTCCATGCCGTTGCCGTCGGGCAGTTCCAGGTCGACCAGGATCAGCTTGAACGGATCGACGCCATGCAGGCCACGTGCGCCGCCCGTCAGATTGATGTGTTTGCGGGCGCTTTCCAGGTCGCCCGCTTCGGTGATGACGATCGTGTCGCTGAAGCTTTCGCGTACCACGCGGCACAGGAAGCTGCGCGCGACCGGATTGTCTTCCAAGATCAGGACCTTGACGGCCATGGCTCCACCCTTCTCATGCGACGTCGAACACAAATGTGTTCGCGGCGCAGATTGTGCGGTGCATCGTAGCGCAAGCGAGGCCCCCCTAGGAGGGGGGAGTCTGCGATGCCGACTCAGGGATTGATGAGAAGTACCTTGCCACGCACCTGCCGGGTGCCCATGCGTTCGTACGCCGCATGCAGCTCGCTCATCGGCAGCCGGGTATCGATCACGGGTTTGATCTTGCCCTGGGCATACCAGTCGGCCAGTTGGGCCATGGCGGCGGCGCTGGCGCGCGGCTCGCGCCGCACGAACTCGCCCCAGAACACGCCCACCACCGAAGCGCCCTTGAGCAAGGGCAGGTTCCAGGGCACGGCAGGGATGCTGCCGGCCGTGAAGCCGATGACCAGGTAGCGTCCGCGCCATGCGATGGACCGGAAGGCCGCGGTGGCGAAGTCGCCGCCCACCGGGTCGTAGACCACGTCGGGGCCCTTGCCGTCGGTCAGGGTCTTGATCGCTTCGCGCAGGTCGGTGGTGCTGTAGTTGATGGTGGCATCGGCACCGATCTCGGTGCACAGCTGGCACTTTTCGTCGGAGGAGGCAGCGGCGATCACCCGTGCGCCGGCAGCCTTGGCAATCTGGATGGCCGAGGTGCCCACGCCGCCGGCCGCGCCCAGCACCAGCACCGTTTCGCCGGGCTGCAGCGCGCCGCGGTCCATCAAGGCATGGTGCGAGGTGCCGTAGGTGAAGGCAAAGGCTGCGGCGTCCTCCAGCGCGATGTGCGAGGGCAGCGGAATCACGCTGGTGGCCTTGACACAGGCGTGGGTGGCAAAGCCACCGGTGGCGCCGATGGCGGCCACGGGGTCGCCCACGTGAAGGTGCGTGACGCCTTCGCCCACGGCCTCGATGCGGCCCGAGAACTCCGCCCCCGGCACGAAGGGCAGGGGCGGCTTGACCTGGTACTTGTTCTGGACGATCAGCAGATCAGGGAAGTTGAGGCTGGCCGCGTGGATCGCGATCCTGACTTCGCCGGCTGCGGGCTCGGGCGTCTCCATCTGCTTCCACTGAAGGGCTTGCACGCCGATCGGGTCATCGCACACCCATGCTTGCATCGTGTTGTCTCCTGTCGCGGCAACGGCCGCCTTGGCGCCGGATGATAGGCAGCCAGGCCCGTGAACACGGTCACGCAGGCGACGGCGCAAACCTACAATGGCCCGATGCGCATCCTCATCGCCAACGACGACGGTTACCTTGCCCCTGGCCTTGCCGCACTCGTGCGGGCGATCGAGGGCCTGGGCGAGATCGACGTGATCGCTCCTGAACAAAACGCCAGCGGCACTTCCAATTCGCTGACGCTGGGCCGGCCGCTGCAGGTGTACAAGGCAGCCAACGGCTTCCATTACGTCAGCGGCACGCCTTCGGACAGCGTGCACCTGGCCATGACGGGCGTGCTGCCGCACCGGCCCGACCTGGTGCTTTCGGGCATCAACAACGGCGCCAACATGGGCGACGACACCTTGTATTCAGGCACCGTGGCCGCGGCGATGGAGGGCTTTCTCTTCGGCGTGCCGGCGATCGCGTTTTCCCAGGTGCAGCGGGGCTGGGAACACCTGGACGCCGCAGCGCGCGTGGCTCGCTCGGTGGTTGAACAGGTGCTGGCCTTGCCGCTGGACGGGCGACCCTTCCTGCTCAACGTCAACATCCCGAACCGGCCGGACGCAGACCAGTTGCCGCGCAAGCTCACCCGCCTGGGGCGGCGCCATGCCAGCGAGCCGGCGATCCGCCAGACCAACCCGCGTGGCGAGACCATCTACTGGATCGGCCCTGCGGGTGACGCGCGCGAAGCCGGCGAGGGCACAGACTTCCACGCCACCGCCTCGGGCTGTGTGTCCATCACGCCGCTGCAGGTCGACCTCACCGACCATGCGGCGCTGCCGGCCTGGCGCGAAGCGCTTGGGACGGTGGCATGACCACCCGGGCGCGCCAGTTCCCCATCCCGCTGGACCGGGCCTCTTCCAGCAAGAGCCCGGGGACAGCCACCCGGGCACCGCAGACCCTGCTGCGCCCCCAGCGCCCGATGCATGAGGCCGCAGAGGCTGCGCGTCGCCAGTCGGCACCCAGCGGTCTGGGGCTCGATTCCCAGGGCGTGCGCATGCGCATGGTCAACCGCCTGCGGGCCGACGGCCTGCGCAGCGAGCCGGTGCTGGCCGCGATGGCCCATGTGCCGCGCCACTTCTTCGTGGACACCGCACTGGCCGCCCAGGCCTATGAAGACACCAGCCTGCCCATCGGCCTGAACCAGACCATCTCCAAGCCCTCGGTGGTGGGGCTGATGATGTCGTTGCTGCTCGAAGGCCGGAATGCACAGGCGCGCGAGTCGCTGGGCAAGGTGCTGGAAATCGGCACCGGCTGCGGTTACCAGGCCGCCTTGCTGTCGGTGCTGGCCACGCAGGTGTATTCCATCGAGCGGCTCAAGCCCCTGCACGAGAAGGCGCGCGAGCTGCTGGCGCCGCTGCGCCGCAACAACCTGCGGCTGATCTACGGCGACGGCCGCGTGGGCCATGGGCCCAACGCGCCTTACGACAGCATCATCGCCGCCGCCGGTGGCGACGACATTCCGACGGCGTGGCTGGAGCAGCTGGCCGTCGGTGGTCGCCTGGTGGCGCCGATGCAGGCGCCGGGCGGGCGGGGGCAGGTGCTGGTCATCGTGGACCGCACCGAAACGCAGTGGCTGCGCCAGCAGCACGATGCCGTTCATTTCGTCCCCCTAAAATCCGGCGTTGAATAGCGGAGATTCCTTTCTGATGCGATTGCACTGGCAGCGCCCGTTCGGCGGGCGCACGACGAGTTCTTTCCCTCTGGTGGCCGCCTGCCTGCTGGCGGCAGTGCTCACCGGCTGCGCTTCGCCGCGCAACAAGGCGCCGGTGGAAGATCGGCAAAGCACCCCAGCGCGCACCGCGGGTGGCCCCGTCACGCCGGCCGAGGCCGACAAGCCGCCGCCGCCCGGCATCGAGAACTCGGGCAAGCCAGGCTACTACACCGTCAAGCCGGGTGACACGCTGATCCGCATCGGCCTGGAATCGGGGCAGAACTGGCGCGACATCGCGCGCTGGAACAACATCGAGAACGCCAACCTGATCGAGGTCGGGCAGGTGGTGCGCGTGGTGCCGCCGGGTGTCGATCCCGCGGTGGCGGCGGCCCGTGGCGTGCCGCCGGCCAAGGTCGAATCGCGCCCGCTGTCGGCCAGTGCTCCGGCCAGCGGCGCTGCTGCGGCAGCCAGCACGCCGGCGCCCGTGCCTGCGCCCACGCCGGTACCCGCCGCAGCTGCCGCCACGGGTGACGACGACATCAACTGGGCCTGGCCGGCACGGGGTTCGGTGACTGCCGGCTTCGACGAGTCGCGCAACAAGGGCTTGTCCATCGCGGGCAAGGCCGGCGACCCTGTGCTGGCTGCCGCCGACGGCCGCGTGGTGTATGCGGGCTCGGGATTGCGCGGCTATGGCAATCTGGTCATCGTCAAGCACAACAGCACCTACCTGACGGCGTACGCCCACAACCAGACCCTGCTGGTCAAGGAAGACCAGGCGGTCAAACGCGGACAAAAGATCGCGGAAATGGGTTCGAGCGACGCAGACCGGGTACAACTGCACTTCGAGATCCGCAAGCAAGGCAAGCCGGTCGATCCGGCCAAACTGCTCCCGCCCCGTTAAGGCATTCCATGGCACGGAGATCCACGCATGACCAGGCGAATCGAAACGCAGAACGGGCATGTCGTGGAGACGGGAGCGGCGCGCCTGGCGCCGGTGCCCCCGGCGCTTGATTCGGGCGATGAACCCGCCTACGACGCCGATGCCGGCGCCGAGGCGGCCGGCAGTGCCCGCGTGCCGGTGGACATTCCGCCCGGCGAGGGCGACGTCGGCAACACGCTGCAGACCTACCTGCGCGAGATCCGCAAGGCGCCGCTGCTGACGCCGCAGGAGGAATACGACACCGCCGTCAAGGCGCGCTCGGGCGACTTCCTGGCAAGGCAGTCGATGATCGAGCGCAACCTGCGGCTGGTGGTCAGCATCGCCAAGAACTACCTGGGCCGCGGCCTGCCGATGACCGACCTCATCGAAGAAGGCAACCTGGGGCTGATGCATGCCATCGGCAAGTTCGAGCCCGAGCGTGGCTTTCGCTTTTCCACCTATGCCTCCTGGTGGATCCGCCAGAGCATCGAGCGGGCGATCATGCACCAGGCCCGCCTGGTGCGGCTGCCGGTGCACATCGTGCGAGAACTCAACCAGGTGCTGAAGGCGCGCCGCGCGCTGGAAGCCGAGCATTCCCACGGGCCTGAGGGCGATCGGCCGGTGCGGGTGGAAGCCATCGCCGCCTCGGTGGGCCGGCCGGTGCAGGAGGTGTCCGAGCTGCTGAAGTTTGCCGAGCAGCCCGCCTCACTGGATGCGCCGCTGGAGCGCGATGCGGGCGAATCGATGCTGGACACGGTGGCCGACGAGCAGGCCATCGATCCGATGGGCATCACGCTCAGCCATGAAGTGGAGCAGTTGCTCAACCACGGCCTGGCCGAGCTGAACGACCGCGAACGCGAGGTGCTGGCCGGCCGCTACGGCCTGCGCGACCGCGAGCCCGAGACGTTGGAGGTGCTGGCCGAGCGCATGGGCCTGACGCGCGAGCGCATCCGGCAGATTCAGCAGGAAGCCCTGCTCAAGCTCAAGCGCCGGATGATCCGCCAGGGCGTGGACCGCGACTCCGTCTTCTGAGAGGGCTGCCACCGGATAATCCGGTGCATGACTCAACAGAATGAATGGCTGACGGTCGAATCGCTGGACCTGGAAGCCCAAGGCGTTGCCCATAACGAAGAAGGCAAGGTGGTGTTCATCGAAGGCGCCTTGCCCGGTGAGCAGGTGCAGGTGCAGGTGGGCCGCCGCAAGAACGCCTGGGAACAGGCCACCATGACGGCGATGCGCCGCGAAAGCTCGCAGCGCGTGACGCCCGGCTGCCCGCACTTCGGTCTGCATGCCGGTGCCTGTGGCGGCTGCAAGATGCAGCACCTGCACGTGGGCGCGCAGGTGGCCGTCAAGCAGCGCACGCTGGAAGACAACCTGTGGCACCTGGGCAAGGTCAAGCCCGAGCGGCTGCTGCGGCCCATCGAAGGCCCGGCCTGGCATTACCGCGACCGCGCGCGGCTGTCGGTGCGGCACGTCATCAAGAAGGGCGAGGTGCTGGTCGGCTTCCATGAGCGCAAGCCGCGTTACATCGCCGACATGAAGGTGTGCCCGGTGCTGCCCAAACAT
>CAKZXL010000565.1 GCA_937883885.1 uncultured Aquincola sp. | reverse complement strand
TGCCGCATCGCTTCGCAGGTACCTGCGGCGCAGTTGCAGGGGCGGGGACGCCGGCCGGATCGCGAACTCGGCATATCCGGGGTCTCGGCATAGTGGATCAACGAGTGTTTGACGCGCGCTGTCGCGCTGTACCTCTCGCAGCAATCGGGCCGGCGCTGCATGACCCATTTCTGCGACGAGGCCGATGGCGCGCTGGACGCCGACCGCAAGCGCATGTTCATGGCGATGAAGCGCGAGGTTCTCAAGCTGGGCGGGTACGAGCGCGAGTACTTCGTGTCGCAGACGCCTGAACTGACGGCGATGGCGGATGCGGTGATCGACCTCGACGAGATGGTGATCGCATCCGAGCAGGCTTTGCACGGGGGAGTTGCCTCGAGTGTCGCGGGCAACGAAGGGAAGCCAGACCCGTCGCGGGCTGGCTTCCCTTCCTGATCGATTGCCGCCGGCGTCAGGCCGACAGTTCCGTCACTCGCCCGTCGAGCGCGTGCTCCACGATCCGGTTGCCGGCGCGACGGACGCTGTCGGCGACGACGGCGTCGATCATCGAGCGCGGCACCGCGACGTCGAGTTCTTCGAGTCGCCGAACCACCGTGGCGATGTCGCGCCAGTCTGCTGCCGGCTCATCCAGGCTGCTGTAGGCTGGCTCGTCGGCTTCAATCTCCGGGCCGTCGTCCCAGAGTTGCAGGAAGAACTCGTTCAGTGGCCGGTCATAGCCCATCACGACGAGTACAGGGCCCGCACCGCGGGCCGTGCGCAGGTGGTGCCGGCTCATGTCTCTGCTCCTGGTTCTTCGAACTGTTCGATGCCTTCGACCGTGGCGCCGTGTACGTCGAACTTGAGCCAGACGATCCCGGCGCTCTCCGCCAGCTCGAACAGATGGGCGAGGTCGGCTTCCAGCGGCGTGTCGTAGCGCGGTGCGCCGACGTAGACGAAGCCACCGGTGAGTGGGATAGGCGTTCACGGACAACTGGTCCTCCTGCAGAAGTTGGCGCGTGGCCGTTGAGAGATGCGCCGTCGACAGCGCGACGAGGGGCTCCGCGAGTTCGCGCAGACGGGTCAGGACAAGCTCGCTCATGACGCCCTCCCGGCTGGCCGCTGGGACGGGCTCGGCGGCGTTGTCGCGCGCCGGTTGAAGTCGATGCCGCAATCGCGGCAGCGGTACCAGCGCAGGCGGCCGAGTTGGCCGAGAGGCATGCCCCGGCCCGGGCAGACCGGGCAGATCGGGCTGGAGGGCGGTTGCGGCGATGTGCCGGTGAACATGGTGTTGCTCCTTCTTTCTCGGAAGGGGCGCTCGCCCACGAGGGCGGTACGCCCCTCGGGGTTGTCGATGGCGGCGGCTGCCGCGTGTCAGATCAGGCCGCGTTCGGCGAACGAAGCGCACTGGTCGCCGGCCACGACGAAATGGTCGAGGACGCGGACGTCGACCAGTGCCAGCGCCGACTTGAGGTTCTGCGTCAGGAACTCGTCGGCACGGCTCGGCTCGGCCGAGCCGCTCGGGTGGTTGTGTGCCAGCACCACCGCGGCGGCGTTGCGCTCCAGCGCGCTCTTGACGATCTCGCGCGGATAGACCGAGGTCTGCGTCAGCGTGCCGCGAAACATCTCCACGGCACTGAGCAAGCGGTTCTGGGCGTCGAGAAACAGCACGATGAAGACCTCGTGCTGCAGCCCGGCGCAGTGCAGCCGCAGCCAGTCGCGCAGCGCCTGCGGCGAGTTCATCACCGGGCCGGCGCTCAGCTGCGCGCGCAGGTCACGCATCAGAAGTTCACGCGCGACGCCGAGCTTGTGGTCGAGCAAGGTGTCGCTGGCCTCGGGGGCGACCGCAGCGGTACCGAAGTAGGCGGACTCGAGGTCGTTGACCTGGTCCGCATGCGGATGGTCCTTGGGCAGGACGGGGGCGAGCAGGGCGCCGATCAGTTCGGCGCGCGACAGGGCAGCAAGGTTCTGCATGGCGTTCTCCATGGGTTCATCGAAAAGACGAACGGGAACGCCGCCCCCAGCCGGGAACGGGTTCCCGAGCGGGTGGCGCCGCGAGGGCGCCGAAGGGGGCAGGTGACGACTGCGACGCCTGGCCGGGCCAGGACCTCTGGTGAGAGGGCTTGATCTCACGATCGAGTGCCGCGTCAGTGTCGTCGGGGTGGCGCTCGGCGGACACCGTGGCGAGGCGAGCGCCATGCGAGCAGGCAGGCGGAATGGGGGCGTTCTGCGTGGCGCCAGTGCCCGGTGTCCCGTCGCGTGCCCGCAACGCGGCGCCATGTGGGTGCGACTGGAATCGCAGCGTGACGCGACTGGAGTGAGCCTGCGAAGAATGTGTCGCCGGAGCCTGTTTTGCGCTTGCACATCGGTGCCGCTTGGCGCGAGTATGGCAGCGAGACCTTCGCTTGCGTGCCCGCCATGATCCGCCTCGGAACCCACATTCGACTGACCCGGCCCGAAGCCGAGCGCCTGTTCCGGCTTACCGACATCGAGCCGGTGAACATCCACACGGCGGCCGACCTGGACGCCTATGTGGCCCGCTGCAAGGCGCACTACTGGGGCCGCTCGCGCGACACGCAGTTTTTGCACTGGCTGATAGACCAGGAGCGTGCCCGGCTCGAAGTCGCGGCCTGAAGAAAGGAAGCCCCGAAGCACGAGGGCTTCGGGGCGAGGGGGTGGCGTCAGCCCGTGCGCGCCGCAACAGGTGTCGGCACCATGGCGTCCCACGCGGACGACGGCGGGGCCTTGGGATCGAAAGCGGCATGGGCCTGCGCGACGTCGGCGTCGCGCCGGAGCTGCCTCACCTTTGCCGTGGCCGGTTCACGCCGGGTCTCTGGCAAGCACTCGACGAGCAGATCGATCGCGCGCGAGGTCTTCAGCCGCAGCGCACGCAGCGGCTCGACGACGAGCACGCGGCCAGCCTGCCGGACGAACTGCCCGATCCGCTTGTTGCGCTGCGTCCGCGCCTTGTGCGCGCGCAGCGACTCGCGGCAGCTCAGGTACAGCGCGAGGTGGTCGTGCCGCGCCTGCGCATCGGCATCGAGTTGGGTCAGCACCTCGGCGGCGATGTCGGCCTGGCCGACCTGCCGGTAGAAGCGAACCCAGGCGCGTTCCTCCTCGATCTCCACGGCCGAGCGCTTTGGCTTGCGCGGGGCCGGGTAGGGTCTGTCGTTCATCATGGGGTGGACTCCTTGGTCGGCGAGCGCATCGGCACCCCGAGGGGAGACGGTTGGCTCCCCTGGTTGGAAGATCGCCGACGAATCGGCATCGTTGGCAGTGGTACGCGCACGGCGAACCATTGGCCTCGTCGGGCGAGTGTCTGGCCGTGTGACCAGGCGACTCGCCGACGAATGCACTCTCACGCCGCGGCAGGGCGCAGCAGGGCGGCCAGGCGCGGTGGCGGCGGGACCAGCGCGCGAACGCGCCCCGACCCTCCGAGCAGCACGCCGACGGGCCGTGGGGCTCTGATTGCTTGACTTGCACACATGGCAGTTCTCCTTCGTGAAGCGAAGGGGAACGCCGCTCCCGTCGGGGAACATGGTTCCCCGTCTGGGATGCTTCGGCCCGGGTGGGTCGAAGCGACTGGATGGCAAGCCACGGCCCCATAGGGATGTGGTTCGCCATGAAAGGAAGGCCCGCGGTCTTTCGATCGGGGCCTTGCTCGGTGCCTGGCATGACGCTGCTTGCGCAGCGCACGTCGGCGCTGGTGAAATCGGCGAAGCCGCCGGTTTCGCTCCTCATGGCACCCGCACGATGACGGGTGCCGTACACGGGCCACCAAAAGCAGCCGAACCGGGCAGGGCCCGGTACTCGAAGGCGGGTAACGACCGCGACGCCAGCGGGGCTGGACTTCAGCGCAGCCGAGGCTGCGGTGAAGGCTTTGCAGGCTCGATGCCCACAGGTAGCAAGGACAGTGTTGACCGGAGGCACTGTCGAGGCAAGATTGCCGGCGCAGGTGCCCGCAACCGCCATGTACAAAAGCGCGCCGTCGCCGTGGATCTGGCGTGGCGAAAGAGGCCCGACCCCGTCCGCGACAATCGATTCGATGGTCACCAAGCTCGCCAAAGACTTTCGTTCCTTCGCCGACCTGGCGGCTGCCTACGAGCACGAACGTGACTACCGCATCGTGCAACTGCGACGGCCCGGTTCGGAGGTGGCAATCGTGGCGCCGCACGGCGGCAGCATCGAGGCGCACACGTCGGACATCGCCCGCGACATCGCGGGCCTGGACTTCAACCTCTATCTGTTCGAGGGACTGCTCAGGGCCGGCAACTTTGCGGCGCTGCACCTGTCCAGCCATCTGTTCGACGAGCCTGGTTGCCTGGAACTGCTCAAGGACTGCCGATACGTGGTGAGCGTGCATGGCTGCGGCCACACTGGCGAGATCGTGCTGATCGGAGGGCGAAACGCCGGCCTTCGGGAGTCGATCGCTGAGCGGGTGCGCACCCTCGGCGTGGCCTGTGAGGACGCGCCGGCCGGACTGGATGGTGCGGATCCCGCGAACATCTGCAATCGGGGGCGCGCCGGGGCCGGTGTGCAGTTGGAGGTATCGATGGAACTGCGGCGCTCGCCGCGCCGCGCACTGCTGGTGCGTGCCGTTCGCGAGGGGCTGCTGGCCGTAGAGCTTTGACCGCAGGCGGCGAAACCACCATGGAGCCTGCTGGACAGAAGTACCCGCACACAGCGCGGCGTAGGTTTCAGCGATTGACCTTGGTGCCAATCGCCGCTTCTTCTTGCAGGTTGCACGGCTCAGACGGATAGGATCGATCTGACTCGCTTCGCTCAGAAGCGAGGAATCGGAGGAACCATGGCCAACCTGCTCTACGTAGACAACTCCAATGTCTGGATCGAGGGAATGCACGTTGCTGCTGCCGCCGCAGGCCATGCACCTGACGTGTGGTCCGCCGTGCAGAACAAGATTTGCGACTACAACTGGAAGCTTGACTTCGGCAAGCTGTTTGCCTTTGCTGGTGGTGATAGAGCCGACGTCAAGAAGGCGGCTCTGTTTGGCTCCAGGCCTCCGCAGAATGACTCGGTATGGCAGGCCGCAGAACGGATGGGCTTCGAGGTCATCGTTTACGACCGGAACGTGGCCAACCACGAGAAGAAGATCGATACCGACATTGTTGCCACGATGATCGAGGACTCCTACGAGATTCTGAAGATCGGGGCGGACGAGATAACGCTGGTTTCCGGTGACGCCGACTACGTACCCGCCATCGAGAAGCTCAAGAAGCGCGGCATCCCCGTACACGTCGTGTTCTGGAACCACGCGTCACGGGAACTGAAGGACATCGCGACCAAGTTCGTGAACCTCGATCCCTACTTGAGGCACCTATCTCGCTAAAGAGCACCGAACGGGATGCAGGCAAGACGCGCGACGCGCTGGTGAGGTCGCTGTCTATTCGGAGACGAGCCGGCTTGATGATGCAGAAGGAACCCCTCCCCGCGCGCGCGGGGAGGGCCCCAGGCCGCTGTCAGGCGGCGAGCTTCGTGTCCTCGGTGTCCATGCGGCCGGCGCCCACGGAGTCCTTATCGAGGTCGAGTTGGCGCTGCAGGCGCCGCTGCCGGGCCAGGAGTTCGGCCAGGCGATCCTCATGCTCGAACGGCCGTTCGAGCTCGATCCGCAGATCGGCCAGGCGCTTGCCGCGCACGGCCAGTTGCTGGCGCGCTGCAACGTGCTCCTTCGGCACCGATGCCAGCGCCGCGAGCAGCGCCGCCGCTAGGCCCTGGGCCGTCTGGTACACCTCGGCGTCGTACCGGCAATGCCCTTCCAGGTACAGGCCGGGAACGGTATCGCCCCGGCTGGCGCGCAGTCCGAGGTCGAAGCCGGCGAACCGGCCGACGCGCTGCTCGACGCTGGCTTGCGCAGCCTTCGCCGCACGCACCATCTGCCGCAAGCCTTCGCCGACCGCCTCAGCACCGACCAGCACCTGGCCAGCCAGTTCGACGCGCATGTCACCGGCCGAGGCCGGCTCCGCACGCTGGCAGTCCTGCTCCAGCAACACGAGCTTGTGCTGCAGCGACTCGATCAGCATCGGCAACCGCGCCACCTCGCTCTCGTTCGCGTAGCGCTGGTTACGCCACACCGAGAACAGCGTCGACAGCTTGGCCACCTCGGCGTCCACGCCGGCCTTCTCGATCACGAGCGGGTTGCCCGAGGCCAGCGCCTTCACTTCGGCATACGACAGCGCCGCCAATTCCACGTCTTCGATCGAACGCAGCCCCTTGTCGCCGCTCATCACCTGCGCGATGAAACGCGCCTTGGTCTCCAGGGCCTGCCACATGTAGCTGTCGAAGCTGCCTTCGGTGACGTAGCGGAAGATCTCTACGTCCTCGCACTCGTTGCCCTGGCGCAGGATGCGTCCTTCGCGCTGTTCCACGTCGCAGGGCCGCCACGGCGCGTCCAGGTGGTGCAGCGCCGCCAGCCGGGTCTGCACGTTGGTGCCGATGCCCATCTTGGCGGTCGATCCGAGTAGCACCCGCACCCGGCCTTCGCGCACAGACTTGAACAGCGCGGCCTTCTGCGCGTCGGTGTCGGCGTCGTGCACGAACGCGAGCTCGGCTGCGGGCACGCCGGCCTCGACCAGGCGCTGCTTCAGGTCATCGTAGACGCTGAAGGCCTTGCCTTCCTTCGGCGACGACAGGTCGCAGAACACCAACTGCGTACCGCGGAAGGCCTCGGTACGTTGCCGCACCGCCAGCACCTCGCGCACACACGCTGCCACCTTGCCCTGCGCGTCGAAACGCGCGCTCGGCGCCACCAGCCGGAAGTCCAGCGCGGCCTTGCGGCCGTCGGTGGTTACCGCCAGCATGTTGTCTTGCTGCGGTTTAACGCGGCCCATGCGGATCGCTTCCGCACGCTCGACCAGCGTGCGCACGTAGGCTTGCAGCGCGCTGCTGGCCGGGCAGGCCACGATGCGCGGCTTGCCACCGCGCAGCGCCGGCACCGGCAGCTTCAGCATCTCCGCGGTGCGGATGTCGGCCACTTCGCCGAACACCGCCATCAACTCGGGCACGTTGATGAAACGCGCAAAGCGCGTGTTCATGCGGTAGCCGCTGCCGTCGGACGCGATCTCGAGCGCCGTGACGCTCTCGCCGAAGGTGGCCGCCCAGGCGTCGAACTGCTGCAGGCCGAGCGCTTCCAGCCTTCGGGGCTGCAGGTAGCGCATCATCGTGTGCACCTCGGCCATCGTGTTGGCCACCGGCGTGGCAGTGGCGAAGACCACCCCGCGCTGCGCGCCGCCGTGCAGGCGCATCGTGTAGCGCGTTTTCAGGAACAGGTCGAAGGCCCGCTCCGAGTTCGCCAGCGGCAGGCCGGCGACGCGCGTCATCTTCGTGAACCGGTACAGGTTCTTGAACAGGTGGGCCTCGTCGACGAAAAGCGTGTCGATGCCGAGCTGTTCCCAGCTCAGCAGGTCGTCCTTCTTCGCGTCGGCCAGCAGCTTCTCCAGTCGCACGGTCCAGTTTTTCTTCATCGCTTCGAGCTGCTTGACGATCCAGTTGCCCCGGTCGTTGCGCCGCTCGGCGCGCACTGCCATCTCGATTTCCATGATGAGTTCCTTGATGAAGGATTGTGTGAAAGCCGGCGACATCCGGATGCGCTCGAAGCTCGAGTGCGTGATGACCACCGCATCCCAGTCACCCGTGGCGATGCGCGACACCAGCTCGCGTCGGCGGTCGCCCTCCAGGTCTTCCTTGCCCGCCATCAGCACGGCGGCATTGGGGTACAGCCGCACGAACTCGGCCGTGTACTGCGCCAGCATGTGGTTCGGCACCACGTGGCAGGGCTTGGCCGCGAAGCCGAGGCGCCGCAGCTCCATGCCGGCGATCGCGCAGACCGCGGTCTTGCCGGCGCCGACGACGTGGAACAGCCCGGTGTTGCCGGACTGCACGACACGCCACACGGCATCCCGCTGGTGCGGGTGCAGCGCGTAGCAGCGCGAGAACCCCGGCAGCTTCAGGTGTGAACCGTCGAACTGCCGCGGCCGCGTGGCGTTGAACAGGTCGTTGTAGGTCCGGCACAGCCGCTCGCGGCGCTCGGCTTCGTCGAAGGCCCAGGCGGCGAAGCGCTCCTTGATCAGCGCCAACTTCTCGCGCGCCGCCAATGTCTCGTCGGGGTTGACGATCATGCGGTCGCTCTCGGGGTCCGGGTCGCGGACCGTCGGCACCTGCACGTTCAGCGCGCACTGCACGAGTTCGATCGCATTCAGCCGCGAGGTGCCGAACTCCTGCGTCACCTTGACGTTCTGGCGCGCGCTCCACTCGGGGTAACGCACCGACCAGGCTCCGGCCTGCGCCGAGTAGCTGATCTCGCAGTCCTTCTGCTCCAGCACCTGCCGGATGAAGTCTTCCACGTCGCCGGCGGGTATCCACACCGCGCCGAGGCGCGGCTCGATGGCTGCCGGCGGCAGGTCCTCGGGTTGCACGCGCTCCAAGGCGGTCACATTGCGCGCGGCCTCCGGGCCGGCGGCCAGCGCCTGCCTGAGCTTGGCCTTGACCTCGCCGGACAGGTAGTCGTCGGCGGTCTTCCACTGACCGTCCGCGGGCTCCAGAAACACCAACCCGCGCTCGGCCAGGGCATCGAGCACCGCTTGTGGCGGCACCGACAGCAACTGGCCCATCCAGGCCGGATCGACCCGGCCGCGCCATTGCACCGAGGCGGCAAGCGCCTCCTCGGGTTCGGCCGCGGCTTCGGGCTCGACGATCCTTGCCAGCGTCCGCCGGCTGAACAGTGCCGCCTTGGTGGCGGTCTCGGTCTCCTCGTCGTAGTGCTCCAGCGACAGCAGCAACGGATAGTCTGGGTCGCGCCGGAACGCGAGTGCGTTCGCGCGGTTCGACAGGCACCCGAAGCGCGCGACGTAGCGGTCGTAGCCGCCGTTCAGCATGGCGCGCTCGTGGCGCTGCCGGCTGTCGTCGGCGTCTGCCAACTGCAGATCGAGCAAGGCCCGTGCGTGGTCGCGGATCGAACACAGGCCCGCAACGCGGGCGCGCTGCGTGGCGTTCAGGCGCTCGTGGATGTCCACCAGCTCGCCGTCTTCCACGCGATGCACGCGGCCGTGGTGGAGGTGATGACTCCCAGGCCTTGCTCCGCCGGCCGCGGTTGATACGCGGCGCTCGGCCGGCATTGCCTCCGGTGCGGCGGCGCTGTACACGCCGCGCGGCAGCAGGTCGACTCGCCGCGGCAGCTCTGCGGCCAGGTCGCCGTCGAACACCGCGGTCGGCACCGGCTCGTGGCCGTTGCTCTCCTGGCGGATGCGGCCGATGCAGAACTCGGGCTGCGCCGCGTACCACTGGTTGATCTGCAGGTAGCGTTCGCCGCAGCGCGGATCGCGCAGCGACTCGGGCACCACGCTCAGGCCCAGCCAGGGCTGCTCGTCGGCCTCGCCCTCTGGCCTTGCTCCCCGCTTGCGCAGAAACAGGATGTCGGCCTGCACGTCGGTCGACGCGATCTCGGCGAAGGCACCGCGTGGCAGGCGGATCGCACAGAGCAGCACCGCCTGCGACGCGAGGTAGCGCCGCACTGTGTCGTCCCAGGCATCCATCGTGTGGCTGCTGGTGATGAAACAGGCCAGCCCGCCGGGCCGCAGCAGATCGAGCGCACGGCCGAGGAAGTAGTTGTGGATGCTGAAGCGGCCATAGGGCCGGTTGCTCGAATCGGCCACCTTGTAGGCGCCGAATGGCACGTTGCCGATCGCCAGGTCGTACCAGTGGTCGGCCAGCGGCGTCTTCTCGAACGCGCCGATGCGCACGTCCACGCCGCTGGCGCCGTAGAGCGCCCGCAGCATCCGACCCGACAGCCGGTCGATCTCGATGGCGGTGACCGAGCACTGTTCGGCCAGCGACGCCGGCATCGCGCCGAGGACGTGGCCGATGCCGGCACTTGGTTCGAGCACGCGGCCTCCGTTGAAGCCAAAGCCTTGAACCGCCTGCCACATCGCCGCGATCACCGCGACCGGCGTGTAGTGGCTGTTGTTCACCGACGCGAGCGCAGAGCTGTGGTCGTTGGCGTCAAGCGCGTCGCGCAGCTGCGCGGCGCGGCGCGACCAGGCCGGCTCCGTCCCTTCGTGGTTGAAACTCGCAGGCAGGCCGCCCCAGCCGGTGTAGCGCAGCAGCGTGCCGCGCTGGGCATCGTCGGGCTCGCTGCCCGACGCGTCGAGCGCGCGCAGGGTCTGGATCGCGGCCAGGTTGGCCTCGAACTTGGCGACGGCGCCACGCGGGATGTCGAGCCCGCCGACGGGCAGTTGGGGCCAGGGGCGCCGCGAGGCGCTGGGCGTCGGTGGCTCGCTCGGCCGCCACAACGGTTGTAGTGGGCGAGGCTCGTGTTCCTCCTCACCCGGCTCGTCATCGAGCGGCGGATCGGGAGGCAGGGGAGGCAAGGGCGGCGCGAAGGCCGCGGCAGGCTCCGGCTCGAAGCCGGGCAGCCAGGAACAGGGCTCGGGAATGCGGGCCATGGGGTTCTCCGTGGGGGCGACGGAGACGCACCTGCCCCCGCGGGGAGATGGCTCCCCGTCAGGGTGGATGGATGGCCCACCGGATGCGCGGACGCATGGGTGGGTGGCTCTGGTGCCGCGCGAGGCGGCGATCAATCAGTCAGATGCGGTGTCGGTGTGCCGCGGGCATCGGGCTCCAGGCGGAGCACGAAGGGGCTTGGAAGGCGGGTATCGACCGCGGCGCCGACACAAGTCGGGGCTGAGCAGGCGCGAGGCCTGCAGGTAGCCCTTGCACTGTGCGCGAAGGCATGTTGGTCAGATCGCGTCTCAACCAGTCGCCACTGCCAAGGCCCGATCTGGCAGGGGCCACGCGGTGGCGGCTGGCGCCCGACAATCAGGCATGCCGCAGGACCAGCCACCACCCGTCAACGCGGACCAGGCCTTGGCGGACATGCTCGAGCAGAGCGAGCGCTTCGAGGGTGACCTGGCCCCGCTGCTGGCCCATCCACGTCGCCCGCCATCACGGCGAGCGCTGCTGACCCTCGCGCTATGCGACGTCGCGGTGGAGTTCTGGTTGGCGCAGCGCCTGCTGATTCGCGCCGGCACGCACACCGCAGCGCTGGCCCTGGTGCGCCTGCACTTCGAGGCGACAGTGCGCGCGATCTGGCTCCATCACGGCGCCAGCGACGAGTGGCTGGACCGCTTCGCTTCGCCCATGGCCCCGGGTCAGCTCGCCGAGCCCGTGCTGGGGCCGAACGTCGACGCGATGTTGCAGACGCTGGCGAAGACCGCGCCGCCGTTCCTCGCGCAGACCCTGGGTGCCTTCAAGGCGGCGACATGGCAGCCGATGAACTTGTATGTGCACGGCGGCATCCGGCCCGTGGTGCAGAGTCTGGCCGGCAGCACGCCTCAGCAACTCGTCGGCGTGTTGCAGAACGGCAATGGCATGGCGTCGATGACGGCCAACCTTGTGGTGGTGGCGTTGCAGGACCCGGCGCTGGCAGGACGGATCGGCCCGATCCAGCACGCGCACCAGGGGTGTCTACCGCCCATGCAGCCGCCCCGCACTTGATGGCACCCTCCCTCATGGGAACCTGAATCCACGGGCCGATGTCGCGCCCGCCCTCATTCAGGAGCCCCCATGAAACTCTCCAAGCAGGAGCTGGAAGCCGTGATCGCGGCTTCACCTCGCAGCTTCGTTCCTTTCAACAAGCTCGTGTTGTCGCCGACGTACCAGGCGCGGCCCGAGAACCCCGCGGCGCCGCTGCCGCTGGCCGAACTGGCCGCGTCCATCGAGGCCGCGGGCCTGCTGCACAACCTGATCGTCGTGCGCGGCGCGCGTGGGGCGCACGAGGTCTGTGCGGGCGGCCGGCGCTTGCGCGCGATGTCGCTGCTCGTGGAGCAGGGCCGCTGGGCTGAGAACCAGCCGGTGCCCGTGCTGGCGGTGCCGGCCGAGCAGGCGCTGATGGCCAGCCTGATCGAGAACGTCGAGCGCGAGGCCTTGAACCCGGCGGACGAGTTCGCGGCCTTCGCCCGGCTCATCGACGGTGGCCGGTCGGTCGAAGACGTGGCGGCGGCCTTCGGCGTCACGCCGCAGGTCGTGAAGCGCCGCCTCAAGCTTGCGGCGGTGTCGCCCGCGCTGCTGACGCTGTTCCGTGAAGGCGGGATCGGGCTGGATTGCCTGATGGTGCTGGCGTCGATCGACAACCCGGCGCGGCAGGAGCAGCTGTGGCAGCAGTTGCCCGAATGGAACCGCAATGCGGATCAACTGCGGCGCCTGCTGACACGCGGTGAGGTCGAGTCGGATCGCGACGGCGTGGCGATCTTCGTGAAGGTTGCCGCTTACGAAGCCGCTGGCGGCCCGCTGCGGCGCGACCTGTTCAGCGACGACGGCAAGGCCTACTTGCAGGACGCCGCGCTGCTCGAACGGCTGGCGGTGGACAGGTTGCAGCAGCCGGCGCGCGAAGTCGCCGACGAAGGCTGGAAGTGGGTCGATGTGCGGGCTCGGTACGTCTACGAGGACTACGTGCGTCATGGCGAAGTGCGCCGCGCCCGCCGCGCGCCGACCGCCGACGAGGCGGCGCGCCATGAACAACTCGAAGCCGAGCTGGAAGCGCTGCACACGCGCATGGAGGCGCTATCAGACGACGACGATGGCGACGAGAACGAGTACGCCGCGCTGGAAGCCGACGACGAGCGGCTGCAAGCCGAACTGAACACCATCGACGAAGCGCTGGCGGTGTTTCCGGCGGACCTGATGGCGCAGGCCGGCTGCGTGGTGTTCGTGGGTTCGCGGGGAACGGTGGAGGTCAAGCGCGGGCTGGTCCGGCCGGAGGATCGCGATGCGGTCGTGCAGGCCGCGAGGCACGCCACGAGCGGCGAACCGACCACGAGCACCGCGCTCGTCAGTCTGCCCAAGGGCGGCGCACGCGCCGTGCATTCCGAGAAGCTGATGCGCAGCCTGACCGCGCACCGCGTCGCGGCGATCCAGGCCGAACTGCTGCTGCGGCCCGACGTGGCCCTGGCCGCGCTCACGGCCCATCTGGCCGCGAAGCTGCTCAAGGACGGCTTCCACCGCTACCGTGGCGGCGACGACGCGCTGACGGTGAACGCGAGCGAGACGCACGAAGGGCTGCGGCGCGAGTCCGCAGACATGGCCGAGGCCGAAGCCTGGAAGCTGATGGAGCAGACGCGCATTGAATGGACCGCGCAACTGCCGACTGACGGCGCGGCGTTGCTGCCCTGGCTGCTGGCACAGGAGCGCACCACCGTCGTCGAACTGCTGACCTTCCTCGTCGCCGCGAGCGTCACCGGGGTCGATGGCACCGAGCGCGAACGCCACAGCACGGACGCGCTGGCCCAGGCGCTCGGGCTCGACATGCGGCGCTGGTGGAAGGCCAGTGCCGCCTCGTACTTCAACCATGTGTCGAAGGCGACGACGCTGGCCGCGGTGACTGAGGCCGCGGGTGCCAACGCCGCCGCGCCGCTGGCCGGGTTGAGGAAGGAAGGGGCGGCGGCAGGTGCCGAGCAGGCCGTGGCCACGACGGGCTGGCTTCCCCGCTGCCTGCGGACCTCGCAGCAACGGTCCGATGCGGCCCGCACGCGAACCGGCGGCCAGGATGCGGGCACCGGGTCGGAGCAGCGGGACGAGGACACAGTCGCCAGAGTTACCCATTGATCGATGTGGAGGGGTCAGCCATCGCTGGATCGCTGAGTTCGGTGGCTGAGCGCACGAGCAGCTCGGCCGGCGAGCCGGCTTGCGGTTTGCTGCGCGTAACGACGGACCGGCCCAAATACGCGATATGTGTAGCTGTACATATGTCCTATTTAGGTTCGTCCGCGGTTATGCGCAGCAAGGGCCTCAAGCCGAGCGAGCCACCTATGACGTAGGCCATCCCGACTGCGCATAACGCTTCCAAGATCGTCCTCCCCGGTGGCCGCTGTGGCTGCCGTTAACGAGGAGACGATCATGGATTCGCTCAACTCCAATGGGTCCGGTGCGCTGGCGCTGGAGCCGCTGTGCCGAGGCGCTGCGCAGGAACTGCTGATGCGCAGCTACACCATCCGCACCATCAATCGCTACAAGCGGGTGTGGGAGCATCTGGCCGACTTCGCCCGCGCCCAGGGCCTGCCCGCCGAGTACACGCGTGAACTGGCCCTGCGCTTCGAGCAGGCGTATGGCCTTCGCGACGGGGAGGTGCTCAAGCTCGGCCAACAGTGGCGGCGGCACTTGGTCTTCGGCATCAAGGTGCTCGACGACCTCGTACGCACCGGCACCATCTGCCGTTTCGTGGTCGAGACGACCGGGCTGCGCGTGCCGGAGGGCATGCACAAGGTGCTGCGCGAGTACGAGCAGTACGCCAGAGAGCGCCGGCATCTACGGCCTTCAAGCCTGGCCGAGCGCATCCACAACATCGCAGTCTTCCTGGATTTCCTGCGCACCCGAGGGTTGGAGTCGCTGGACACGCTGCAGGCCGAAGACCTCAGCGCCTTCATTCAGAGCCGAACGGCCTCGAAGCCGAGGACCGTCTCACGGGTGTCGTCTGACCTGCGGCTGTTCCTGCAGTACCTGTTCATGCGCGACGTCCTGCCCCGTGACCTCAGCACCGCGATACCAACGATCCGACTGGCGAGCAATGCCACGGTGCCTTCGGTGTGGGAACCGGAGCTGGTCCAGCGGCTGCTCGCCGTCGTCGATCGCCGCTCACCCAAGGGCAAGCGTGACTACGCCATCCTGCTGCTCGCCGCGCGCCTGGGTCTGCGCCTGGGCGACATCAAGGGTTTGACGCTCGACCACCTGCACTGGATCACTACCACGATCGAGATCGTCCAGCACAAGACGGGTGAGCCTCTGGTCCTGCCGCTGATCGAGGAGGTCGGCACCGCGCTCATCGACTATCTGCGTGCAGGCCGACCCCCGGTGGAGCACCGGCATCTCTTCACCAACCTGACGCCGCCGTTCGAGCCCATCTGCGAGCGCGATCGACTCCACCGTGTCGTCACCTATTGGCGGGAGCTGGCCGGCATCAAGTTCAAGACGCCACAGCGCCAGGGCCTGCACTCGCTGCGCCACTATTCCTGGACTCGGAATAGTGGCGCCTATTCCGACAGCGGAATAGTCGGCACACCTTTGCCGTGCACACGCTGCTGCGCTGGTACCGCGAGGGCGCCGATCTGCAGGCCAGGATGCCCGTGCTGGCCACCTATCTCGGCCACGCCTCGATCGACGGCACGCAGGACTACCTGCAGATGACCGCCGAGCTGTACCCGGAGATCGTCTCGCGATCGGATGCAGCCTTCAGCGACGTCATTCCGCGCAGGCCCTGGAGGCCGTCATGAAGCCGACCGACCTCTCCGTGCACGTGACGAACTTCCTCACGCGCTACCTGGCCGGCCAGCGCAACCTGAGCCCGAACACGATCAAGGCCTACCGCGATGTGTTCACGCTGCTGCTGCGCTTCGGACGTGACGGTCGCGGCATCGCTGTCGAGCGCCTGTCCCTGGCCGACATCGACGTGGCTTTCGTAGAGGCCTTCCTCGATCACCTGGCCCAGGAGCGGCACTGCTCGATCCGCACCCTGAACCAGCGCCTGGCCGTGCTGCACGCGTTCTTCCGCTACGTGCAATCGGAGGTGCCGGAGCGGATGCTGCAGTGCCAGAAGATCATGGCGATGCCGCTGCGGCGCCATGTCCAGGTGCCGGTGGCCTACATGTCCAAGGACGAGCTGACGCAGGTGCTGGCGCATCCCGATCCGACCACGCCGGCCGGGCGGCGCGACGCGGTGATGCTCAGCGTGCTGTACGACACTGGCGCCCGAGCGCAAGAGTTGATCGACCTGAACGCCCACGATGTGCGCCTGACGACACCTGCCCAGGTCAGGCTGCTGGGCAAGGGGCGCAAGGTGCGCGTGGTGCCCCTGATGGACGCCACGGCTGGGCTGCTGCGTGACCACCTGCGTGAGAACGATCTCGACCGGCCTGAGCGAGGCCACCTGCCGCTGTTCCAGAACCGCCAGGGTGGGCGCCTGTCGAGGTCGGGCCTGCGGTACCTGCTGCAGTGCCACGTGCAGGCAGCCAGGTCGGCGGTGCCTGGCTTCACGCAGAAGATCAGCCCCCACAGCATGCGGCACACCAAGGGCATGCACCTTCTGCAGAGCGGCGTGTCGCTGGACATGATCCGCGACTTCCTCGGGCACGTCGATGTGAAGACGACGCAGATCTACGCCCGTGCGAACCTGGAGATGAAGCGACGCGCGCTGGAGAAGGTGGCTGGCGAGTCGCCATCGGCAGCTCTGCCGTCCTGGCAGCAGAGCAAGTCGCTGCTGGACTGGCTGCGCTCGCTGTAGCCGCGCTTGGGTAGTTTGTCAGTCGGCGGCCAGGGCATGGATGATCGGGCAACTGCCCGTGGCCGCCCCCGTATCGCATTGGCGCAGCAGCGCCAACAAGGCCTTGCGCATTGCCTTCAAGTCAGCGAGCTTCTCTTCGATGACCTGCAACTTGTGCCCGGCCAACTCGCGCGTTTCGGCACAGGCGCAGGCCTCGTCGAGCTCCAGCATGCTGGCGACTTCCTCCAGCGTGAAGCCCAGCACCTGCGCGCGTTTGATGAACCGCACGCGCTTGATCGCCGCCGGGCCATAGCGGCGATGTCCGCTCGCCGGTTTGTCCGGTTCAGCCATCAAGCCGCGGCGCTGGTAGTACCGGATCGTCTCGACGTTCACGCCGGCCTCGTCGGCCAGTCGCCCTATCGTCAGCTCGCTTGTCATCTGCACCCCTTGACTCCGTACCATGGTACGGACTCTAGACTTTCCGCCATCGAACAAGTTCACCCGGTGTATGGCAACGTTCAAGACAAGAGGTTCGCTGCTCGCCAGCGCGTTGGCCGCCGTCGGCGCGTCGGTGTGCTGCGTCGGTCCGCTCGTGCTCTTGACGCTGGGCATCGGCGGCGCCTGGATCTCCAACCTGATGGCGCTGGAGCCTTTGAGGCCCTGGTTCATTGCTGCGACGCTGCTGTTCCTGGGTCTGGCGTTCCGGCGTCTGTACCTGCAGCCACAGCTCTGCGAGCCCGGCGCGGCGTGCGCCGAGCCGATCGTACTCAAGCGGCAGCGGCTGATCTTCTGGCTGGTCGCGCTGGGGCTGCTCGCGTTGTTGTCGGTGCCCTGGTTGGCGCCATTCTTTTTGTGAAGGACCTACCCATGCGCCACTTGATTTCCGCAGCGCTCGCCACGCTGATGCCCTTGGCTTCTCTGGCTGCGCCGCCGCAGACCGCCGTGCTCGACGTGCAGAACATGACCTGCGGGCTGTGTCCGGTCACGGTGAAGAAGTCGCTGGAGAAGGTGGCTGGTGTGAGCCAGGCTCAGGTCGACTTCGCGAAGAAGACGGCCACCGTGACGTTTGATGCTGACAAGACCAACGCAACGGCACTGGCGAAGGCTACGACGGACGCGGGCTTCCCCTCGACGGTGAGGAAGTGATCATGGCCGCCCCAGAACTGGAATCGGTGCTGACATGCCCGGAGTGCGGCCACGCCAAGCCAGAGGTCATGCCGACCGACGCCTGCCAGTTCTTCTACGAGTGCGAGAGCTGCAAGACCGTGCTGCGGCCGAAGGCGGGCGACTGTTGCGTGTTCTGCTCGTACGGTTCGGTCAAGTGCCCGCCGGTGCAGATGCAACGCGGGTGTTCGAGCTGCAGCGCCTGAAGGCCACGACCCGCGCGGCAGAACTTCCCCCGCGCAGGCGCGCCTGCGCGCACGATGTCAGCCGGCCGACGTTTCGGTAGACCGGCTAGATGCGTTTCGACTCCCCCGACAGCCCGGTGTCCGATGTGTTGCGCGACAGGGTTATGTTGAGTCGGACGCGGCCTTGCTGGCGCCAGACGCGCCCAAAGCTGGCTTTCTGCGCATAGCGGCGGACTGACCTAAATACGCGTTCGTGATCTGCGGCCTGCCATGGCCAAGCAAGGCAGACACGTGTTGCCGTGCGGCGCTGTCGGCATCCGGCGCGACACCGGGGCCGCCAGCCACCGGGGGCAGCGCGCCGGTCCGCTCGGTGTAGCGGCTGGCCGCGAACTGATGTCGAAGGCCATGCGGGACCACGCGCAGATCGCGCTTCGTGATGCCGAAGCGCTCCATCACGTAGCGCAGCCGCCGCAACGCCTGGACCAGCGTCAGATTCGGGTCGCTGACGCTGCCCTGCCTGCCCTTGGCGACGTGACATGCGTAGGCGATGGCATGGCGGCACAAGGCGTCGTCGATCGGCACGTAGCGCTGGCGTCCGCCCTTCGTCCCGCGGTGGGTGTCGAGGTACTGGACGGCTCCGCTCTCGTCATTCCCACCCGATCCTGAATCACCTTTGGCTTGGCAGGCGGTCGCCACGTCAACGTGCGGACGCAGCATCAGGCTCTCCTTGAACCGCAGCCCGAAGGCGAGCATCAGCCAGAGGCTTGCCGCCGCGTGCACGTCGTAGTCCTCGACGTCGCGGATCACGGACGCGAGGTCGACGCCGAGCGCGCGCCAGGACTTGTCGTTCGTGGTGATGCCGCTGCGCCGGTACAGCGCCGGGTCGTCGAAGTAGGCCCGGATCGGCTTCAGCAGCTTGGGCTTGCCGATCCAGCGGGTGAAGGTCTTGAGGTGCGAGTAGTAGGTCGGGATCGTGCCCGGCGCCAGGCGGCCGGCTTTGGCTTCGGCGCACCAATGCGCCAGCACGAAGTCGGCATGGCGTCCGCTGAACGAGCGCGGGTCGAGCTTGAAGGCCTTGGCCGGGTTGTGGTGCAGGAATCGAAACACCCACACGCAAAGCCGGCCGCGCGCCTGCGCGGTGCGATGGCCGATGTTCTTGGCCTTGATCGCGTGCTGCCAGTTGTGCCGGCGCAGGATGAGCGCCAGCACGTGCATGCACCGCTGCGGCTGCAGCGGCAGGGTGTCGAGATCGACGGTCAGTGGATCAGTTCGCGGCATGGCGACCTCCGGGTGCCGGTGAATCGAAATGGGTGGCCCGCTGAGAAACCGACAGGTGCCGGGCCAGGCATTGAGTCGATTGCGCGTCCCCACGCGCGGTTGCCTAGGGTTTGGACGGCAGCGCCGTCCAGGCCTTCGTAAAAGTGATCGCCTTGCACACGGTGCGTACACGCGTGGCTGTCCGCTCGGGGCGGACCGCGACGCCAGCTCGGCTTTAGCCGAGGGCGGGCGCGGCAGGATGTGCGGGCGTCACCCGTACGTCGGCCCATTGAGGGGCCGCACGCGGATGTTCCAAGCGGACCGAAAGGCACCACCGCAGCCAACGCGGTGGGCGGTCCGTTCATGCAGATCCCACGGGTACCGGTCGAGCCGGTGCGGCGTGGGTCGCGGTCGCTCGAGGCGGCCGCGGCGCGTGATGCTGGAACGTCAGGGGAAGAGAGGCGGGTGCCCGTGGGCACGCCGCAATCCACGGCCTCGCGGGCCATGGCGGCTGGTGGGTGAACTTGGCGGATCGAGTCCGCGCGGATCCGGGGATCGAGGCCCGCGGCGACCGAGGTCACCGGTCTGATGGGGCTTCCTTCGACGCGGCCACTGTGTGCTGCGCCCGGTGTGGAAGCTACCGGCTTGACGCACCGCAATCATGGGGCAGCGCCACGCGCACCTCAAGCTCGAAATGTGCCGATTAGCGCGCCGTGATCGAGGTCGGCTCGCAGAGCGCGAGGGGTTGACAAGCCTATCTGCTACCTCTGCCTCCGAAGGACCCGGAAAGAACGGTCTGGCTGGGCATTGGCGCGACTGCAGCACTTGACGGGACCGAGACGGGTGCGACCGTGGAGCGACTTGCGGAAGCGCCGTTGTGGCTGCGGAGAGGTGCGATTGCAGCGAGAGGGGCGTTCCACCGCGGTCGTCGTCGCGAGCGACCTGATCGCGATAGCGCGGCAGCTTCGACGGTCTTCCGCGTGGGTGCGAGCCATCGGCCGTCCGATGCTGGGCGGTCTTACTGGTCTGTTGGAGGAACACCATGACAGCAGTCGTCAGAGCCATCGATGTCGGCTTCGGCTACACCAAGTTCACGACGGGCGGAACAGCAGCCGACATTCGCTGCGCCAGCTTCCCGTCACTGGCCTGCCTCAGCACGCGCGATCCGTCGGCATCACTGGGCGCGGAACGCCGGCGTACCTTCGCGATTCCCATCAAGGGCGTCTTCTACGAGGTCGGCCCGGACGTGATCCTCGCGGGCGACGGATTCCGCGCGACGCAGATCCACCACCGCTACATCGACACGCCCGAGTACCTGGCGCTGGCGCGTGGCGCCATGCGCTCGATGAAGGTGGAAAACATCGACCTGCTCGTCGTCGGCCTGCCCGTGGCGACGTTCGCCGCCGACAAGGCCGCGCTCGAAAAGCTGATGACGGGCCGGCACGACGTGGGCAGTGGCAAGTCGGTGCACGTGCGCAAGGCGCTGGCCATGGCCCAGCCACACGGCGCGCTGATCGACTATGCGGACCAGCATGATCGCGTGCTCGCCATGCAGGACGAGCAGAGCCTGGTGATCGACCCCGGCTCGCGCACCTTCGACTGGCTGGTGGCGCGCGGCATGAAGCTGTCGCACAAGCGCAGCCACTCGGTCGACCGCGGGGTGGCGGACATCCTGAACCTCATCGCGGACGACGTGAGCGTGGAGATCGGATCCACCTACACCAGCCTGGACAGCATCGACCACGCGCTGCGGACCGGCAAGGCGTTGACCGTGTACCAGAAGACCTATCAGCTTTCGCGCATGAGGCCGATGGTCGAAAGCATCGCCCGCCAGGCCGTCGCAGCCATGATGCGGCGCATCGGCCCCGCCTACGACGTGCGCAACGTGATCCTGGTCGGCGGCGGTGCGTTCCTGTTCCGCAAGGCGGTCAAGCAGGCGTTCGCTTCGCACGAGGTGCTGGAGGTCAAGGAGCCGATCTTCGCGAACGTGCGCGGGTATCAGATCGCCGGTTCCAACTTTGTGGCTGCGGCCACGCAGAGCACGGGCTTTGTGGTGGCGGAAGGGGGCGGGGCATGAGCGCAGTCGACACGAAGGTGGATCACAGCGTCAGGCTGCTCTTCGAGTTGTCGCGTGACGACAACCCACGGCTGTTCGACGACCTGATGCGATTCAACAAAGGGCCCAAGCGAGTCAACCGGCTGCGGTTCCTCGCCCACGAAGGCCTGCTGGCGCAGCAGTGGATTCTCGGAGTGAGCGCCCCGGCACCTACGCCCATCGCAGCCCCGCTGAGAGCGCCGCATGCGGGTGTGGACCGCGCGGTGGCGCGCCAAACCAGCCAGGCGTTCGAGGTCAGCGGCGGTGCGGAGGATTGATGGGACGACGACGCAAGGCGAACGGGGCAGTCAGCGCCTCGGTGCTGTCGCAGATGGGGGTCTGCGAGCGGCTGGTCGTGTTCGAGCACTTCGAGGGCAAGCGGCCCACACCCCGGCAACGGGTGGCCCTGCAGCGCGGGCTACGGGCGCATCGGCGGTTCGAGTCAGAGGCGGTGACGAATGCGAAACGGGTCGGACGATGCTTCATCGCCACGCATGTCTTTGGTGACGGGCTTGAGACACAGGCTCTGCGGCGCTTTCGCGACAGTTGCCTCCGATCCACACCCGCAGGTCGGCGCCTGATCCTCGGCTACTACCGGGTGGCACCAACGGTCTGCCGGGCCATGGAACGTTGGCCATGGCTCGAGCAGGTTGTTCGAAAGGCGTTGCTGCCGCTGGTGGGGCTGCTCATTCGCCGCTTGAGACCGCCGGAGGACAAGAATCGTGGATGAGCTTTGGCCTTCGGAGTTCATCATTGCGGCGGGAGTCGTCGTGCTCGTCGTCGCCGCGTTGCGAGCCCGATGGCGCTCACAGCGTACGAACAACTGGCTGCCCAAGGCGCTCGGCGACGCGAGCCTGGCGTATGTCGAGCGAACCTTTCGATCAGAAGGGTCTCGCCCCATCGTCGCGCGGGTGGATCGAGCGTATCGAAGCCCGAGAGGTGTGATCACACTCGTCGAGCTGAAGACCAGGGCGGAAGACCGGGTCTACCTATCGGACGTCATCGAGCTTTCGGCTCAGCGTCTGGCGTTGTCGGGCGAGACCGGCGAGGCAGTTGCGCCCGTCGCTTTTGTCGTTGTCGAGTCCAACAGCGGACGCACACTAAAGCGGGTCAAGCTCATGTCAACTGACGAGGTTCGCAAGCTGGCTGACCGGCGACAGGACCTTCTCGACGGACGATTTGTGCCGCGCGATCCCGCGCACCTGGCGTTGTGCGGTAAGTGCACTCATCGAGGCCGCTGTGACTTCGGGCGGAAGACGCGCGATGGCGGGCACTGAGCCCGCGCCGTCGAGATGGACCATCCCGGCGTTGACGATGTGACGGTATAGCTCGGGTGAGGATCCAGATTCCATGCGGGTTCCCGGGCGGTGGGACGTCTTTGGTGGGGGTGGTAGAAGGCCGCCCCCATCCAACAACAATCAAGATGCTCACTGACACCGCACTTCGGAACCTTCAGCCCCGATCCAGGCCCTACAAGATGACCGATCGCGACGGCATCTCGCTCGTCGTGGCTCGTGAACGCCTTGCAGACGCCAGGCGCGCCGTCGGGGAGGGGAGGTCGCCGGCGATCGAGAAGCAGCGCGAAAGGCGTCGTCTGGCGCGCGCCAAGACGTTCGGCGAATTCGCGGTCCAATGGCTCAAGGATGTGGTCGTCATGTGGATGCGAGCACGCGACAACCAGGTGAACGACCTTCCGATCCTCGACCAGATAGTTCAACAGGAGCTTTCCCTCGAGCATCAGGCGATCGCCATCGCCATTCTTTCCGAGATCGACAATGAAGGCCGTTTGGGACTTGTCGTCTATGGCAAGCGTTGCCTGGCCTTCTTGCTGAAGGGCGAGTACGTAGTACTCGGCCGCGACCGCGGCCGACGCCCATAGCAGAAGGAATGCCGCCGTCAACAGGGCGCGGTGCGCACGCGCATTCCTCCCGTCAGGCATCAGACTTGCGCGCACCCCGGCAACACGGCAACCAGCCTTCTGTTCACTTGATAGATCGAGTTTCCAAAGGTTGAATCATCAACTCTGAGGAGGATTGGCTCGCTCCCGCCGGGCGGGCGACTTGTTGGCAATGTGCTCAGCGAAGAGACCGTTGTCTGTCGCTATCCGTGTGGCTATCCTGCACCTGCACAACGCTATGAACACGGCGTGCAGCCGAGGGAGGTTCCATGGCAGAACGTGAATCGCGCACCCGCGCCTTCCTCGCCATCATCGAGGACGCCGACGAGCCGTTGAACCAGGACGGGGACTGGCTCCTCATCGACGCGCTCGCGGAGGACCACCTTGAGGTTGCGCTGGATCGCAGGCGCGTGCCCCGCGAAAACAGGAGGGAGTGGGACGGTGTGGTGCTGCGGTGCAGGCACACCGAACTCAAGGCACGCACCGGGCGCGCCTACGGGGATCGCTCCGTCTGGTACTGGGTGCTGGTTGCGGCCACTCCCGGTGAGGAGGACGTCCAGGCCGAGGTCGTGCTGCTGGGAGATACCGAGGGGCCGCCCATGAAGGTCGGTATCCGCGACGTCCGCATTGCGCCTGAACCGATGGCGCGCGACCTCACTGAATGGGCGATGCTCATGGGGCGAGCCCAGAGCGTGTCATCGTTCATCACCGGGTTGCTGGATATTGCACTCAGGGGTGCGCGTGATGTTGCAGTTGCCGCCTACGACGTGGGGCAGGGCAACTGCAACGCCATCGTCGACCAGCATGAGCATCCTCGCGTGCTGTTCGACTTCGGTTGGCCTCCCAACTTCCATGCTGGCACGCGCCCCGCGCAGCGTCCCGAGATGCTGGCCTGCGATCGACACGCGCGGGCGCCCGTCGTACTGTCCCACTGGGACATGGACCACTGGGCGTTCGCTGTCAGGCGCTCGCAGTACGACGCCAGGAACATGTCGTCCCGGTCCTCCTGGGACGGTGGTGCCCTCGAGCGCTTCTGGGTTGCGCGCGCGCCGCGCATGAAGGAGCACCAGTTGGGGCCGATGCACATGGGGTTGTACGAGGAACTGACTGCGAAGGAACTGTTCCCGGGCATGTCAGCGCTCCAGCTCTGGCCGGACTCCGTGCACCGCATCCGGTTTGCCTGTGGCTGGATCGAGGCATGCGAACCGGCGGACGGAGGCCCAGGCGACCGCAACAACACTGGCCTCGCCATGTTCGTCGAGGACTCCAGAGGCGACCTCATGCTGCTCCCCGGCGATGCGGACTTTCGGTCCATCGGTTCGCTCGCGAAGATGCGCAAGCGCAAGAGCCGGCTGGTCGGACTGCTCGCCCCTCACCACGGCGGGCGCATCAGCGCCGACGCCTTACCTCGAGCCAAGAAGGGTTCGGCAGCGATGCTGGTCTACTCGGTGGGGGAGGGGAACCAGTACGGCCACCCGAAAGAGGAGGCAATGGCGGCCTACCGCAAAAAGGGCTGGCTGGACCACTGGACCTCGCATCGCGTGGACTGCCCGCATGGGCATGCGGCGCACGTCCTAGAGGCAATCGCCTGGTGCCGTTCCCACATGGACCGGTCCCAAGGTGCGGCTGCGAGTGTGCTCCTGGCGGTTTCCTATGCCTGTCCGTGATTGCCGGCAAGGCGCCGGCCGCGAGCGCGGCTGCTCCGGCGACTGCCGGTGCGGCCACGGTCTCGCGTAGTCCGGTGACCCGCACATGACCGACCCGGGCGTGCAGGTGAAGAAGGTGCCCTCGTTCACCGAGCGGCTCGACGACGCGATGCGCCAGTGGGACCGGCGCGCGAACCGCACCGTGGGGGGAATGCTCGACCAGTGGTGCGGCATCGACCGGCACACGTTGCCCGCGCTGCTCCTGCCCGCGATCCTGTGCGGCCTGCTGGTCCTTGGTTCGCCGAGCTTGGGTCGCCTCGGGTTCGCGTTGGTCTGTGCTGCCGTGGTGGGCGCGGTCCTTGTCCGCATGATGCGCAGGTCCGCCAAGGAAAATCGCTCAATAGGGCGGGATGTCGCTACCCAGGCCGCGGCGGTGCTCGCCGTGGTTGCAGTGATCGCGCTGGGCGGCGGCGATCAGGCGGGGGGGCAGGCGCAGGAAATGGGGCAACGGCTACAAGCGGCTGTAGCCATCCGCGGTCTTTCTTGGGACCAGATGGACGAGGCGGGTGCTCGTGCCGAGGTACTCCGATTCGAGCAGCAGATCGTGTCGGAGCAGCAGGCCAGTCCAGGGCTTGAACAGCTACAGGCAGCAGTGCGGGTAGCCTCCGACGCAAAGAACACTTCGCAAAGGCACTGGGCCGACCAACACGGACGAGTTGCGTCAGAGGATCAGCAACTCGAGAAGTGGAAGACCGAGCGCTCGAGACTCGCAGGCCTCCCCGCTGTCCAGCTCACGCCGACCCAACAACTGGCCATCGATGAGATGCGAGACAGGCGCGCCGGCGACAGCACGCCGGAGAACTACGATCGCGAACTGGCATGGTTGAGGGACGAGGCGAACAAGGAGGTGAGGGCGAACTAGGCCGCGCAGACAGCGCAGAAGGGCGTGATCGTCAAGGCGCTGGCCGTGTTCTGCGCACGGACCGAGTGGAGGGCGGCCACGAAGGGTCACGATCCGGTCTTGGACAGCTTCGACTTCTTCGATCTGCACCTGACGAACCTGCTCATGGAAGGCGTCTCGCGGACCTGGGAGCGATTCCTGAAGGAGCTACAAGAACACAACAGCCATCAACTGACGTTGCTGTCGCAGAGCCTATCCAGCGAGCGGGCTGACATGGCGAAGCGCCTGCTGGCCGTCAACAACAGCCTTGAGCGCACGCCCTACAACTCCGGTACCCATCTCTTCCTTCATCGGGTCGACTGCGAGCCGGAGGAGTCGAAGACCTTCCGTCGCGATCTGGCCCTGGCCATGAGCGAGGTGGTCAACGTCGACACGACTGCTTCCGCACAAGTCCGCTTCGATCGGCTGCGAGCGATCGCGGACCGCCTCGGAAGCGACAGGTCCGAGGACATTCGGTGGCGGGCGCGTGTGCTGGACGTTCGGCAGCACGTGCAGTTCGACGCGCACGAGATCGTCGACGCAACCAAACAGGTCGAGCAGGTCTACAGCGGGAGCGATGGGAAGTCTGGCGGACAGAAGCAGAAGCTGGCGGCAACGTGCATGGCGGCGGCGTTGCGCTACCAGCTCGCCAACCCGGGCGCGACCATTCCGCAGTTCGCCACGGTCGTTGTCGACGAGGCATTCGACCGCTCAGACCCCGACTTCACTGAAGCCGCGCTGAACGTGTTTCGCGAACTCGGGTTCCAGATCATCGTTGCGACTCCTGGCAAGATGGTGCAGACCATCGAGCCCTACGTCGGCGGCGCGGTGTGGGTGTACGCCAAGCGCGGCGACCGATCAAACGCGGTGCCACTGCGGTACGACGAAGCACTCGGACGGATCGACTACAGTCCGCTCACGGCTGACAAGACGAAGGCAGACGGTGCTTTCGCCGTCTGACGTTCGCGCCTGGGCCAGCCAACGGCTCGCGAGGCAGCGGCGCGCCTGGATCGATGGCAGCGGAACCTGGCCGCTGGTGCGGGGCCTGGAGCCGCCCAACGCCGTCGATATTAGGGGTGGACTCGACGCCGTGACGCGATGGACGTCGACCTGGACGGCACATCGTGAGCCGAATGGCGTGCACGTCGTCCGAGAGGCGCGGGCGATGCGCGGAATCGGTAGTCAGACGATGCCGGTGAGGGTTGAGTTCGATTCGCCGCGGGCGGTCGCCGAGTTCGCTGGCGAGGTCGGCGCGTGGGACCGTGTGGTGCAGCGTCGAGCACTGCTCGTCGAGCGTTGGCCGCAGCTCGCGGCCGTAGCCGGCCTCGGCCGGCTCTATGACTGGCTGCACGAGGCCAGCGACCTCGATGTCGATCGCCTTGTCGCCGTGGCAACTTGGCTTGTCGCCAATCCGCGCAGCGGCCTATACCTTCGGCAGCTGCCGATTGCTGGCGTAGACACGAAGTGGGTCGAGGGTGGTCAACGGCGCGCCGTCGCGATGCTCGTTGGGCTGTTGCAGGGCGACGCCGCCGCCAAATGGGGACACGGAGCGCGATTTCCTGCGCGTGTGCGGGCTGCGTGCCGCTGCGACGCGCATTCGGGTCATGGTCCTTGATCCGGAACTCAGAAGCGCGGTGGGCGGTATGCGCGACGTCCAAGCACCGCTGTCGGATCTGAAGGGTATCGCGTGGGCGCCGGGCACCACGCTTTTCGTGGAGAACCTAGCCTGTGCGCACAGCCTTCCAGACCTCAAGTCGACCGTTGCGGTTGTGGGCCTGGGCCGGGCGGTGTCGCTGGCCTCGGAGCTGCCGTGGGTTCATCGCAGCCGGCCGCTCTATTGGGGCGACATCGATACGGATGGCCTTGAGATCTCCTGATTAGCGAGGAAGCTCAGCAGGCTCACGCTGTGAGCCAGTGAGGGCCAATGATGGGTGCATCCAGCCAGGGGATGCGCCATGCCGATGAACCGAGTTCAGTTTCAGAAGGGGCTTTCGTTGCCGGAGTTCATGGACCGCTACGGGACCGAGGAGCAGTGCGAGCAAGCGCTCGCCGCGGCCCGTTGGCCCGGCGGCTTCGTCTGCCCGGTCTGCGGCGTGATGCAGTCGCGCACGTCGTTTCGCCGCGAGGGCCGGCTGTACTGGCAGTGCGCCGGCTGCCAGTACCAGTGCAGCGTGACCAGCGGCACGGTCTTTGAGGCGACCAAGCTTCCGCTGACGCGCTGGTTCCTGGCGATGCAACTCCTCACGCAAGCGAAGAACAATGTCTCGGCGCTGGAGCTGACCCGCCAACTGGGCGTGAGCTACCGCACCGCCTGGCTCATCAAGCACAAGCTGCTGCAGGCCATGGCGCTGGCTGAGTCCGACCGGCAACTCAGCGGTCGCGTCGAACTCGACGACGCCTACCTCGGCGGCGAGCGCAGCGGAGGCAAGACGGGTCGGGGTTCCGAGAACAAGGTGCCGTTCGTGGTTGCCGTGCAGACCACCGAGGACGGGCGTCCGCACTTGGCATGCTTGTCGGCTCGGCCGTTCACCAAAGCTGCAGTGCAGGACTTCATCGCCACCAGCATGGCGCTGCCGCTGACCGTCGTCTCCGACGGCCTGGGTTGCTTCACGGTGGCCGCCTCTATGGGCGCCGTGCACGACCGCGAGGTCACCGGCGGCGGTAGGGCGAGCGTGCTCAACGAGAAGTTCCACGCGGTCAACACGCTCATCGGCAACATCAAGACGGCCCTGACCGGCACCTACCACGCCATCAGGTTCGCCAAGTACGGCTACCGCTACCTGGCCGAAGTGCAGTTCCGATTCAACCGGCGCTACGACATGCGCGCCATGCTCGGCAGCCTGCTGCGAGCCCTCGTCGCCACTCCGAAGCAGCCCGAACGCGGAATCAGGGTTGCTGAGGTTCATCGCTAATCAGGTGAGATCTTGTCTCTGGCGCGTGCCCTGTTCCCGGACCTCCGCTCAATCCTCATGGACAGTAGGACGCTTCATCGCTACCGAGACAGGTGGGTGCCTGAAGGCGTCACGAACGAGCTGGCCGACCGAGCGCGCCTGCTGCCCGATGAACGCGCGGTCTACGAGGCGTTGTTGGCCAACAAGTGGGAGGGGTGGGATGGAGACCGGGGAGTGCGACTGGAGCAAGAGCGCTTGGACTGGCCGCATGTCGAAGAAGAGCTGCGGCTGGCCGCAGGGTAGAGTGCGTGCGATGCGGCAAACGTCCCTGATACCGTCATCTCCCTCGGAAGAGAGCGATCCTGATACCGTCAATGCTTCGCGGGAACGGTCTGCCGATACCGTCACTTTTTGCATATCGGCCCTGTTTCGGGACGCAGTTGAGGTGGCGCCGCGAGGTTCGGACGCGCTCGGTGGCCGGCGGGAAGGGGTGCGCCGCTCGTCATCTGACCCGATCCTGTGTGGTAGGCCTGCATGAACCTTGAAGAGCCGATTCATGTGTTTCACCGAAGCCCAGGGATTACGGCGGTATCGATGTCGGTATCGACTGGACTTCGATCGCGCTCTGCGCCTCGCTACGCCCGGGCGTTCACGCTCGGGTTGACAATCGAGTGGGAATGAGTCAAGACCCTTTCCACCCTGCGCGATTTGCAGACGCGCGAGCGGCTACGCCTACAGGCTGGTTGGCCGCGAGCGCACTTGCCCTGCGACGGTCGATCTCCCCGCGGATTTTCGAGGGCACCCTCGCCAAGCTGAACCCAGACGGGATCCGGCCAGGCTGAACCGGACCATCGCCGCCGCAATGGATTCCCGAGGCGCTCGTTGCAGCCTGCCTCATTCCACTGAATCAGAAGAGTCGGTCGCCGGGTTGCGAACTCCGCGCTGTCGCGGAAACTGGAAGTGTGTCCTGAGTGACCCGGCACCCTCGGCAGGCGATGCGGAGCAAAGCCTCCATGCAGGACGTTCGGGTACACGATCACACCATCAATGCCGAACAGGTGATGCCGGGCGGCGGCCTTGAGTCTCATTCCCGGCCTCAGCGGGTGGCTCCTGACAAGGAGGGTCATTGAGCTCTGCGTCACGGAGATTCGACTCATAGGAATCGATGCTCTGCCTCAGGTACTCCCGATACGCATCCAGCACTTTGTCCGTTCCTTCCACGAATGCTCCTGACAACTTGAATTTTTCAAAGCCGATCTTGGTGGGGCTCACCAGATTGAGCTTCGCGTCGGCAATGGCCTTCTTCAGGTCGTTGATTTTTTGAAGATCGGCCTGCGCCTGTTGGAGCTGTGTCGTGGCCCAGGCTTTTTCGTCGTTCTTCAGAACGGCCGACAGGTAGCCGAAGATGCGCACCCGATAGTCGAGGCAGAGCTGCCTGTCCAAGCCCAGGTCGACGTACTTTGTCTGCAGATCCCGCAGCTTCTGCTGACCGACACTCTCACGCTCGCGCTGGTCGTCCTGGAGCTTGGCCTGCCGTGCAGCCTGCGCCGCAATGTCCTGATGCTCGCGATCTTCACGATGTGCCTGGACCTTCATCTGCTCGGTGGCATAGGTCGTGATCATCGTTGCGAACGAAACTCCGGCGGTGATGAAGGCCGGAATGACGGTGCCGAGGCCTGCGATCCTGAGCAGGTTTTTCCCGGACAACAGAGGAGGTGAGGAGGCATCAAAGGCACCTGACTTCTGCGGGTCGGGTTTGGGAAGCCCGTCGGCACTCGAAGTGCCAGGGGCCGGTGCAGCCGGCTCCGATGCCTTGCCTGCACCACTGATCGGCTGTACGTCCATCTTGGTCACGCCCCTTGCTGGTTCAAGCGCATCGTTCATGTGTCACGGGCCAGGCAGCGATCGCCTCTGGCAAAGCCTCGCCTCCACCCCAACAACGCGGCGCCCAGCGTCCAGAGCGCCCAGGCGGTGGGCTCAGGGACTGCCGGCAGCGGCGCGTCATAAGTAGCACTCGCTTGAACTGCTACACCTAAGTACCCAAAAACCGATTCGTTTGACGCATTAGTGAAGGTCAGCGAGAGCCTCTGCGTCGACGACAGCGCCGATTCCGTGCAGTTGGGCGGGACGAACTGATCAGGCGCTGTGATGCAGCCTGGCGCGACGACCGACCAGGCGAACGCGGGCGCGGTGATGATGCCCGGACGCTGCGCGCCGAGATACAGCAGGGTCAGCGCACTCGCTGTCTGGTAGCCACCACCCGCGGCGCGCTCATCTATAGACGCGTCGTCTGTCGCCAAGATGGAAACCAGAACTGCGGTGTGCGGCGAAAGGGAGAAGTTCGAGTAGTACCAGAACATCGGCAGATCTCTTGCGCCAAACAGACCTGCCATGGCCGAACTGTTGTCGCCCACAGCACCTGCAATGACGGCGACGGACAAGCTCATGGTCATGGGGTCTGCGCGACCAGAGCCGACGACCGTAGCCTCCTGTGCAGCGGTGTCGTTCGAGGTTCGAAGTGACACCGGTGAGTACAGCCCCGAGGGGTATATCGTGGTGATTTGCCCTGGATCGACCGGCGCCTTCCCTGGCAGCGATTGGCCGAGGACGGTGGTGACGTACGTCATGCTCTTGGGCATGAGCGAGACCGACGCGCCGGGGAACCGAATCGTCGGTGTGGCGCCGTCGTCAGGATCTAGATCAGTGAGCGTCAGCGTCAAATCCGAGGCCGAGGCAGTTGCTCGGCTTGGTGCCGCCGACAAGGGCCCTGCGGCTGTCGCGATGAGGGTGCCGCTGAGCGCCAAGGCGGCCCAGCGTGTTCGTTGCCCGGACGGTTGCATGATGGTGAGCGACTGCAAGGGGTCGAAAGGTGTGTGTAGGGCTCGACTCTCCACGGGCCGCCCCGACGCAGCGTCACCCGATCGGGTGACCAGGCGTCACCGCGCGCACCGGTCGGCTGTCTCGTCCCTAGGTTGCAGGTTCCCCCTGCGTGCTGCACGCGAGACATCATGAGAGCATGGCGCGTCAAGCGAGGGGAGTTGACCATGCGCGATGGACCTGGCGAACGTCTGCTGGATCTGATCTACGACGCCGCCACCGACTCGTCCCTGTGGCCCGACGCCATCACCGCAGTCGCTGACGCATGCGGTGGTGCAGGCGGCATTCTTTTCGGCATGGCCATCGGAGAACGCATCGTGCTGTTTGAGCACAATGGCCGCCTCGATGACCACTGCAGCGCGGTCTACAAGACTCGGCACATGGTCAATGACTGGTCGCTCCATATGGAGACGCAGCCCGAGGGGCGCATCGTCCTGTCCGACGAGATCATGCCGCTGAGCCGATTTCGTCGAACGGCGTTCTACGACGAAGTGCTGCGGCCGCAGACCCTGGCCCACAACGCAATGGCTGCCCTGAGCCGGCGCGAGAATTTTCAAGTGGCGTTCAACCTTGTGCGTACTGCACGGCAGGGTCCGTTCGTTGAACAGCAACTCGCGGTGCTGCGGATGTTGTTGCCGCACATTCAGCGATCCCTGCTCCTCACCCATCGCTTCGAGGGCTATCGAGCACTGCAGCAAGGCCAGCAGCAGGCGCTCGATGGGCTGTCCTGCGGTGTCGTGCTGCTGGATAGGCAGCGCAAAGTGCTGCACGCGAACCGGGCAGCGCTGGACGTGTTGCGCCGCCCGTATGGCATCACGACAAGGGCCGGTGTGCTGGCGTGCGCGCAACCGGGCTGCCGTCGGCACCTGGAAGCTGCGTGGCAGTCGGTAGCCAGTGGACAGCCCACGGCGTCAATGTGCCTCGCTGGCGAGAACGGGTCTACGCTGACATTGACCCTGTCATCGCTGCGCGGACGCGACCTGGACCGCTTCTCAGCCATGAGGATCCCGATGCCCGCCGTGCTGTTGTACATCGTCGATTCGAATGCAGCACCGACGCTGGCCAGCGAGCGCCTGCAGGTCGCATTCGGCCTGTCAGCCGCCGAGGCGCGCGTGGCGCTCGCTGCCATGGACGGTGACACCATTGCGGAGATGGGCGATCAGTTGGGCCTGTCGCCGAATACGGTCAAGACGCATCTATCACGTGTGTTCTCGAAGACTGGCGCCTCGCGGCGCAGCCAACTCGTCAGGCAACTGGATGCCATCGCGCAGGTGCGGTGGGCCGATGCCCCACCCGGCTGACTACGGTTGCTGTGCACCCTGACCTTGCCCCTGGATTCCGTATCCCACAACTGGACTACGCGCTGGCTTGCCGGAGTTGGCCGGCAAGCCAGTTGGCTTCGAACTGCATCGGGCTGACATAGGCCAGTGTCGAGTGCAGTCGCGATCGGTTGTACCAGAGCATCCAGGCCACGACCTCGTCTTTGGCTTGGCGTCTGCTTTCGAAGCGCTGGCCGTGCAGGCGCTCGACCTTCAGTGAGCCGAACAAGGTCTCACTGCAGGCGTTGTCCCAGCAGTTGCCACGACGGCTCATCGAGGCGGTGATGCCGTATTCGGCCAGCACGTCGCGGAAGTCTTTGCTGGCGTACTGACTGCCGCGGTCGCTGGACTATCTGCAAAGCACCGAACCGTGACCGTGTGGAGCACAGACGCCTGCTTGATCAACCGGGTGATTTGGTTGTGGCTTCATTCCGCCGATGGCGGCGCGCGTTGATCCGTTGCACTTGAACGCGAGACCTCATGCGCCGCATCATTTCGCCCCCAGGGCCGAATGGTCCAACGCTGAGTTTTGTGCGCCACGTCCGCCAATGGGTGGTACCCAAAGAGGGGCGTCAGCCGCGACAGCTGGTGGATTGCGGATGACAAGGGTTGTCCGAAGGAGGCCGGCATTCCGGTGGTGATGGGCGTCAGCACTGCGGAATCCTCGTCAAGCGGGCAGCAAGCGGCTGCCTGTCACATCTTGACGGAGCGCTGATACCATGCCGCTGTCTAATCTTACTGTGTCACGAGCGCAGTCTTTCTCCGATTCTGCCGCGCAAAGGACATTGCCCAAGGCTTGCCATCAGGGCGAAGCTCAGGCGATAACGCAGCGTCGTGATCGAGTTGGTCACATGGCGCTGCGCGCGCTGGGCTGCCCGGTGGGACGAAATCCTCAGGAACGACAGGCACTTGGCGTTCGATGAAGTTTTTTTAGCCGCCCACTGGCTTGTCGGCGATGAGTCGTTCGGCCATCAGGAATGCGTAGGCCGCGATGCTGAGGCTGGCGTGGTGGCCAAGGGGAGGGCCTGCAAGCGATGCAGGACCGGCGGTGGCCCGCGCCATTGCAGTCAGCGCACGCCCAGCGACTGCAGCTTGAAGTCGCGCGTGTTGCCCAGCGTCCGGAAAGCGGCACCAGGCCGGTCGATCACGCCGTAACTCAGCGCCTGCGTGGTCAGCCGGCCGGTGGGCGGCGTCAAGCTGCCGGCGGGGCCGGCGGCCAGGTCCGGTTCGCCGAGGTAGAAGCGGCTCTGGTACTCCACGTCTTTGTTGCGGCTGGTGTCCTGCCGGCGCGCGGCCGAGTTCAGCCATACCCGGCCGCTGCCGGGCACGGTGGCGATGAAGGAGGAGCAGTTGTCGACGTTGGGCAGTTCGTCGGTGATGCGTCCGCCCTGGCTGCGCGGACGCCAGAAGGTAGGTGCCGTGCCGGCCGCGGTGCCGGCTGTTAGCACGGCTTGACTGTAGGCGCCGCGTTCGCCGGACACACACAGGCTGGTGAAGCTGTCGGCCTGAGGCTCCACCTGGGCGATGCGCAAGGCCGTCGACTGGATGCCGGTGACGTTGATCTGCAGCGTGTCCAGCGTGGGCGAGCTCTTCGTCGTCTTGGCCAGGTAAGGCAGCAGCAGCAACTCGCGCTCGTATTCGTTGCCGGTGTAGAGCGGACTGTAGGCGTAGTACACCAGCACGCTGATGTCGGCGGGCAGGTCTTCGTCGAAGCTCACAGGCAGCCCCAGCACCGGCCGCGTGGCCATCGTCCAGGCCAAGTTGCCGTCGAGGTCGAAGCGCCTCGATTGGATAATGCTCGTTCCGGCGTAGGTCTCGCCCGTGTGGCCATCCCCGTTGAGGTCGTAGCGGCTGTAGTCGCGCGCACCGTGGCGTGCCTCGAACTGCTTCAGGAAGGCCAGGATGTCGGCCTGCGTGAAGCGGCCATCGGGCTCGTTCACGAGCCGGCCGTCGACCACCGAGGCCACGTCCAACAGTGCCAGCCGGGCCGGCGCATCGGTCGGCGCCTGCAGGTTCAGCGGTACGGCGGGGCTGTCGGCCCCCAGCACCGCGGCATAGGCGTCCACCGTGGGATGGAATCCCGCAGGCCCCGGGCAGCCGGCGTCCGGCGCGGGCGTGGTGCCCGGCGCGCCGAAACCCGGGCCCGACTGGTTGCGCATCGTGGTCGCGATGAGCAGAGCCTTGAGTTGCTGCGGCGTCATCGCGCTGTTAAAGGTCCAGGCCAGCATGGCCACCGCGGCGACCTGCGGCGCGGCCAAGGAAGAGCCGCTGGCGAAGGTCTGGTAGTCCTGGCCCGGCAGCCGCTTGGCCACGGTGTAGGGCGCATAGACGCCCAGGCTGCGCCGCAGCGGCACGCCGTTGATGAACACGAACCCACGGTCCACGCTGCCAATTCCCGACAGGTGGCCGCCGGGGCTGAAACCAGGCGTCGGGAAGTCGGGGGTGGAGCCGCCGCCCTGCGGGCAGTCCACCGTCGGTCCCTGCGGGCCGGTGGCGGCATAACGGCCTTCGACCACCAGCGTGTTGGTCAGGCCCGCCAGCAGCACGTCGTCGTCGGGGCGGAAGGTGCCACGCTTGTCCAGCACCGTGGCCTGCACTCCGGCATGGGACACAAAGAAGCCATCAGCGGCCGGCACGCCGGAGTCGTTGCCGGCCGCCACCACGTGCAGGAAGCGGTTTTCGAACGAGCTGCCGCCGCTGCCGCGCACCAGCTTGATCCAGCGCACGGCGGCCGCCTGCACGCAGGTGGACGGCGCGCAGACGCGGTTGTCGTCGGCGGTGTAGCCATCGCCGAGCGAGGTGTTGACGACGATGGGGCCGCCGGGCAGGGCGGCGGCCACCGCCAGCATGACTTTGAACCAGCTTTGGCTGGGTCCAAGTTGCAGCAGGTCCACCGCACGCACGAGAACCTGCCGGTCGGTGGTGGGCATCAGCCCCGTGAAGCTGCTCAGCGGCGAATCGCTGCCGCCGAAGCTGGCCAGCATCTGCCCCAGCACCTCGTAGCCATGCCAGCCTCCGGGGTGGTCGCCCACCGCGGGGTCGGGCGGCTGCCCGGTGGCGTAGTCGCGCGCATTGAACAGCAGGTGGAAGCCGTCGGCCTCCAGCGGTGGTCCGTTGCCGAAGGCGTCGGTGATGATCAGCATCGGCAGCGGCAGCAGCTGTGAGCCGGTCGGCGGCCGGTTCAGGCGCGACTCGAGGTTCCAGGCGGCCGGCGCGCGGATGGCCAGGTGGTGCGCCAGGAAGCTGTTCAGCGGCCCTTCTGCGGGCTCCGTGGCGGGTGGCCGAATGGCGAAGGCCGGGTTTGGCGGCAGCAGCTGCGGTCGGGGGAACACCGCCAGCTCGACCGCTTCGATGCCGGGCACGGCCGCCAGCCGGTCACGCACCAGCAGCACGCCGGGCACCGACCCGGGGTCGGGGATGCGCACCGCGATGACCGAACGGTCGGCCAGGCTGCCGATCACCACCGCGTTGACCGCGTCGAGCGCCGGTTGCAGCTGGCCGACGGTGACGTTGGCCGCCAGCGTCAGCGTGAGGTCCGTGCGCAGCAGCCGCCGGCCGCCGGGATCGACGTCGACGGCGGCGGGCCGGTAGGGTGTGTCGTCCAGGTAATTGCGCAGCAGGGTGGACACCGGTGTGGTGGTAGCGCCTTCGAAACGGCCGCTGAAGCTGGCGTCCGATGCCACGAAGCGCCAGGCCAGGTCCGCCTGGGTGAATGGCTGCCGCCGGTCGTGGCGGATCACGAAGAGATCGTCGCTGACGACCGTCTGGCCAGGGCCGACGCGCCCGAAGTACAGGGTGCCGGCCGTAGGCACCAGGCCGCTGCGCACGGCGCTGACCTGCGCCTCCACGCCCGATGCGGCAGTGCCCCGGTTGGTGGCGCTTACCTTGTACGTGTATTCGTAGAGCGTGCTGCCCAGCCGGCGCGTGGCCTGAAGCTGGTAGGCGCTCACCACCAGATCAGGCGCAGCCCAGGCGGGCGCCACAGCCAGCAGTGCCGCGAACGCCCCAATGCGCCTGCAGGCCCGCAGTCTGGCCGCGGCGCGTAACGCCAGCAGGCCCAGGCCGGCCAGCATCAGCCATGCGGTCGCCGCCTCGGGCACGGGCGACAGCACGGTGCGCCCGCTGTACAGCGTCTCGAAGGTCGTTGGGTCGTAGACGGTGTAGTCCTGCGCGCCGGGCCGGCCAGGGCCGCGCCAGGTGAAGTCGACGTCGAAGCCCGAGGCCGCCTGGTTCGGGCCGAGCCCGTCGCCGTTGCTGGCCAGGCTCAGCACCGCGGGCACGCCGATCCCTGAGGCCAACCATTGTGCCGACCAGCCGCTGCGCGCCGCACCCGTCAGGTTGAATGACAGGCTGTCCTCGGCATACAGGGCGGGGTCGAAGGCGATGTCCATCAGGCCCAGCGGCAGGCTCACTTCATTGCGCAGGTCGTAATGCGCGCGGAAGCGGTCGCCGCCCAGCGAGGTCAGCGCATAGTGCACTGGCTCGGGCGCCGCGGTGGTCACGACCAGACGGGCCCCGCTGTACTCCACGAATCCCAGGCTGAACCGGCGGCGCGGTTCCTCCAGCAGACCGAAGGGGCTGGTATCGTAGCCGGCCGCATGGTCCGCCTTCACCGCCGCGGTGACGTCGAACGGGTTGTAGGTGGCGAAGCTGCCGCCCAGACCCAGGCTGGCGGTGAAGGGCGCTGCGCCCACCGCGTCCCAGCTGAAGCGACGGGCATCGGAGGGTCCCGGATTAGGGCTGCCGAAGGGAGGAATGGGCGTGGTGGCATCCAGGTGCACGATGCTGCCGACCGGTTCCAGCAGCCCTTGGATGCCGATGCGGTTGGGCCGCAATGACAGCACGGCGCTGACCACCTTTTCATTGTCTGGCAGGCGGGCGATGCTGAAGTCGAGCGCTGAGCGGGCCGACACCGCGCCGTACCAGCCGACCGCCAGGTAAAAGCCGCTGGGGCCCTCGATGTTGCCGTCGGCGTTGCGCTGCCAGCGCAGGCCGAAGCCATCGGTCGACAGGTTGCCCATGGACAGGTCGATCGACGTGACGGTGGCCCGGGCCGGCGGGCACCACAGGCCTGACGACAGCCCCATCAGCAGGCTGGCCCACAGGGTCACGGTTCGCAGGCAGGCGTGTGAGCACGGCATGGCTGGCCTCGCAGGAAATGCATGAGGGGCGCGGGGTGGCCCATGGGCCACCGGCCAACGGGTTGTAGCCATGCCGCCCGCGCTCGTCCATTGCGAAACAAGGGGTGCCGATCGGCACACCCCAGTCGGTCAGGCCGCGCACGGCCATTGCAGCGTCAGGGCTTGCCTGTGCTGCCAACCCGTTCGGCGTCGGTGTCCGGCCGGCCGCGTCGTCTGCGCTGGCTATCGGCTGGCGTCCCCCCGCATCACGTGCTGGCGGGCCTGCACCCGCTGGGCGCTGACGTGGGTCAGCCGCTCCAGCAACCGCGCGGCCTGCGTCCGCCGCAGCCGCCCTGGCGCGGCGGAGGGTGCGGCTCCGGCATCGACAACCACCTTTGAATTGACGGCCGACTGGTTCTCTGACTGGGGTCGCCGCCACGCCACGCTGGGCTACAGATCGCGCGTTTTCAAACGTTCGCACAGAACCCGGGTTGGCTGGCTTGGTGCTGTGCAAGCGCCTCCAGCACGTGCTTGAACGCCGATGGGCCGGGCGCTCCTCCTCGGCATCCAGCCGCGCCTGTTGCTCCTTCGCTGCCTCCAGCCGCGCTTCCAGCGATTGCAAGGTGGTGGTCGTTTCGGTGATCTGTTGCCTGATCGTTTCCAGCGTCTGGATCAGCGAGCGGATGCGGGAGGCATCTCAGGGCTGGACGCTCATGCGGCTCGCGCTCCTTGTTGAGCTGACCCTGTCTGCCGAGCCATGCCATCAGGCC
>CAKZXL010000564.1 GCA_937883885.1 uncultured Aquincola sp. | reverse complement strand
GGCGAGGACATCGGCTTTTTGCCCGGCACCGAAGAAGAGAAGATGAGCCCCTGGATGGGCGCGCTGGACGACAACCTGGAAGTGCTGGCCCGCAGCGACAACAGCGCCGGCGAATGGGGCCGCGCGGCCACCAACGACCTGGTGCGCAGCAAGATCAAGATCAAGAGCCTGAACTTCATGCGCGGGCGCACTTTCCTGAACAAGTTCGTCATCATCGACGAGGCGCAGAACCTGACGCCCAAGCAGATGAAGACGCTGATCACGCGCGCCGGCCCGGGCACCAAGATCGTCTGCCTGGGCAACCTGGCGCAGATCGACACCCCGTACCTCACCGAAGGCTCCAGCGGCCTGACCTACGCGGTCGACCGCTTCAAGGGCTGGCCGCACTCCGGCCACGTGACCCTGGCCCGCGGCGAGCGCTCACGCCTAGCGGACTTTGCGTCCGAGGTGTTGTGAAGGCCTGACCGGACCCTGAGCTGACGGCTGGCCCGAGGGCCGGATGACGATGCCCTGCAGCGTGAGTTGCAGGGCATTTTTCATCGGTGCGTCTTGCGGCAATCACTCGGCAGATAGCATCCGCGCAAAGAACGAGCGGATGAGATGACAACAATCGAAATGAAGCAATTATTCGGGAAGGTCTTTGGAGGTCGGCGGGCCGCTCAAAGCTGTGGCTCTGCCATGGTTCTGCTGGCTGCCTGCCTGGCGCTGAGCGCCTGCGGGGGCGGGGGCGGTGGCAGCACCGGCGGCGGGGGCACCAGTCCAGGCCCGGCCACATCGGGCCTTTTGCCTGCAGCGCCAGCGCTCGGCACAACCCTCGAAACCGATGTCGGGCGGCTGCGCGTCCTGCGCGCTGGCTCAACGTGGCGGTACACAGGGGTCGTTCGCGTGGCCGGCGCACTTCCGACGGCCTACACGAATGTCGTCACCCACGTGGCCGCGGGCACTGGCGTGACGGAGTCCGCCACCAACGCGTTGGATTCAGGGATGGACAGCCGGCCTGTCCGCATCGAAGCGGGTGCCGTGAAACTCACGCTCCCGTTGAACGACTTTGGCGTGGCCCGCAGCATCGACTTCGTGGAGTTGCGTGCACCGGTACGTGTGGGTGATCAGGTCACGCAGATAGACGAACGTGTGGCAGAGGCCATAGAAGATCTGGACGGCGACGGTAAACGGGAAGGCCTGGACATCGCCATCTGGACCCGTGTGATCGGCGAGGAATCCATTGACTTGCTCCACCGGCCCGGGCTTCGCGCCATTCGATTGGACACCAGTATTGCCGTGCGTCTGCGGCCCACGGCGGTCGGTTCACCCGCCCAGCCTACCGTCGTCTCGGTGCAGCGAAACTGGTACGCGGCAGGCGTCGGCCTGGTGCGCACCGAAAGTGAAACGCCCAGCGCAGCAGCCCCGGGGTCGGCGGACACCATCGTCGAGGAACTTGAGTCGTGGGATGGTCTCACCGAGGGTCTTGGGGCCCAGCCGGCAGTGATTGGCCGATTGCCGGACAGCGGTATCGCGCTGCGCAATTCAGGTCCTGCCTTGGCTTTCGACGACCACGCCGTGATGCTGCTCAATGGCTCTGTGGCTGGCGCCGACTCCGACGACCGGACGCTGGTCAGCATCGATTTGCAGGGCAAGGTGACAGCGACCTACACCGTCCGCATTGCAGACACTCAGGTGAGCTTCGGTCCTGGAGACTTGTTGCGCGTGGGCAATGGCCTTCGCGTCCTCCATCGCGTCCTCGGAACCCAGCCGGGGGTGGTGATGTCTTCGCACGGTCCTCACGGCGAGCCCAGCGGTGACGCTCCTGTGCGCCTTCTCGACGCCTTGCCCATGGCACCACTCGGTGTAGAGCAAAAGGTGATCGCCACCGCGAGCACCAGCAACCGCATCTGGCTGATGTGGCTCCGCGCCGCTGAAGGTGCCTCGTCATTCAGCCCCTTCTTGGCGGATCTCGTGCTCCAAGGCTTCGCGCCGGATGGCACACCCGTGTCGACGCCAAGGGTGCTGCTGGCACAAGTCGATACCCGCGATGTCACGGACTTCAATCTGGCCGCCAACACTTCCCACGTGCTGGCCACCTGGGCGCTGAATACGACGGACCATCCCTACGCCGTGTTCGATGCGGCCAGCGGCAGCGAACTGGCGCGCCGGACAACCACGGCCCTGTCACCCTTCATGGTGAGCAGCGTTCCGCTGGCCCTTGAGAATCAGTTGGCGCTGGGCTGGCTGGGCAACGCAGCCGGGGTGGTTCGGCTGGACGAGAACTTCAATGCAGTGTCCACGACCCCGGGCGACTGGCAGGGCGATCTGTTGCCGACGACATCGCTGCTGGCCGTTTCAGTACCTCGCTTCAGTGCGCGGTCGGACACGGTGCTGTTGTGGGGACTGCAGAACAACCTGCGCGAGCCGATCAACAACAATGGGTTGACCACGCTGGCCATGATGACCTTGTCGGCAGGGCCAGGGCCTCTGGCCTCTCGTCCTTTGACTGTGCATGGGCGGCTGCCGCTGTCCAATGGAGAGCCGCTGCTGGTCTCCGGCGTGCTGCTGTTCTCCGACCGCTTGCTGGCCTATGGACGCAACAATGAGGGCGCGTTGGTCACGGTGCTGGTCTGGCGCCAGGCCTGATGAGGCGATGTGACTGCCCCTGACGCGAACGCGGGGCGGGGTGGGGCCGGCGGATTCGTGGGTGTTACCGCGCGGCCTCTTCCTCCCTGAGCGTGAACCGCGCAACCACCTCGTTCAGCTGGCCGGCGCGCTCACCCAGCGAACGCACGGCGGCGGTGGTGTCGTCGGCCAGCGCCACGTTGCGGGTGGT
>CAKZXL010000563.1 GCA_937883885.1 uncultured Aquincola sp. | reverse complement strand
TGGGCAACCCGGCCGAGGTGGCCGAGGTGGTGGCCTTCCTGTTGTCGCCGCAGGCCAGCTTCGTGACCGGCGCCGACTACGCCGTGGACGGCGGCTATTCCGCGATGGGGCCGGAGCAGAACCAGCCCGCCATTCCCCGGCTGATGTCCTGAACCCGTTTGTTTTGAAAGGAAATCACATGCGTCGCATCGCCATCGTCGGCGGGGGCCAGGCCGGCCTGCCGCTCGCTCTCTCGCTGCTCGACCAGGGCTACCGGGTCACCCTGGTGTCCAACCGCACGCCGGACCAGATCCGCGACGGCAAGGTCATGTCCAGCCAGTGCATGTTCAACAGCTCGCTGCAGATCGAGCGTGACCTGGGCCTGAACCAGTGGGAAGCCGTGTGCCCGCCGGTCGAAGGCATCGGCCTGACGGTGCCGCACCCCGAGCAGCCCGGCGCCAGGCTGATCGACTGGGCGCACCGCCTGGACCATGTGGCCCAGTCGGTGGACCAGCGCGTGAAGATGCCGGTGTGGATGGAGCTGTTCACCCAGCGCGGTGGCGAGCTGCTGCTGCAGGACGCCGGCGTGGCCGAGCTGGAAGCGCTGGCCGAATCGCACGACCTGGTGGTGCTGGCCGCCGGCAAGGGCGAGGTGGTCAAGCTGTTCGAGCGTGACCCTGCCCGCTCGGTGTTCGACAAGCCGCAGCGCGCGCTGGCGCTGACCTACGTGCACGGCCTGAAGGAAACGCCCGAGTTCAGCCGCGTCGCCTTCAACCTGATTCCGGGCGTGGGCGAGTACTTCGTGTTCCCGGCTTACACCCACACCGGGCCCTGCCACATCATGGTGTTCGAAGGCGTGCCCGGCGGCCCGATGGACTGCTGGAAGGGCATCACCAGCCCGCAGGAACACCTGGCCACCAGCCGCCGGCTGCTGGACGCGTTCCTGCCCTGGGAAGCCGAGCGCGCCCGCCATGCCGAGCTGACCGATGCCAACGGCGTGCTGGCCGGCAGCTTTGCGCCCACCATCCGCAAGCCGGTGCTGCGGCTGCCCTCGGGCAAGCGGGTGCTGGGCCTGGGCGATGCGGTGGCGGTGAACGACCCCATCACCGGCCAGGGCTCGAACAACGCCACCAAGGCCTTCAAGGTGTACTTCGACGCCATCGTGGCGCGGGGCGACCAGCCCTACACCGAAGCGTGGATGAACGAGACCTTCGAGACCTTCTGGCGCTACGCCCAGTCGGTGGTCACCTGGACCAACTCGATGCTCACGCCGCCGCCGCCGCACATCCTCAACCTGCTGGGTGCGGCCGGCCAGTGCCCGCCGATCGCCAAGGCCATCGTCAACGGCTTCGACAACCCGCCCGACTTCTTCCCGTGGTGGGCTGAGGCCGATGCCTGCGAGCAGTTCGTGGGCAGCAAGATGGCCGAGCTGGCCCCGGCCTGATGCAGGAAAGGACGATCAACATGAGCGCCGTTCTGCAGGCCCCTTGGGGGCAGACCGAGATCGAAGGCAAGGCCTTGCGCCAGGCCCTGGGCCGCTACCCCACCGGCGTGGCCATCGTCACCACCCGCACGGCCGATGGCCGGCCGGTGGGGCTGACCATCAACTCCTTCGCTTCGCTGTCGCTGGCGCCGGCGCTGGTGCTGTGGAGCCTGGTGGACCGCTCGCCCAACCTGGCGGCCTTCCAGGAGGCCCCGCACTTCGCGATCAGCGTGCTGGCGCAAGACCAGCAAGGGCTGGCCAGCCGCTTTGCCAACCCGGCCGTGACCGACAAGTTCGACCAGGTGGCCGTGCGCGAAGCCGCCGAAGGCGTGCCGGTGATCGAAGGCGCGCTGGCCACGCTGGTGTGCCGCACCAGCAAGTACCTGACCGAAGGCGACCACGAGCTGTTCATCGGCCAGGTGGTGCGCCTGGACGCCCGCGCGGGCGAACCGCTGGTGTTCCATGGCGGCCGCTTCGGCGCGCTGCACATGGCCGGCTGACCGACCCTTCTTCCTTGTACGAGGCCCCGCATGACCGCCACCGCCCAGCTTCTTGACCACCTGCAGACCGGCGCGCTGCGCGTGGTCGACCTCACCCACACGCTGTCGCCCGATTTTCCGGCGCTGGTGCTGCCGCCGCAGTTCGGCCAGGTGTGGGGCTTCAGGCAGGAACGCATCTCCCACTACGACGAAGCCGGCCCCGGCTGGTACTGGAACAACTTCTCCTGCGGCGAGCACACCGGCACCCACTTCGATGCGCCGGTGCACTGGGTCACGGGCAAGGACCACCCGGCCAACACGGTGGACACCATCGACCCGGCCCGCTTCATCGCGCCCGCGGTGGTGCTGGACGCCAGCGCCGAAGTGGCCCGCAACGCCGACTGGCTGCTGACGGTGGACTTCGTGCAGACCTGGGAGCAGCAGCATGGCCGCATCCCGGCCGGTGCCTGGGTGCTGCTGCGCACCGACTGGTCGCTGCGCATCACCGACCCGGCCGCCTTCCTCAACCTGAAGGAAGACGGCGCCCACACCCCGGGGCCCACGCAAGAGGCGGTGGAGTGGCTGATCCGCGAGCGCCACGTGCTGGGCTTCGGCGTGGAGACCATCAACACCGACGCCGGCCAGTCCTACGCCTGGCCGGTGCCCTACCCCTGCCACACGCTGATGCACGGCGCCAACAAGTACGGCCTGCAATGCCTGCGCAACCTCGACCAGCTGCCGCCGCAGGGCGCGTTGATCGTGGCCGCGCCGCTGAAGATCCAGCAGGGCTCGGGCAGCCCGCTGCGCGTGCTGGCGCTGACGCAGTGACCGGGGGGCGCAGCATGGCCGCGGACAACGCCGATGTCATCTTCGTGGGCAGCGGCATCAATGCCCTGGTGGGCGCCGCGCTGCTGGCCCGCCGCGGCCAGCGGGTGCTGGTGCTGGAACGCAATGAGCGGCTGGGCGGCTGCATACGCACCGAAGAGCTGTTTGCGGGCTACAAGCACGACGTGCTGTCGCAGTGGTATCCGCTGTTCGTCGGCAGCCCGGCCTATGCCGAGCTGAAGGAAGAGCTGGCCGCTGCCGGCCTGCGCTTTGCGCAGGGCGACTACAGCACCGGCGTGGTGTTGCCCGATGGCCGCAGCCTGGCGCTGCGGCAGGACCTGGCCGATGCGGTGCGCCGCATCAATGCGCTGCGCCCCGGCGATGGCACGGCGCTGGGCCAGATGGCCGAGCGCCTCTTCGGCGCCGATGCGGCGCTGACCTTCGGCCTGCTGGGGCAGCAGCCGTATGGCCGCGGCCTGCTCAAGCTGCTGTGGGGCGCCTGGCGCCAGCGCGGGCTGGAAGGCCTGGTGGGCTTTGCCGGCGATTCGCTGGAGAGCTTTCGCCGCTGGGCCGACCGCCACCTGCAAGACGACGTGACCCGCGCGCTGCTGGCGCCCTGGGTGCTGCACTCCGGCCTGGGGCCGGACGAAGCCTGCTCCGCCCTCATCGGCAAGCTCACCTTCGCGGCCGTGGTGGCCGGCGGCATGCCGGTGGTGCAAGGCGGCAGCGAAGGCATCGTGCATGCGCTGCGCCAGGTGATCGAGCGCCACGGCGGCCAGTGCCGCACCGGCACCCATGTGGACGAAGTGCTGGTGGAAGGCAGCGG
>CAKZXL010000562.1 GCA_937883885.1 uncultured Aquincola sp. | reverse complement strand
GCGCTGTATGCGCTGCTGGAACACGACACTGCGCACAGCTTCACCGACGAATTCGCCGAGGTGCCGATCGACGCCAGCCAGGTGATCTGGGTGGCCACCGCGAACGACGAGCGGGCGATCCCCGAGCCCATCCTCAACCGCATGAACGTGTACGAGGTGCAGTCGCCCGACCGCGACGCCGCCCGCACCATCGCCTTGCGGCTGTACGGCAGCATCCGCGGCGCGCACGACTGGGGCCGGCGCTTCGAGCCGGAGCCGATCGAGGCGGTGCTGGAGCGCATGGCCGAGATGGCCCCGCGCGAGATGCGCCGCGCCTGGATGGCCGCCTTCGGCAACGCCCGGCTGGACCACCGCGACCGCATCGAGCTGCGCGACCTGCCCGGCGCCAACCCGCGGCGCGCGCCGATCGGGTTTCATCACTGAGGCGTAGCCGCGGCAAGCGTGGGGCTCCGTATCATGGCCCCATGCCCGCCTCGCTCGACGGCCGCCTGGTGGTGGCCCTTTCCTCCCGCGCCCTCTTCGACTTCGAAGAAGAGAACCGCGTGTTCGAGGCGCACGACGACCGCGCCTACATGCAGCTGCAGCTGCAGCGGCTGGAGCAGCCGGCGCGGCCCGGCGTGGCGTTTTCGCTGGCGCACAAGCTGCTGGCCTTCAACGGCGACGACCCGGCGCGGCTGCTGACCGAGGTGGTCATCCTCTCGCGCAACGACCCGGTCTCGGGCATGCGCGTGTTCCGCTCGGCGCAGCACTACGGCCTGCCCATCGAGCGCGGCGTGTTCACCCGCGGCGAAAGCCCGTGGCGCTACCTGCGGCCGCTCAACGCCCACCTCTTTCTATCCACCAACGAGGCCGACGTGCGCTCGGCGCTGGAAGCCGGCGTGCCCGCGGCGCGGGTGTTTCCGCATTCGCGCCGCGCCTCGGACGCGCACCCGAACGAGGTTCGCATCGCCTTCGACGGCGATGCGGTGCTGTTCTCCGACGAAGCCGAGCGCGTGTTCCGCGACGGCGGGCTCGATGCCTTCCAGCTGCATGAACGCGAGCATGCGGTCACGCCGCTGGCGGCCGGCCCCTTCAAACCTCTGCTGATGGCGCTGCACCGGCTCCAGCAGCAGGGCGAAGCCACCGGCATGCGCATCCGCACCGCGCTGGTCACGGCGCGCAGCGCACCGGCCCATGAGCGCGCCATCCGCACGCTGATGGACTGGCACATCGACGTCGACGCCGCGATGTTCCTGGGCGGCCTGCCCAAGGGCGAGTTCCTGCGCGAGTTCGAGCCCGACTTCTTCTTCGACGATCAGACCGGCCACATCGAAAACGCCGCCAGCCACGTGCCTGCGGGGCATGTGGCGGCGGGCGTCAGCAACCTGCTTGTCTAGACAGGCGGCAGCGCGCAGCGCGCGGTGGCGTCGGTGGGCCGGGTGATGGGCGTGTAGCTCACCACGCTGCCCGGCACGCCCACGTTCAGCCGGCGCTGGGCATAACCCGCGCTGGCCGCCGTGCCGGTGCCCACGACGAACTGCTTGAGCTTGCCGTCCGCCGGGTCGACCGACGTGAAGTCGCGCACCGCACCGTTGCCATCGGCCAGGTTGCAGGCCGTGGTGGCGCTGCTGCCGGTGGGCGCCTGCAGGAAGCTCAGCACGTCGTTGGGGCCGCGCACGTACAGGTACTGCGTGCGGTTGCTGCCCGACACGCTCACCGTGCGGCTGAAGTAACGGCCCGACCACAGCCGCGAGCGGGTGGCCTCCGACAGGCCCATCACCGCCTTGGCACCGGCCGGCGTGCCCAGCTTGACCAGCCGCAGACCGGTCATCGAGAAGCTGCCGTCCGGCTGCACCGTGCCCACGCCCGGGTTGCTCGGGATGGCCAGGTTGCCGTTGAAGGCCACCGTGGTCTCGCCGAAGTTCACCACCGAGCTGCCCGCTGCCTCACGCGCATAAGCGCCCTTGCGCATGCCGGCCGACTTGGCCGTCTCGAAGAAGCTGGCGGTGCCGGTCTGCGGGTCGTTCTGGTAGTAGAAGGTGCTGTGCACGTAGGTGCCGTCACCGAACATCACCAGCACTTCGGGCTCGCTGTTGCCATCGGGCCGCACCCAGGCGCCCACCAGGGCGTCGGTGGCGCTGGCCACCCGCGTCAGGTTCAGGCCGTTGGGGCCGGTCATGGTGTCGCCCGCCACCGTCACGCCGGTGAGGGCACCGGCCTGCGGGCCGGCCACTTCCTGCGCCTCGATCACCGTGGTGGTCAGGGTGCTGGCGGCGTAGGTGTAGCGGCCGTAGCGGTAGCCGAAACCGTTGTCGAACACCGTGTTGGTGGCCGGGGCGCTGGTCTCGATCACCCGGTGCACGTAGGTGCCGTCGCCGGCAAACACGTACAGCTCCTTCACGGTCTCGCCGGTGGGCAAGGCGCGGCTGCCGGTCCAGGCGCCTTCGATCGGCGCGGCCGCCGTCTTGGCCGCCGCGGCGGCAATGCCTTGCAGCGTGGCGGCGGTGGGCACCATGCTGTCCTTGACCGCGTTGAACAGCGTGTCGCGGTCGGCCGCGGCCAGCGGCGCCGAGACCTGCGCCGCCAGCTGCTGCAGCGAGCCGGTGGCCACGGTGCCCAGGGCACCCATGGCCGCCTTGCCCGTCAGGCCCGAGGTGGCCGCCGTTTCCGCGAAGCCGCGGGCCAGCAGCTGCGCCAGGCCATACATCTTGGCCCGCTTGCCGGCCAGCGTGGCCGCCTCGTTGGCCACCGGCAGGAAGCTGTCGTACACCGTGAGCCCGCCCACGTCGCCGGCGATGCCGACCATGCGGTCCAGCAGGTCGCGCTCGGCCTGCGCCAGGTTCTCGGCACGGCCGCCATCCATCTCCGATTGCAGCAGCGTGGTGTAGGGCGTGATCACCGCGCCCTTGCCGGCCGGCGCCGCCAGGGTGTAGCCCTTGGCGATGGCGCCGTAGTCGGCATCGGTGGTGGTGCCGGCCGTGGCCACGGCCAGCACCGGGTGCAGCGGCAGCTTGGCTTCTTCGGCCGTGAGCGTGAACTTGCCATCGGCACCGGTGGTGGTGCTGGGCTCGTCGGCATCGCAGGCGCGGTTGTCGTTGATGTCCAGGCACACCTTGGCATTGGCCAGCGCACCGTCCAGCACCACGCCGCTGAGTTGGGCGGTGGGCGCGGGCGGCGGCGGCGCGGGCGTGTCGTCGTCACCATCGCCACCGCAGGCGGCCAGCGTCACCACGGAAGCCGCCACCGAGGCGCGGCACAGCGCATTGAGCAAGCGCTTTTTCGTCAGGTTCATGAGGATCCTCGTGTTCTGCTTGTTCAGTGGGTACGGCGGCGACGCAGGCCGGCCAGTGCGGCCAGGCCGGCGGCCATGGCGGCCAGGTCGAACCAGCCGAGCGCACCACCACCGCTGTCACCGTCGTCGGCGTCGGCCGGCGCGGCGGTCACGTCCAGGAAGGCGGCCGACACGGCGCCAGGCTTGCCATCGGCATTGGTGCCCTGCACGTAGACCATGTGGCGGCCGGGAGCCAGGCCTGCGGTGTTGATCTCGCCCACCGCGGTCTTGGTGGCGTCAGGGAAGTCGGACTTGGCCTGCGCCGAGGTGGACAGCGTCAGGTCCACGCCGACGGCACCCGCCTCCCAGGGCAGCTTGTCCACATAGGCCTTGGCGCCGGTGATGTTGTAGACCACGGGGTACGGCGGCGGCTTGATGGTGGACTGGCCCGCGTTGCTGTAGCGGTAGCGGTTGTCGTCCACGGTGGCGGTCACCGTCACCTTGTTGCCGGCCTGCACCGAGCTGGCGCCCATCATCACGTTGACGGTGTCGGGGCCGAAGGGCAGCTTGTACACGCGGTGCAGCACCCGGCTCAGGTAATGGAAGCCGTTGAAGTTCTCGGGGTAGGTCTCGCGCTCGAAGACGCCGCAGTCTTCATAGAACGAGCGACCCATTTCCACCGTATAGGCCGGTGCGCCCAGGTAGCCGTAGGCGGCGTCCTTGGTGGTGCCTTCGGTGTTGTAGCTCAGCAGCTGCTGCGACGAATAGTTGTTGTGGTACGCCAGGCGCTGGGCGATCACTGCCATGCCCTTGTTGTTGGGCGTGTGGGTGTTGAAGTCGTTTTCCGCCCGCTCCACGCCCCAGGGCCACAGCACCGCACGGGCATTGCTGTGCAGGTCGATGAACACGCCGCCGCCGTATTCCTCGCTGGCGCCGGTCTTCCAGTCCAGCTCACCCGTGCCGTTGTTGTCGCGGTTCTCGGGGTTGCAGTAGGTGCTGCTCTTGGGCCGGCCGTCGGGCAGCGCGCCGCCTTCCCACTTGCAGGCGGCCTGGTTCCAGTTGCCGCGGATGTAGTTGAGCACCGCCTTGGTTTCGGGCTCCGAACCGGCGGACGTGCCGCGGTAGGTTTCGCCGCAACTGTTGCCGTCGGAGCCACCGGTACCGCCGGTGGCCCAGCCGAAAGGATAGTTGCGGTTGAGGTCGACGCCCGAGTTCAGCGTGTTGGGCACGCCCTGGTTGTTCACCGTCGTGCAGGCCGCGCTGTCGTAGTTGGTGTTCTTGCGCTGGCGGGCCGAGATGTCCTGCTCGGCCACCTTGCGGCCGTCGGGGTTGTGGATGATGAAGTGGTAGCGGTTGGTGTCCACCATCATCCGGGCGTTGGCATCGGTCTCGTAGTTCTCGAGCAGCCACTCGATGAACTTCATGCCCACTTCCTGCGGCGCGTATTCACGCGCATGGATGCCGCCGGTCCACACCATGTTGGGCGGCGGCTCGCTCTGCGCGTCCTGCTTCTCGAAGTTGCCCACCACGATGGCCTTGACCGGGTTGGGGTCCACCGGGAACAGGCTCAGGTTGAAGCGGGCCACCACCGAGGCGGGCAGGTACTTGATGAGGATGTTGGCGAACGAGGACAGCGAGTTGTCGGGCACCGCGTTGCCCACCGCAGGAATGGCCTGCTTCTCGCCCATCCAGCTCTTGCCCAGGGTCTTGATCTTCACCAGCTTCGGGTACTTGGCCGCCAGCTGGTCGTAGGTGGTGTAGATCTGCTCGACCGTGCGGTAGCACGAGTGCACGCCGTTGGCGATGCTGCTGGGCTGGGCCACGCCCAGCGCGCGGGCGATGCTGCCCGACTTGACGTCCTGCGCCCGCGACTGGATGAAGTGCTGGATGCGCGCCGTCTCGGCTTCGTTGATCGCCGGCTGCATGCCGGCGGCCTTCAGCGCCTCCATCTCCTCCGGTGCCACCTCGGCATGGATCAGCATCTTCTTCTGGTCGATGTACGGGTGGTCGAGCAGCTTGGTGGCGAAGGCGAGTTGGCCCTCGTTGGCATACGGCACCACGATCGACAGCACGTTGGCGCCATCGCTGGCGTGGTCGTGCGCATCCGCCGTGTACGCCGGCATCGCCACGCTGGCAAAGGCCAGCGCCAGCGCCGCCGACAGCTTCGAGGGGCAGGTTGGCTTGAACATCAGACTCCATCTCCAAGGCTATGGAACAACCCCGACAAAGGGGTGCCGGCCGGGTGGCCGATGGCTCATGCATTGCGCAAAACGTGCCAAGCGCTTCACGTACGTTCACATGCGTTCACTGCTGCGTTGCAACATGCGACCGCTGAACTTGTCTAGACAAGTGACGGGCTGCTTCGCCGTTTCCGCTGGGAAAGCCGATGCCAACCTGCCAGCCTGGCCGCCCGTTCGCGCGGCCAGGCAAAGCGCTTCGGAACCCACTGGACGGCGCGGCCGCAGGGTCCGCTGCACAGCGCCTAACGCCGGCGATGGCGCCGGTTTTCCGTCGCCTGCGGCGAGCCCCTTGACGGATTTCCGAACCGGCCCGGCCCACGCAGTCCGGCAGGGCCTGCCTGCCCGCCCGCAGCCCTGGTGCAAACCCTGCTGTGGACCCTACGGATGGCCTTGGCACGCCTTGTGCACACAATGCCGCCCGTCTGTACGAGTAGTCCCGCGGTTCGTCGATGTCTGGAACCCTTGCCCGTTGTCTGTTGTTGCTGTCGTCGTCGCTGGCCCTGCTGGCCACCGCGCACGCCGCGCATGCGCAGACCGACACGCTGGTCAAGATCTCCGAGACCGCCACCATCAACCTGGGCCACCGCGAGTCGTCGGTGCCCTTCTCGTATTACGACGGCAAGCGCCAGGTGGTGGGCTACTCGCACGAGCTGATGCTGCGCCTGCTGGACGCCGTCAAGACCGAGCTGAAGCTGCCCGCGCTCAACATCAAGCTGGTGCCGGTGACGCCGCAGAACCGGATTCCGCTGGTGCAGAACGGCACCGTGGACATCGAGTGCGGCTCCACCACCCACAACGAAGAACGTGCGCGGCAGGTGGCGTTCTCCAATTCCATCTTCGTCATCGGCACACGGCTGATGACGCACCGGCGCACACAGATCCGCGACTTTCCGGACCTGGCCGGTCACAGCGTGGTGGTGACCGCGGCCACCACCTCCGAGCGCTTGCTGCGCACCTTCAACGAACGCCTGGGCGGCACCATCAACATCGTGATGGCCAAAGACCATGGCGAGAGCTTCCAGATGCTGGAGGCCGGCCGTGCCGAAGCGTTCATGATGGACGACGCACTGCTGTACGGCGAGCGCGCCAAGGCCCAGAACCCCGACGACTGGATCGTCGTGGGCAACCCCATGAGCTACGAGGCCTACGGCTGCATGATGCGGCGCGGCGATGTCTCGCTCAAGCGCATCGTCGACCGCGAACTCACCCGCCTGATGCAAAGCGGCGAGGCGCTGAAGATCTACACCAAGTGGTTCCAGCGCCCCATTCCGCCCCGCGGCCTGAATCTGAACTGGCCGCCCTCCGAAGCGCTGCTGGAGCTGTACCGCCACCCGACGGACCGCCCGCTGTGAGCCATCCCTTCCCCACCCTTTCCCCCCTGTCGAAAGAGACGACCATGACGAAGACTTTGTTTGCGATTGCCGCGCTGCTGGCCCTGGGCGGCGCGCACGCCGATACGCTGAAGAAGATCAAGGACACCGGCACGGTGACCGTCGGCACCCGCGAGTCTTCGGGCGCGCTGGCCTACACCCTGGGCGACGGCAAGTACACCGGCTTCCACTACGACATCTGCCAGAACGTGCTGGCCGACATCCAGAAGCAGCTGGGCATGGCCAAGCTGGACATCAAGTACCAGCCGGTGACCTCGCAGAACCGCATTCCGCTGGTGCAGAACGGCACGGTGGACATCGAGTGCGGCTCCACCACCAACAACGCCACCCGCCAGAAGGACGTGGCCTTCGCCGTCACCACCTACGTGGAAGAAGTGCGCATCGCGGTCAAGGCCAACTCGGGCATCAACAAGATCGAGGACCTCAAGGGCAAGACTGTGGCCACCACCACCGGCACCACCTCGGTCCAGACGCTGCGCAAGCACCGCCGCGCCAACGGCGTGGAGTTCAAGGAGGTGATGGGCAAGGACCACTCCGACTCGTTCCTGCTGCTGGAATCGGGCCGTGCCGATGCCTTCGTGATGGACGGCCAGATCCTGGCGGGCAACATCAGCAAGTCCAAGGCCCCCGGCGACTACAAGATCGTGGGTGAAGTGCTGTCGGTCGAACCCATCGCCATCATGATCCGCAAGGACGACCCCGCCTTCAAGAAGGCGGTGGACGACAGCATCAAGGCCCAGATCGCGCGTGGCGACGTGGCCAAGCTGTACGACAAGTGGTTCATGCAGCCGATCCCCCCGACCAACACCAAGGTGGGTCTGCCGCTGTCGGAGGCCACCAAGGCGGCCTGGGCCAACCCGAATGACAAGCCGATGGAAGAGTACGCAGAGAAGTGATCCGTCCTGAGGTGCCCGGCAGGCGTGTCCTGCCGGTATGGCGCCGTTTGTTGTGGAGCGTGGTGGCGGTGTCCATCATCGTGGGCAGTGCCTGGTTGGGCTTCAGCGTGAGCGAGCACCAGGGCATTGCCTCGCTGCGGGCGGAATCCAACCACCGCCTGGACCTCTTCGCCTCCGCGGTGGAGGGCATGGTCAAGCGGCTGGAGCATGTGCCCGCCACCATCCAGCTCAGCCATGACGTGCTGAACCTGCTGCGCGACCCCGGCAACCCGCGCCGGGTGCAGGCGGCCGACAGCTACCTGCGGCGCCTCAATGCGCACGTGGGCAGCATGTCGGCCTTCGTGCTGAACGACCGCGGCGTGGTGGTGGCTTCGAGCAATGCCGACCGCAGCGACGACAGCCGCGTGGGCGAAGACGTGTCCTTCCGCCCCTACTTCCTGGAAGCCCTGTCCGGCCGTGTGGGCCGCCACTTCGCCATCGGCGTGCGGGGCGAGCCGGGCTACTTCGTCTCGCACCCCATCCGCGATGGCGCCCGCGTCATCGGCGTGGCGGCCATCAAGATCAGCCTGGAGCCGATCGACCAGACCTGGCAGATGGTGGGCGCGCCCGCGTTGCTGGCCGATGCCAACCAGGTGGTAATCCATTCGTCCCAGCCCGGCTGGCGCTACACCGCGCTGGTCGACCTGCCGGTCGAGCGGCGCGTCGACCTGCTGCTGACCCGCATGTACAACAGCATGCGCATCCGGCCGTTTCCCCTCTCGCCCATGCTGTGGATCGGCGAAGACGGCCAGCTGATGGACGGCCCCGGCCCCGGCGGCCAGCAGCAGATGCTGCGCCGGGCCACCGGCACCGGCATGCTGGTGATGAGCCGGCCGCTGGACGGCATGGACTGGCGGGTGATGATGTTCCTCGACCTGCGCGAGGTGCGCACCGCGGCCGCGCTCAACGGCATGATGGCCTCGGTGCTGGCGGCCTTTCTGCTGCTGCTCGCGCTCTTCATCGCGCAGCGGCGGCGCATCCAACGCCAGCGGCTGGAGTCGCGGGCCCTGCTGGAACGCGCCAATGCCGACCTGGAGCAGAAGGTGGCCAACCGCACGCTGGACCTGACCGCCGCCAACGACCGGCTGCGCAAGGAGGTGGCCGACCGCGAGCAGGCCGAGCAGACGCTGCGGGCCACGCAGAGCGAGCTGGTGCATGCGGCCAAGATGGCGGTGCTGGGCCAGTTGGCCACCGGCATCACGCATGAACTCACGCAGCCGCTGGGCGCGATACGCACGCTGTCGGGCAACGCCATCGAGTTTCTCAAGCGCGGCGACATGAAGACGCTGTCGGGCAACCTGGGCATCATCGCCCGGCTGGCCGACCAGATGGGCAGCATCATCCATCCGCTCAAGGGCTTTGCCCGCAAGTCCGAGCCGGTGCCCGCGCGCACCGACGTGGCGGTGGCGCTGGGCAATGCGCTGTTCCTCTTCGGCCTGCGGCTGCGCAAGGAGCAGGTGGAGGTGGTGAACCTGTGCGAGCCCGGTGCGGTGGTGGCCTGGTGCGACGCCAACCGGCTGGAGCAGGTGCTGATCAACCTCATCGGCAACGCGATCGACGCGATGGCCGAGTCGCCGGTCAAGACGCTGACCCTGGCCGCCGACTACGAAGCCGCCGAACCCGGCGATGCGGTGGAGCGCTGGGCGCGGATTGACGTGATCGACAGCGGCGCCGGCCTGGACGACACCACCCAGGCCCATCTGTTCGAACCCTTTTTCACCACCAAGACCCAGGGCGCCGGCCTGGGCCTGGGGCTTGCCATCTCGCGGGACATCGCGCGGGAGTTCGGCGGCGACATCGTGGCCCATGGCCATGCCAACGGCGGCGCGTGCTTCAGCCTGCGGCTACCCGCCGCGGCCAGCGTGCAGGAGACAGTGACGTGATGAACAACGAGCTTTCGGTGCTGATCGTCGAGGACGATCCCCATGTGCAGCTGGGCTGCGTGCAGGCCATGCAGCTGGCCGACCTGCCGGTGGAAGCGGTGGACAACGCCGAGGACGCCTTGCAACGCGTGCAGGACGGTTTTGCCGGCGTCATCGTCACCGACATGCGCCTGCCCGGCAGCGACGGCCTGCAGCTGGTGCGCCACTGCCGCGAGGTGGACGAAGGCCTGCCGGTGATCATGATCACCGGCCATGGCGACGTGAGCCTGGCGGTGGAAGCCATGCGCAGCGGCGCCTACGACTTCATTCCCAAGCCCTTCTCGCCCGAGACGCTGACCGAGGTGGTGCGCCGGGCGATGGAAAAGCGCGCGCTGACGATGGAGGTGGCCACGCTGCGCCGCATGCTGGACACCCGCAGCGGGCTGGAAGGCCGGCTGATGGGCCGCTCGCCGCAGATCGAGCGCGTGCGCCAATTGATCCGCGAAGTGGCCGACAGCCCGGTGGACGTGCTGATCCACGGCGAAACCGGCACCGGCAAGGAAGTGGTGGCGCAATCGCTGCACGAGATGTCGGTGCGGCGGCACGGCCCCTTCGTGGCGCTGAACTGCGGCGGCATGCCCGACAACCTGCTGGACAGCGAGCTGTTCGGCCACGAGGCCGGCGCCTTCACCGGCGCGCAGAAGCGCCGCGTGGGCAAGATCGAGTACGCCAACGGCGGCACGCTGTTCCTGGACGAGGTGGAAAGCATGCCGATGGGCATGCAGATCAAGCTGCTGCGGGTGCTGCAGGACCGCCGCATCGAACGCCTGGGCTCCAACCAGAGCGTGCCGGTGGACGTACGCGTGGTGGCCGCCACCAAGGACGACCTGCTGCAGCGGGCCAGCGAAAACGCCTTCCGCGCCGACCTGTACTACCGGCTGAACGTGGTGCAGATCGAGCTGCCGCCGCTGCGCGAGCGGCGCGAGGACATTCCGCTGCTGACCGAGCACTTCATGCTGCTGGCCGCCAGCCGCTACGGCCGCACGCAACCCGCGGTGACGGTCGAGCAGATGCAGCGGCTGATGGCCCACAGCTGGCCCGGCAACGTGCGCGAACTGCGCAACGTGGCCGAATGCCTGGTGCTGGGCATCCGCAAGGACGTGCTGGGTGCCGGCCCCGCGGCCACCGGCGAACATGCCGACGCCAGTGCGTCACTGGTGGAAATGGTGGAGGGCTTCGAGCGCAGCCTGATCGCGGCCGAACTGGCGCGCAACGGCGGCAACATCGCCCACAGCGCCAAGGCCTTGCGCATCGCCAAGACCACGCTCAACGACAAGATCCGCAAGTACGGGCTGCACGGCTGAGATGCTGCGCCGCAGCAGGCGGATTTCCGACCTCGCAGGCACTCGATGGGTCGGTGGGCCGTCTCTCACAACCGACGCCGGCGAGCGGAATCAAGCACTTAGAAAAAGTTCCGTCGCTTGTTCACACTGGCACAAGCAATGCAAAGGAACGTTTCTCAAAACAGAACGTTCCAGGAGCAGACCTTGTCCCACCCCCGTCACCTGAAGAAAACCCGCCTGGCCGTGATGGTGCTGGCCGCCGTGGCCGCTCAGCAGGCCGCCGCCATCACCACCTACGCCGGCGACCCGGGCATGCTGGGCGACCCCGCCAGCTGGCGCACCGCCGAGTTCAACCGCGACTGGGGCCTGCTGGCCATCGGCGCCGAATTCGCTTATGCCCGCGGCTTCAGCGGCGCCGGCATCAAGGTGGGCGAGGTGGACTCGGGCTACCTGGACACGCACCGTGAGCTGTCGTCCTCGCGCTATACCGGCGTGCTGGTCAACGGCATCGCAGGCGCCTACAACCCGGCCTACAACGACGGCCACGGCACCCACGTGGCCGGCACCATCGGCGCCAGCCGCGACGGCGCCAACGTGACCAACAACATGCATGGCGTGGCCTTCAACGCCAGCGTGTTCGTGGGCAACACCGGCAAGACCGACGGCGTGCTGTACGGCATTCCGCAGGCCACTCAGACCGCCGCCCAGACCATCGACCAGAAGCACGTGGCCGACGTGTACCGCGCCGTCAATGCGCAGGGCGTGCGCATCATCAGCACCAGCTTCGGCAGCCAGCCCAACAGCGAGCAGTACGAAACCCTGATGCCCAGCACCGCCATCGCGGGCAACGGCCAGAACCTGAGCGGCCGCGCCGGCCTGCTCGGCGCCTGGGGCTACCTGGCCAACGAGGACACCTGGTTCCAGGGCACGCTGGACGCCGCCAGGACCGGCACCGTCATCGTGTTCAGCGCTGGCAACGGCGGCTACAAGAACCCCAGCCCGCGTGCGTCGGCGGCTTACTTCGACCCCACGCTGGAGGCCAACTGGCTGGGCGTCGCGGCCATACGCCAGACCGTCAACCTCAACGGACAGGCGGTCGGCCAGACCCTCAATGCCGACGGTTCGGTCAACGTGCCGGGCGTGCAGCTGTACAACCAGTGCGGCGTGGCCAAGTGGTCCTGCGTCACCGCCCCGGGTCAGGCGATCTACAGCTCGGTGGTGAGCGGCGCCTACGGCAGCTCGTCCGGCACCTCGATGGCGGCGCCGCATGCCTCGGGCGCGCTGGCCGTGGTGATGGAACGCTTCGGCTACATGAGCAACGAGCAGGCTCTGACCGTGCTCAAGACCACGGCGGTGCAGAACGCCACCATCAGCAACGCCAACGGCGCGGCCATCGTGAACCCCAATGCCGGCAAGATGGTGGAGGTGCCCGACGAGCGCAACGGCTGGGGCACCATCAGCCTGAAGAACGCGATGAACGGCCCCGGCCAGTTCACCGGCCGCTTCGCCGTCAACACCCAGGGGCAGAACGACACCTGGTCGAACAACATCTCCGACGTGGCCATCAAGGCCCGCAAGATCGAGGACGACGCCGAGGCCGCCAGCTGGAACGCCACCAAGGCCACCAAGGGCTGGACCAACGGCCTGCCGGCCGGCGCCAGCGCCGATGACCGCAACGAATACACCGTGGGCATGGCACGTGAAACGGCGCGCAGCACCCGCGAGTACGAAGGCAGCCTGGCCAAGTTCGGCGAAGGCACGCTGGTGCTGTCCGGCGACAACTCGTTCTCGGGCGGCGTTGAGCTGCATGGCGGCCGGTTGGTGGGCGCTTCGGCCACGGCCTTCGGCAGCGGCCACGTGAACGTGTTCGGCGGCACGCTGGGCGTGCGCAGCGCCGACACGCTGCTGGTGGGCGGCAACCTGACGCTGGGCACCGCCGGCACGCTGGACCTTGAATTGGGCAGCGGCTTCACGCTGGGCAGCGGCCCGCTGCTGCAGGTGGGCCGGCGTGCCACGCTGGTCGGTGACCTGTCGCTGTCGTTCGACAGCGGTTTCAGCTTCGCGGCCGGCACCTACACGCTGCTGAATGCCGCCACGCTGGAAGGCTCGTTCGGCCAGGTCAGCTATACCGGCCTGCTGGCCGGCTACACCGCCAACGTGCTGTACACCGCGGGCGGCGTGCAGCTCAACATCGCGGCCGTTCCGGAGCCTGAAACCTACGCGCTGCTGCTCGGCGGCCTGGCGGTCGTCGGCTTCGTCGCGCGCCGCCGCCGCCAGGGCTGATCCCCGCGGCCTTGGCAGGAAGCGCCCGTTCCTCCCGGGCGCTTCCTTTTTTTGCTTCACGCATGAGCACTCCTTCGCCCGACTTCATCGAGACCTTCGACAGCGTGCTGCCTGCCGCCGCCTGCCAGGCCATCGTGCAGCGCTTCGAGCGCAGCGGCCATGCCCGTCGCGGCGAAGCCGGCAGCGGCCTGGACCTCACGCTCAAGAACAGCTGGGACATTGCGCTGGACGCGCATGCGGCCTGGGCGGAGACGCGGCAGCAGCTCAACCTGGCGGTGTTCAGCGCCCTGCTGCACTACTTGCGGCGCTACCCGCACACCGTGCTGGGCCCGCTGCGCCTGCAGCTGCCCGATGCCGCGGGCCAGCCGCGCACGCTCGACGCCGACAGCCTGCGCGCACTGCCCGACGAGGTGTTGACGCAGGTGGCCACGGCCGCCTTCCGGCCCGGCGCCATCAACCTGCAGAAGTACATCGCCGACGAAGGCGGCTACCCCTACTGGCACAGCGAGCAGTACCCCAAGCCGGACCAGGGCGAAGCGCTGCACCGCGTGCTGCTGTGGACGCTGTACCTGAACGACGGCTTCGATGGCGGCGAGACCGAGTTTCTGTACCAGGGCCGCCGCATCCAGCCACGCACCGGCAGCTTGCTCATCGCGCCGGCCGGCTTCACCCACACGCACCGCGGCAACCGGCCGCTGGGCGGGCACAAGTACATCGCCACCAGCTGGGTGCTGTTCCGGCGGGCCGAAGCGATCTACGGCCGCTGAGGCTCAGCGCCGGTAGCGCCGCAGCGCCTCCAGGTCCAGCACCTGCACGCCGCCGTACTCCACGCGGATGAGCTGCGCCGCCTGCAGTGCGCGCAGCGCCTCGTTCACGCGCTGGCGCGACAGGCCCACCAAGTAGGCCAGCTCCTGCTGCGTGATGCGCAGCAGCGTGCCCACGCCGGGAAACAACACCGGGTGGAACAGCCCGGCCAGGCTGCGGGCCACGCGGCTGTCGGGGTCGGTCAGGCGGTCGGTTTCTCGTGCCGCGATGAACTGGCTCACCCGCTCGTTGAGCTGGTTCATCAGGTAGCGGTTGAACGGGATGCTGCGCGCCAGCAGCCATTCGAAGGTGTCGATCGGCAGGCCGGCCACCACGCTGCGGCGCAGGGTCTCGATGTTGTAGCGGTAGCTCTCGCGCTTGAGCAGCGTGCCCTCACCGAACCAGGCGCCCGGCGGCAGCCCCGAGTAGGTGATGGCCGCTTCCACCGATGCGTCGTTGGTCATCTTCAGCAGCCCGTCGACCACGCCGAACCAGTAGTTGGCGCGGCGGCCGATCTTGCACACCAGGTCGCCGGGGTCGGCATCGGCCACCTCCAGGTCGGCCACCACGCGGGCGCGGTCTTCGTCGCCCAGCACCTGCAGCCAGGGCACCATGGCCAGTTCGGCCGCGGTGGCCGCGCGCGCCCGCGCACGCAGCGCGGAGCCGGGTCGGTGAGAGGGGGCGGTATCGGGCATGGCAAGTCGCGCAGGCCGCGATGCGGGAAAGCCCCGGGGCGGACTGACCCTAGGATTGTCGTCAGAACGACAAGCGGGCGTCAATTTCTTTCCTACAGTGGTGTTCAACACAAGGAGACCTGCCTTGGAAAACACCTTTCCGCGGTTGATGCTCGAACACGCACGCCAACGGCCCCAGGCCCCGGCGCTGCGCGAGAAGGAATACGGCATCTGGCAGACGCTCACCTGGCAGCAGCTGGCTGACCTGGTGCGTGCGCTGGCCGCCGGCCTGCATGCCGCAGGCCTGCGCCGCGGGCAGCACCTGGTGGTGATCGGCGAGAACCGCCCGCGCCTGTACGCCAGCATGCTGGCCGCCCAGTCGCTGGGCGCGGTGCCGGTGCCGCTGTACCAGGACGCGGTGGCCGCCGAATTCGTCTACCCGCTCAACAACGCGGAAGTGGCCTTCGCGGTGGTGGAAGACCAGGAGCAGCTGGACAAGCTGATCGAGATCCGCCCGCAGTGCCCGCAGCTGGCCCGCGTGTGGTTCGACGATCCGCGCGGCCTGCGCAGCTACACCGAGCCCGGCATGGCCAGCCTGGATGCGCTGCTGGAAGAAGGCCGTGCGTTGAACCAGCGCAACCCCGGTTTCTTCGACGCTGAGGTGGCCCAGCTGCAACCCGGCGACGTGGCCGCGATGTTCTTCACCTCGGGCACCACCGGCAACCCGAAAGGCGTGGTGCACACCCATGCCTCGCTGCTGGACCGCGCCCGCGCCGGCCAGCGCTTCGACCAGCTGACCGAGCGCGAGGAGGTGCTGGCCTACCTGCCGCCGGCCTGGATCGGCCAGAACATCTTCAGCTACGCGCAATGGCTGGCCTGCGGCTACGTGGTCAACTGCCCCGAGTCCAGCGCCACGGTGACGATCGACCTCAAGGAGATCGGCCCCACCTACTACTTCGCGCCGCCCCGCATCTTCGAAGGCCTGCTCACCAGCGTGATGATCCGCATGGAGGATGCAGGTCGCCTCAAGCGCTGGCTGTTCCACCGCTGCCTGACGCTGGCCAAGCGCGTGGGCCCGGCCCTGATGGACGGCCGCCCGGTGGGCGCGCTCGACCGGCTGAAGTACCGCCTGGGCGACCTGCTGATCTACGGCCCGCTGCGCAACACGCTGGGCCTGTCGCGGGTGCGGGTGGCCTACACCGCGGGCGAGGCCATCGGCCCCGACCTCTTCAGCTTCTACCGCTCGATCGGCATCAACCTCAAGCAGCTGTACGGCAGCACCGAGACCGCGGTGTTCGTGTGCCTGCAGCCCGACCACGAGGTCAAGGCCGACACGGTGGGCGTGCCCATCGACGGTGTGCAGATCCAGGTGGCCGACAGCGGCGAGATCCTGGTGCGCTCGCCCGGCCTGCTCAAGGGCTACTACAAGAATGAGGCCGCCACCGCCGAGGTGCTGACACCCGACGGCTGGTATCGCACCGGCGATGCGGGCTTCCTGGATGCCGGTGGGCACCTGAAGATCATCGACCGCGCGAAAGACGTCGGCCGCATGGCCGGCGGCCCGCACGACGGCGCGATGTTCGCGCCCAAGTACGTGGAGAACAAACTCAAGTTCTTCCCGCACATCAAGGAGGCGGTGGCCTTCGGCGATGGCCGCGACAAGGTGTGCGCCTTCGTCAACATCGACTTCGAGGCGGTGGGCAACTGGGCCGAGCGGCGCAACCTGCCCTACGCCGGCTACACCGACCTGGCCGCCAAGCCCGAGGTGACGGAGCTGGTGCGCGAGTGCGTGGAACAGGTCAATGCCGACCTGGCCGCCGACGAGCGCCTGGCCGGCTCGCAGATCAGCCGCTTCCTGGTGCTGCACAAGGAGCTGGACGCCGACGACGGCGAACTCACGCGCACCCGCAAGGTCCGCCGCGGCTTCATCGCCGACCGTTATGCGGTGCTGCTGGACGCGCTGTATGGCGGCCGCACCGAGCAGTTCATCGAAACCGCGGTGAAGTACGAAGACGGCCGCACCGGCGTCGTCTCGGCCACGTTGAAGATCATCGACGCGAAGACCTTCGCGCCGGTCGGAAAGGCAGCCTGATGAGTTATGCGGCCCAAGCCCTCAACCCGCCCGCGCCCGGCGCGCTCTTCGCGCAGCAGCCGCCGGCGGCCGGCGACACCGCCCCGGCGGCGCAGCAGCCCACCGACACCGGCCGCCGCCGCATCGGCGACGTGATCCTGGACGTGCGCAACATCAGCCTGCGCTTTGGCGGCGTGAAGGCGCTCACCGACATCAGCTTCAACGTGCGCGAGCATGAGGTGCGGGCCATCATCGGCCCCAACGGCGCCGGCAAGAGCTCGATGCTCAACTGCATCAATGGCGTGTACCAGCCGCAGGAAGGCGCCATCACCTTCCGGGGCAAGACCTTCAAGCACATGAACCCGCGGCAGGTGGCCACGATGGGCGTGGCCCGCACCTTCCAGAACCTGGCGCTGTTCAAGGGCATGAGCGTGCTGGACAACATCATGACCGGCCGCAACCTGCGCATGAAGAGCAACCTGCTGCTGCAGGCGCTGCGCTGGGGCCCGGCCGAGCGCGAGGAGATCGCCCACCGCGAGAAGGTGGAACGCATCATCGACTTCCTCGAGATCCAGGCCTGGCGCAAGACGCCGGTGGGCCGCCTGCCCTACGGCCTGCAAAAGCGCGTGGACCTGGGCCGCGCGCTGGCGATGGAGCCGCAGGTGCTGCTGCTCGACGAGCCGATGGCCGGCATGAACGTCGAGGAGAAACAGGACATGTGCCGCTTCATCCTCGACGTGAACGACGAGTTCGGCACCACCATCGTGCTGATCGAGCACGACATGGGCGTGGTGATGGACATCTCCGACCGCGTGGTGGTGCTGGACTACGGCAAGAAGATCGGCGACGGCACGCCCGACGAGGTGCGCACGAACGAAGACGTCGTACGCGCCTACTTGGGCACCTCCCATTGACTGCCCACCGCCAGGAGTAGCGCATGGGGTTCTTTCTAGAGACTTTGTTCGGCGGCCTGATGGCCGGCATGCTGTACGCGCTGGTGGCGCTGGGCTTCGTGCTCATCTTCAAGGCCAGCGGCGTCTTCAACTTCGCGCAGGGCGCGATGGTGCTGTTCGCGGCCTTGGCGATGGCGCGCTTCTCGGAGTGGCTGCCGCAGTGGCTGGGCTTTGAGAGCCGCTTCCTGGCCAATGTGCTGGCCATCGTGGTGGCGGTGGTGGTGATGATCGGCGTGGCCTGGCTGATCGAGCGGCTGGCGCTGCGACAGCTGGTGGGCCAGGAGCCCATCGCGCTGCTGATGGCCACGCTGGGCATCACCTACTTCATCGACGGGGCGGGCCAGCTCATCTTCGGCAGCGCCACCTACAAGATCGACGTAGGCATGCCCAAGGACCCGATGATCCTGTTCGAGGATGTGTTCCAGGGTGGCCTGCTGATCAGCAAGGAAGACCTGTATGCGGCACTGGTCTCGGCGCTGCTGGTGGCCAGCCTGTCGCTGTTCTTCCAGAAGACGGCCACAGGCCGTGCGCTGCGCGCGGTGGCCGACGACCACCAGGCGGCGCAGTCCATCGGCATCCCGCTGTCGCGCATCTGGGTCATCGTCTGGTCCATCGGCGGCATCGTGGCGCTGGTGGCCGGCATCATCTGGGGCAGCAAGCTGGGCGTGCAGTTCAGCATCTCGCTGGTGGCGCTCAAGGCCCTGCCGGTGGTCATCCTGGGCGGCCTCACCTCGGTGCCGGGCGCCATCGTCGGCGGCCTGATCATCGGCTCGGGCGAAAAGCTCTCGGAGATCTATCTCGGGCCTTTCCTGGGCGGCGGCATCGAGAACTGGTTCGCCTATGTCTTGGCATTGGGCTTCCTGTTGCTGCGGCCCCAGGGCCTCTTCGGCGACAAGATCATCGACCGGGTGTGATGGTGCCCCCAAGCTCGCTCTCGCTCGCTACCCCCCAAGGGGGCCGCCCGCTGGCAGCCCGGCAAAGCCGGATCTGCGGCGGTGGCTGGGTCAATACATTCATCGTTCACGGAGCCGTCGATGCTTTATCGTGAAAACGGTCAGTTCAAGCAGAGCTACCACGCCGACCTGCAGATCTTCCCGGTGCTGCAGGACCGGGTGGCCATCCAGCTGCTGCTGGTGCTGGCCTTCGTCGCGGTGCCCTTCATGGCCAGCGACTATGTGTTCCGCGCCATCCTCATCCCGTTCCTCATCCTGTCGCTGGCAGCAATGGGGCTGAACATCCTGGTGGGCTACTGCGGGCAGATCTCGCTGGGCACCGGGGCCTTCATGGCCATCGGCGCCTATGCCGCCTACAACCTGCAGGTGCGCTTCGACGGCATGCCGCTGCTGGTGGCGCTGATCGGCGGCGGCCTGTGCGCCACGGTGTTCGGCGTGCTGTTCGGCATCCCCAGCCTGCGCATCCGGGGCCTGTACCTGGCGGTGGCCACGCTGGCGGCGCAGTTCTTCACCGACTGGTTCACCAACCGCGTGCCCTGGGTCACCAACAACTCGTCCTCGGGTTCGGTGAGCGTGCGCGAGCTGTCGCTGTTCGGCATGGCAGTGGAAACGCCGGCGCAGAAGTACCTGCTGTGCCTGGGTATCGTGGTGGTGTTCGGCCTGCTCAGCAAGAACCTGGTGCGCGGCGCCATCGGCCGCCAGTGGATGGCCATCCGCGACATGGACGTGGCGGCCGCCGTCATCGGCATCCGGCCGGTGTACGCCAAGCTGTCGGCGTTTGCGGTGAGCAGCTTCATCGTCGGCGTGGCCGGCGCGCTGTGGGGCTTCGTGCACCTGGGCTCCTGGGAGCCGGCGGCCTTCAGCATCGACCGCTCGTTCCAGTTGCTGTTCATGGTGATCATCGGCGGGTTGGGCTCGATCTCGGGCGCCTTCTTCGGCGCGGCCTTCATGGTGCTGCTGCCGCTGCTGCTGAACTACGTGCCGCACTGGCTGGGCCTGCCGCTGTCCACGGCCACCGCTTCGCACCTGGAGCACATGATCTTCGGCGCGCTGATCGTCTTCTTCCTGATCGTGGAGCCGCACGGCCTGGCGCGCCTGTGGCTCACCGCCCGCGAAAAGCTGCGCCTGTGGCCCTTCCCGCACTGACGCCCTTCACCCCAGCAACACAGCCCCACGGAGACAAGACAACATGAAGTTCGGATCTTTTGAGATGACCGCCCCCAAGGCCGGGCTCCGCCCGACCGCCCCCCCGCGGGGGATGAGGAAGCTTGGGGCGGCCCGGCGCTTCCTCCGCACCGCCGCAGCCGTCGCTGCCGCGCTGTCCTTCGGTGCCGCGCCCACTGCCGTGCAGGCGCAAGGCGCGGAGCAGTTCGTGCCGCTGCTGGTCTACCGCACCGGCCAGTTCGCCCCGCTGGGCATTCCCTGGGCCGATGGCAAGCAGGACTACCTCAAGCTCATCAACGCGCGCGACGGCGGTGTCAACGGCGTCAAGCTGGTGTTCGAAGAATGCGAAACCGCCTACGACGCCGCCAAGGGCGTGGAGTGTTATGAGCGGCTGAAGGGCAAGGGCACCGGCGCCTCGGGCTTCGACCCGCAGTCCACCGGCATCACCTTCGCGGTGACGGACAAGGCCTTCAACGACAAGATCGCCATCCAGACCATGGGCTACGGCCTGTCGCAGTCGGTCGACGGCACGGTGTTCGAATGGAACTTCCCGCTGCTGGGCACCTACTGGACCGCGGCCGACGTGATGATCCAGGACATCCTGAAGAAGGAAAAGGGCAGCCTCAAGGGCAAGAAGATCGCCCTCGTCTACCACGACTCGCCCTACGGCAAGGAGCCGATCCCGCTGCTGCAGAAGCGCGCCGCCAAGGATGGCTTCGAGCTGGTGATGTTCCCCGTCACCCCGCCCGGCGTCGAGCAGAAGTCGGTGTGGCTGCAGATCCGCCAGCAGCGCCCCGACTATGTGCTGTTCTGGTCCGCCGGCGTGATGACCCCGGCCGGCATCCGCGAGGCGCAGGCCAGCGGCTTTCCGCGCGAGAAGATGTACGCCATCTGGTGGGCCGGCTCCGACCACGACGTCAAGGACATCGGGGCCGGCGCCAAGGGCTACAACGCCATCACCATCCACAACAGCGCGGCCCGCGACAAGGTGCATGACGACCTGAAGAAGTTCGTCTACGACAAGGGCCAGGGCACCGCCAGCGACGCCAGCGAAGTGGGCGTGATGGCCCACACCCGCGGCATGATGATTTCGATGCTGCAGGTCGAAGCCATCCGCACCGCGCAGGAGAAGTACGGCAAGGGCAAGACGCTGACGCCCGAGCAGGTCAAGTGGGGCTTCGAGAACCTCGACCTGTCGGCCGAGCGGCTGAAGACGCTGGGCTTCGGCGAGGTGATGCGGCCGGTCAAGACCTCGTGCAGCAACCACATGGGCACCGACTGGGCGCGCATCGTCCAGTGGGACGGCGGCAAGTGGAACATCACCTCCGACTGGTACCAGGCCGATCCATCGCTGATCGACCCGCTGGTCAAGGAGATGGCGGCCAAGTACGCCAAGGACAAGAACATCAAGCCCCGCAGCTGCTGATCGCCATGCAAGCCGCCGCCACGCCCTCCCCGAGCGCCACCGCGCGCCGCGACTTCCTCGACGTCAACGGCATCGAGGTGATCTACAACCATGTGATCCTGGTGCTCAAGGGCGTGTCGCTGCGGGTGGAGGAAGGCTCCATCGTGGCGCTGCTGGGCGCCAACGGTGCCGGCAAGACCACCACGCTGCGCGCGGTGTCCAACCTGCTGCATGCCGAGCGCGGCGCCGTGACCAAGGGCTCGATCGCGCTGCGCGGTGAGCGCATCGAGAACCTCACGCCCGCCAGCCTGGTCGAGCGTGGCGTCATCCAGGTGATGGAAGGCCGCCACTGCTTTGCGCACCTGACGATCGAAGAGAACCTGATGACCGGGGCCTACACCCGCACCGACGGCCGCGCCGCGGTGGCCGAGACGCTGGAGAAGGTCTACACCTACTTCCCGCGGCTCAAGACCCGGCGCACCAGCCAGTCGGCCTACACCTCGGGTGGCGAGCAGCAGATGTGTGCCATCGGCCGTGCGCTGATGGCCAACCCGCGCATGGTGCTGCTGGACGAGCCCTCGATGGGCCTGGCGCCGCAGATCGTGGAAGAGGTGTTCGAGATCGTGAAGGACCTCAACACCAAGGAAGGCGTGACCTTCCTGCTGGCCGAGCAGAACACCAACATGGCGCTGCGCTATGCCGACTTCGGCTACATCCTGGAAAGCGGCCGCGTGGTGATGGACGGCCCGGCCGCCGCGCTGCGCGAGAACGAAGACGTCAAGGAGTTCTACCTCGGCACCGGCGGCGAGGGGCGCAAGAGCTTCCGCGACGTCAAGAGCTACAAGCGCCGCAAGCGCTGGCTGGCCTGAACCGGCCTGGAGGGCTTCGGCCATGTCCGACGACAACTTCTTCGCCCTGCCCGCTTTCAAGCCGGCGGAAGCGCTGGTGCAGCTCAAGCGCCAGTTGCGTGACCTCAAGCTCACCGAGCGGGGGCAACGTTATGAGCTTGAAGGCCAGGCGGTGGTCGAGCTGTCCGCCGACGACACCGCCATCGAGGCGCGTGTGGTCAAGCGGCCGGCCCGCACGCCCGAATGGACCGTGCACCGGCTGGCCGCCAGCACCGAGGTGCGCCGCTTCCTCGACACCCTGAAAACCCAACTGGCGCGCTGGCGCTCCGACGAATGAAGGCCGAGTACTTCGACGCGCTTGAGATCCGCGACCCCGCCGCGCGGGAGGCTGCACTGATGGCCGCCTTGCCCGCGCAGGTGGCGCATGCGCAGGCGCACAGCCCGGCCCAGGCACAACGGCTGGCGGGCGTCGATCCGCGCGCCATCACCAGCCGTGCCGCGCTGGCCACGCTGCCGGTGTTGCGCAAGCATGAGCTGTTGGCGCTGCAGCAGGCGCATCGGGTGGCCCACCCTGATGGTGATCCTTTCGCCGGCTTTGCCACCGCCGGCTGGAACGGCCTGCGCCTGTCGCGCCCGGCCAAGCGGGTGTTCCAGTCGCCCGGCCCGATCTATGAGCCGCAGGGCCAGGGCAGCGACAGCTGGCGACTGGCGCGTGCGCTGCATGCAGCAGGCTTTCGCCGCGGCGACCTGGTGCACAACAGCTTCAGCTACCACCTCACCCCCGCAGGCGCCATGATGGAAGAAGGCGCGCTGGCGCTCGGCTGCGCGGTGTTCCCGGGCGGCGTGGGCAACACCGAGCTGCAGCTGCAAGCCATGGCCGAGCTGCGCCCGCATGGCTACTGCGGCACGCCGAGCTTTCTGAAGATTGCGCTGGAAAAGGCCGCCGAGCAGCAGGTGGCCTTGTCGTCGCTGCGCAAGGGGCTGGTCAGTGGTGAAGCCTTTCCGCCTTCTTTGCGTGACTGGCTGCGTGAGCGCGGCATGCAGGCCTACCAGTGCTACGCCACGGCCGACCTGGGCCTGATCGCCTACGAAACCGAAGCGCGTGACGGCCTGGTGATCGACGAGCAGGTGATCGTCGAGATCGTGCGCCCCGGCACCGGCGACCCGGTGCCTGAGGGCGAAGTGGGCGAAGTGGTGGTCACCACCTTCGACGAGGACTATCCGCTGATCCGCTTCGGCACCGGCGACCTCAGTGCCGTGATGCCGGGCCATTGCCCCACCGGCCGCACCCAGACACGCATCCGCGGCTGGCTGGGCCGCGCCGACCAGACCACCAAGGTGCGTGGCATGTTCGTGCACCCGAGCCAGGTGGCCGAAGTGATCAAGCGCCACCCCGGCGTACGCCGCGCGCGTCTGATCGTGGAAGGCGAGATGGCCAACGACCGCATGACCTTGCATGCGGAGGTGGTGCAGCCGGGGGACGACCCGCTGGCTGATCAGTTGGCGGCCAGCGTGCGCGACGTGACCAAACTGCGTGCAGAGGTGTGCCTGGTGGCCACGGGCAGCCTGCCCAACGACGGCGTGGTCATCGAGGACAAGCGCAGTTACCGCTAGCGTCCGTCGCAGTATTTCGCGCCGCATGGCCCACCCCGGGCCACCCCCTACGTAGTCACCGATGCCTAAGCCAGCGGCACTTGTCTAGCATTCGCCCACCGTGCGATTGCACCTTGCAGCTAGGAGCCTGTAGCCATGAAGAAGAACCTTTTGATCGGCGGCGCGCTGATGGCCGTGAGTGCCGCAGTGTTCGCCCAATACCCCACCAAGCCGGTGACCATCGTCGTGCCGTTCACCGCTGGCGGCCCCACCGACAAGGTGGCGCGTGACCTGGCCGAAGCGCTGCGCAAACCGCTGGGCGGCACCATCATCATCGAAAACGTCGGCGGCGCCGGCGGCACGCTGGGCGCGGCCAAGGTGGCCAAGGCAGCGCCGGATGGCTACACGCTGCTGCTGCACCACATCGGCATGGCCACGGCGCCGGCCCTGTACCGCAGCCTGCCGTACAAGACGCTCGACGACTTCGAATACCTGGGCCTGATCAACGAAGTGCCGATGACCCTCATCGGCCGCCCCTCGCTGCCGGCCAACAACTACGCCGAGCTGGTGAAGTGGCTGGAGCAGAACAAGGGCAAGGTCAACCTGGCCAACGCCGGCCTGGGCGCCGCCTCTCACCTGTGCGGCCTGCTGTTCCAGTCGACCCTGAAGATCGACATGACCACCGTGCCCTACAAGGGCACCGCACCCGCGATGAACGACGTGCTGGGCGGCCAGGTCGACATCATGTGCGACCAGACCACCAACACCTCCGGCCAGATCGAGGCAGGCAAGGTCAAGGCGTTCGCGGTCACCACGCCGCATCGCCTCAAGAATG
>CAKZXL010000561.1 GCA_937883885.1 uncultured Aquincola sp. | reverse complement strand
GAGCACGTCGGGCGCGGATGCGGGCCAGGGCAGTTGCGCGAAGTCGTGGTGGTCGGGCAGCGGCAGCCGCTGCAGGGCCAGTCCCGCGGCTTCCAGCATGCCGAAAAAGCGCTCGGGCGAGGCGATGCCGGCCGCCGCCACCACCGGCCGGCCCTGCAACTGCTGCAGCGGCTGCGCAGGCGATGCACCGGCCCACCAGTCGGCCAGCGGCGTGATGCCGCCGATGCCGCGCTGCGCGACGTGGCCGGGCAGCGGCGTGCTGGGCGCGGGCGCGTTGTACAGCACCACGGAGCGCGGCGGCAGGACGGAGGGCAGCGGCTCGCGCAGCGGGCCCGCGGGCAGCAGCAGGCCGTTGCCGGCGCCACGTTCGTCGAACACCACCACCTGCACGTCGCGCGGCAGCCGGTGGTGCTGCAGGCCGTCGTCCGACACCACCAGGTTGACCTCGGGGTGCGCGCGCCGCAGCGCCTGCAGCACCGCCAGCCGGTCGCGGCCGACCCACACCGGCGCGCCGGTGCGCAGGCGGATCAGCAGCGGCTCGTCGCCGGTGCGGCTGGCCGGCTGGTCGGGGCGCACCTCGGTGAGGTCGTCGGCCGACTGGCGGCCATAGCCGCGGGAGATGACACCCGGCGTCCAGCCGGCTTCGCGCAGCCAGCGCACCAGCGCTATGACGCTGGGCGTCTTGCCCGCGCCGCCGGCGATCAGGTTGCCCACCACCACCACCGGCACGTCGGCCACGCCGGGCGGGTGGCGCTGGCGCTCGAGCGCGGCCAGCGCGCGGTACAGCCACGACAAGGGCCGCAGCAGCTGGGCGGCCGTCGTCGGCCGTGGCTGCCACCACTGGCGCTGCAGCCAGCCGGCCAGGCCCGCACCTGCAGCGGGCCGGCGGGCGGCGTCGGGGCCATCGGCGGGACAGGCCATGCCCGGGTGCCGGCTCAGCGTGCGGGCGCCGGCGCCGTGGCAGGGGCAGCGGCAGGGGCCGGCGATGGGGCCGCCGCACCCTCCACCGCGGCCGCCGAGCCGCCAGGGGCCGCCGCCACCGAGCCCGGCCCCGCCTGCGCCGCGAAGGTCACCCGCGCCAGCCCGATGCGGCGTGCTGCGTCCAGCACGTTGATCACCGACTGGTGGGCCGCCGTGGCGTCGGCCGAGACCACCACCACCGGCCCGGGCGGCGGCGCACGCAGCTCGGTGGCGGCGCTGCCCATGGCGGCGGCCAGCGGCTCCACGCCACGGCCCGGCACCGCCTGGCCATTGACGGCGTAGCGCCCGTCCGCCGCCACCGACACCAGCAGCTCGACGGGCTTTTCGCGCATCGGCTCGGCCTGTGCCACCGGCAGGTTCACCTGCAGTTCGGTGAAGCGGGCGTAGGTGGTGGACAGCATCAGGAAGATGAGCACCACCAGCAGCACGTCGATGAACGGGATCAGGTTGATGTCCGGCTCGTCGCGCCGGGGGCGGCGGAAGTTCATGCCGGCGTGCGCACCACAAACCGCATCAGGTGCGGCACCAGGCGTTCGGCGGCCTGCTCCAGCGTCAGCGCGTACTCGTCCACCCGGCCGCGGAAGTAGCGGTGGAACATCAGCGCCGGGATGGCGACGATCAGGCCGAAGGCCGTGTTGTACAGCGCGATGGAGATGCCATGTGCCATCTGCACCGGGTTGCCGGTGGCGCCGGGTGCCTGCGCGCCGAAGATCTCGATCATGCCCACCACGGTGCCCAGCAGGCCCAGCAACGGCGCGGCCGTGGCAATGGTGCCCAGCGCGTTGAGGTAGCGCTCCAGCCGGTGCAGCACCACGCGGCCGGTGCCTTCGAGCGACTGGCGCAGGCTTTCTTCGGTGATGCGCGGCTCGGCGATCACGCTGCGCAGCCCGGCGGCCAGCACCTGGCCGAGCGCCGAATTGCCGGCCAGCTTGTGCACCACGTCGGGCCCCGGCAGGTTGGAGCGGGTGAGGGTGAGCACTTCGTCCAGCAGCTTGGGCGGTGCCACACGGGCGGGCCGCAGGCTGGAAAAGCGCTCGATGACCAGGGCCAGGGCCACCACCGAGCAGGCCAGCAACGGCCAGATGGGCCAGCCCGCGGCTTGTATGATCGAAAACACGCTTGATCCCAGGGATTGCGCCAGCGCCACCGCGGTGCCAGCCGTCCAACGAGGCGCGATTATGGGGCCATGCTTTCACCCGGCCCGGCGCGGCCTGCCGCCCTTTGAACCACCCCCTGCGGCGCGCTTGTGTTCGCTCACTTGGCGTGGGCACTCCACGGCCTGCACTTGACAATCCACCAATCCACGGCTCCTGTGGATAACTTTGTGGGCAACCATGTTGAGTTCGCCGCAAACGCGCGAAATCATTGGCCCCGCACTAGATTGCTGAAAATTGAGGCACCGTGTTGTCTTTGAAAATCAAGCACTTAGACGAAAATGACAGCCCGGTGACGGGTGCATTGAGCAGCTGCCCCGGGGTGCGCCGCCTTGTGGAGTTCTCCCAGTGCCCACCCTCGGGGCGCGCCCGATGAGCATGCTCCAGGGCGGGGCGCCCGGGCGCCAGATCTGGGGCGTCGCGCCGCTGCTGCTGGCCGCTGGCGATGCGCTGGCGGCGCGTTTTGGGGCCGTATCGGTTCGCGGCGAACTCAGCGGCTATACCCGCGCCGCCAGCGGCCACTGCTACTTCACGTTGAAGGACAGCGATGGCGCTGCCGGCGCGCTGCGCTGCGCCATGTTCCGCCGCGCTGCGGCGCTGGTGGACTTCCAGCCGCGCGACGGCCAGCAGGTGGAACTGCGGGGCCGCCTGGCCGTGTACGAGGCGCGCGGCGAACTGCAGCTGGTGGTTGAAGCCATGCAGCAGGTGGGCGCCGGCTCCTTGTACGAGCAGTTCCTGCGGCTGAAGGCCCGGCTGGAAGCGCAGGGACTGTTCAGCCCCGAGCGCAAGCGGCCGCTGCCCGCCTATCCGCAGCGGGTGGGCGTGGTCACCTCGCTGGGCGCTGCCGCGCTGCACGACGTGCTCACCGCCTTGCAGCGGCGTGCGCCGCAGGTGGAAGTGATCGTGTACCCCAGCCTGGTGCAGGGGCCGGAGGCACCGGCTTCGCTGGTGGCGGCGCTGCAGCGTGCCGCGCAGCGCCAGGAGGTGGACACGCTGATCCTGTGCCGCGGCGGCGGCTCGCTGGAAGACCTCTGGGCTTTCAACGACGAGCGCGTGGTGCGCGCGGTGGCCGATTCGCCCATTCCGCTGGTGTGCGGCGTGGGCCACGAGACGGATGTGTCGCTGTGCGACTTTGCGGCCGACCTGCGCGCACCCACGCCCACGGCCGCGGCCGAGCTGGTGTCGCCGGCCCGTGCCGATTCGCTCGACCGCCTGGCCACGCTGGCCCACCGGCTGCAGACGCTGGTGCACCGCCGGCTGGACAGCCAGGCCCAGCACCTGGACCGCCGTGCGATGCAGCTGGCGCGGCCGGCGCAGGCGCTGGCCCGCCACGGCCAGCGGCTGCAGCAACTGGACCACCGTCGCCAGCAGGCCTTGCGGCAGGCGATGCAGCAGGCCGCGCTGGGCCAGCAGCAGGCGGCCTCGCGCCTGCACCGGGCGCTGGCGCAGCAGCTCTCACGGGCGCAGGCGCGGCTGCAGCAGGTGGGCGAGCGGCTGCCCCGTGCGCCGCAGGCGCCGCTGGCCCGCGCCGATGGGCGGCTGCAGCACCTGGCTGGCCGGCTGCATGCGCTGGACCCCGGGCGGGTGCTGCAGCGCGGCTACGCCTGGGTCACTGGCGAAGACGGCCATGCCATCACCTCGGCCACGGCGGTGCAGCCGGGCTCGCGCATTGCTGCGGTGTTTGCCGATGGCCGCGCCGACGCGGTGGTGCAGGAAGTGCACCCCCAAACCCCGGTGGCCAGGCCTTCTCCGGACGCCGCTGTGTGACATGCACCCTTGACGTCGAACGACGCCAGGGTGCTGCCTACAATGCGCCCGCCAAACCGCTCCACCCGTCGGTACGACCGGCTCAACAACGAGGAATGATCATGGAACGAGTGCTGCCCCCCCTGCCTTACGCGATCGACGCGCTGGCACCGCACTACAGCCAAGAGACGCTCGAATACCACCACGGCAAGCATCACAACGCCTACGTGGTGAACCTGAACAACCTGCAAAAGGGCACCGAGTTCGAGGAGATGCAGCTCGAGGACGTCATCAAGAAGTCGTCCGGCGGCATCTACAACAACGCCGCGCAGATCTGGAACCACACCTTCTTCTGGAACTGCATGACCCCCAACGGCGGCGGCGAGCCCACCGGCGCGCTGGCCGAGGCCATCAACGCCAAGTGGGGCAGCTACGCCGCCTTCCGCGAAGCCTTCGTCAAGAGCGCCGTGGGCAACTTCGGCTCGGGCTGGACCTGGCTGGTCAAGAAGGCCGACGGCTCGCTGGACATCGTCAACATGGGCGCCGCCGGCACCCCGCTGACCACCGGCGACACCCCGGTGCTGACCGTGGACGTGTGGGAACACGCCTACTACATCGACTACCGCAACCTGCGCCCCAAGTTCGTCGAGACCTTCCTCGACAAGCTGGTGAACTGGGAATTCGCGGCCAAGAACGCGGCCTAAGCGGCATCGCTCTGGCGCAGCACGGCCTGCGCCAGTGCCAGCACACTCAACGGGGCCGAGCCTTCGGCCTTGTTGTTGATCGTCACCCAGGCGGTTTCACCCGCCGCCAGCGTGCCGGCGATCACCCGGGCCAGCGCCTCGCGCGTGGCCTCGTCCGGGGCCTGCAGCCGGTTGAACGGCGCCCAGGCATCCTTGGCCTGCGCATAACGCTGGCCCTTCTGCAGGTTCCACCGGCACACCAGCGGCCCGGGCCACATCGCCCGCAGCATGGGCAGTTGCTCCGTCATGGTCGGCATGCGGTCGTGCAGGCCGGCGCACCAGCGCACCCCATGGCGGCGCAGCAGCTGCGCCAGGGCCGGCGTCATCAGCTCGGCGTCCCGCACTTCCAGCGCCACCAGCGGGCGGTGGTCGCCGATCGGCAGGGCCGGCATCACGGCCTGCCACAGCGCGTCGAGCGCGCCATGCAGGCGCGCTTCGTCGCGCAGCCAGTCCACCGGCAATGGCGAGAGCTGGAACACCAGCACGCCCAGCGCCGGCCCCAGGCCTTGCAGCGCGGGCTGCAGCACCTCGGCGACGCTGCGTTGCGGATCGAGGAAGGCCGGGTTGGCGTGCAGCGCCTTGCCGGTGGCCGCCTCGCGCAGCGTGGCATCGGTCACCAGCGCCGGCGCCTTGACCACGAAGCGGAAGTCGGCCGGCACCTGTTCGGCCAGGCCGGCATAGGTGGCCGCCTGCAGCGGCCGGTAGAAGGCGCGGTCCAGGCTGACGGTGCGCAGCAGCGGGTGTTGGTGATAAGCGGTCAGCCCGCGGCGGGCCAGGGTGGGGCGGCCATAAGCACGTCCCCACACCAGTCCGTGCCAGCCCGGAAAGCTCCAGGATGAGGTGCCCAGCCGCAGCCGTCCGCCGAAGCGCTGGTGCAGGGCGTTGGCAAGGGCCTGCACCTCGGCCGGCGCCAGCGCCGGCTGCAGTTGCCCGGTGCTGTCGGCGGCAGCGCACGGCGCTGGCAGCGCAGCGGCGTCGAACAGCGACGGCATGGCAGGCGCATCGCCGGAGCGCCGACGCGTCATGCGGCGCTGCAGGCCTGCGCGTCGGCGAGCCCGGCGAGGTACACCGCCACCGTCATCCGGCCCACCCTCTGCAGGTCGAAGGCACTGGGGTCGAGCAGCCAGTTGTGCAGCAGACCGTCCACCACCGCGTGCAGACCGAGCGCCAGCTCACGCGCCGGCCGCTGGCGCGGCACCTCGCCCTGCGCCTGCGCCTTTTCCAGCAGCTCGGCGAGGCGGGCCACATGGCCGTCGCGCACCTCCAGATGTCGGCTGCGCACGGCCAGCAGCTCATCCACGTATTCCACCTTCTGGGTGGCGATCTCGAGCACGCGGCGCGCCTGCTCGTCGTGGGTGACCAGGGCAAACACCTCGTCCAGATGGGTGCGCAAGCCCACCAGCCCGGCATCGGCCATCAACGCGGCACCGCCTTCTTCCACCGGCAGGCAGACCCTGTCCATCATCTGGGTGAACACATCGGCCTTGTCCTTGAAATGCCAGTACACCGCACCGCGGGTGACGCCGGCGGCCGCTGCGATGTCGTGCAGAGAGGTGCGCGACACGCCCTGACGGTGGAACAGCAGCTCCGCCGCGTCCAGAATGCTGGCGCGGGTGGCGAGGGCTTCTTCCTTGGTCTTGCGGGCCATGTCGATGCGTTGTCAGTCGTAGGGCCCTCATCAGCTGGGGGCGTTGTGCATACATTCTAGTCTGTATGTATACTCGCGGCCGACCGGGCTACGGGTATTCCCGCAGCCTCTCCAAGAAAAACCCTTCAAGGACTTGCACCGTGTTGCAACCAAAGCCTGCCGTTGTTTCTTTTTTCGGCGCCTCGCAACGCGCCCGTAACCCCCGAGTCGCCCTGGCCGTGATCACGGCCGCGGTGCTGCTTGCCGCCTGCGGCAAGAAGGAAGAGGGCGGCGCGGGCGGCCCGCCCGGAGGCGGCATGCCGCCGGCTACCGTGGGCGTGGTGGCGGTGCAGCCCCAGTCCGTGGGGCTGGTGACCGAGCTGCCCGGCCGGCTGGAAGCCTCGCGCGTGGCCGAGGTGCGCGCCCGCGCCGCCGGCATCCTGCAAAAGCGGCTGTTCCGCGAGGGCAGCGACGTGCGCGCCGGCCAGCCGCTGTTCGAGATCGACGCCGCGCCGTACGAAGCCGCGCTGGCCAGCGCCCAGGCCTCGCTGGCGCGGGCCGAGGCCAACGTGGCCCAGACCAAGGCCCAGGCCGAGCGCTACAAGCCGCTGGTCGAAGCCAACGCCATCAGCAAGCAGGACTACGTGAACGCCGTGGCCGCGCAGAAGCAGGCCGAGGCCGACGTGGCCGTGGCCCGCGCCCAGGTGCGCACCGCCGGCATCAACCGCGGTTATGCCGCCGTCACTTCGCCGATCTCGGGCCGCATCGGCCGCGCGCTGGTGACCGAAGGCGCGCTGGTGGGCCAGGGCGAAGTCACCGCGCTGGCAGTGGTGCAGCAGATCAACCCGATGTACGTGAACTTCACCCAGTCGGCCACCGAGGTGCTGAACCTGCGCCGTGCGCTGGCCGCGGGCAAGCTGGCACGTGCCGGCAGCGGTGAATCGGCGGTGGTGCACCTGCTGCTGGACGACGGCACCGAATACGGCCGCACCGGCAAGCTGCTGTTCTCCGACCTGACGGTGGACCAGACCAGCGGCCAGGTGACGCTGCGCGCCGAAGTGCCCAACCCCGACGGCCTGCTGCTGCCCGGCATGTACGTGCGCGTGCGCATCGAGCAGGCGCAGCTGGAGCAGGCCATCCTGCTGCCGCAGCAGGCGGTCACCCGCTCGGCCACCGGCGACACGGTGCTGGTGGTGGGCCCCGACAGCAAGCCGGCGCCGCGCCAGGTCAAGCTGGGCCAGAACCAGAACAACCAGTGGATCGTGCTCGATGGCCTGAAGGCCGGCGAGCAGGTGATCGTCGACGGCTTCCAGAAGATGATGGTGCCCGGTGCGCCGGTCAAGCCGGTGCCGTGGTCGCCCAATGCCGCCAGCGCGCCAGCGGGGGCTTCCGCCCCGGCCGCGGGCGCTGCTGCCTCCAACCCGGCCGGCGCTGCCAGCGCCGCCAGCAAGTAAGCCCTCGCGGCACAGCAACGAGGGACCTCCATGGCCAAATTCTTCATCGATCGCCCGATCTTCGCGTGGGTGATCGCCTTGTTCATCCTGGTGCTCGGCGGCGTGGCGATCAAGCAGCTGCCGGTGGCCCAGTACCCCACGGTGGCCCCGCCGGCCATCGTGATCAACACCGCCTACCCGGGCGCTTCGGCGCAGACGCTGGAAGACTCCGTGCTCAGCGTGATCGAGCGCGAGATGAACGGCTCGCCCGGCCTCATCTACATGGAGTCGGTGGCCCAGGCCGACGGCACCGGCTCGATCACCATCACCTTCGAGCCGGGCACCAACCCCGAGCTGGCGCAGGTGGACGTGCAGAACCGCCTGGCGCGCGCCACTCCGCGCCTGCCGGCCGCGGTGACGCAGCAGGGCGTGCGCGTGGACAAGTCGCGCAACAACTTCCTGATGTTCACCATCCTGTCGTCGGATGACCCGCGCTACGACCCGGTGGCGCTGGGTGACTACGCCTCGCGCAACGTGCTGCCCGAGCTGCAGCGCGTGCCGGGCGTGGGCCAGGCGCAGCTGTTCGGCACCGAGCGCGCGATGCGCATCTGGATCGACCCGGCCAAGCTGGTGGGCTTCAACCTGTCGGCCACCGAGGTCAATGCCGCCATCCGCGCCCAGAACGCGCAGGTCTCTGCCGGCACCATCGGCGACCTGCCCAACGTCCCGGGCCAGAGCATCTTCGCCACCGTGGTGGTGCAGGGCCAGCTGAGCTCGCCGCAGCAGTTCGGCAACATCGTGCTGCGCGCCAATGCCGACGGCTCCACGGTGCGGCTGCGCGACGTCGCCCGCATCGAGGTGGGCGGCCAGGCCTATGCCACCTCGGCACGGCTGAACGGCCAGCCCTCCACCGGCATCGGCATCCAGCTGTCGCCCACCGGCAATGCGCTGCAGACCGCCACCGCGGTGCGCGCGCGCATGGAAGAGCTGTCCAAGTTCTTCCCGCAGGGCGTCAAGTACGAGATCCCGTACGACACCTCGCGCTTCGTCAGCATCTCCATCGAGCAGGTGGTGCACACGCTGTTCGAGGCCGTGGTGCTGGTGTTCCTGGTGATGTTCCTGTTCCTGCAGAACTGGCGCTACACCATCATCCCGACCATCGTGGTGCCGGTGGCGCTGCTGGGTACCTTCGCGGTGCTGCTGGCGCTGGGCTTCTCGATCAACGTGCTGACCATGTTCGGCATGGTGCTGGTCATCGGCATCGTGGTGGACGACGCCATCGTGGTGGTGGAAAACGTCGAGCGCATCATG
>CAKZXL010000560.1 GCA_937883885.1 uncultured Aquincola sp. | reverse complement strand
TCGCAGTAGGGCCGGTAGGTGAACATGCCGCTGCGCCGGAAGCCGTTGGCCACCAGGCCCGAATACGCGTCAGCGTGGATCAGATGGCTGGGCGTGGCCACCTGCGAGCGGGCCATGCGGCCGCTGAGATAGCTGCAGGGGTAGGGCGCCGTGGCGTAAAACTGCAGCGACGCGAGGGGAAGGTCTTTCGGATAGGTCACGCGCTTGGCTCTCCGCGCAGTCCGAGCTGGGCCCAGTGCGCAGGATCATAGGACCAAACCCGCGGCCCCGCGGCCGGCAGCACCTGGGCCAGATGGGCTTCGAACTGCGCACGCGGCCATTCACGCGCACCCAGCGAGGCCAGGTGGCCGGTGTTCTGCTGGCAATCGATCAGCGGCAGGTCGTGCGCGCGGCAAAAGCACACCAGCGCCGCCAGCGCGATCTTGGACGCGTCGGTGCGGTGCGCAAACATGGATTCGCCGAAGAACATGCGGCCGATGGACACGCCGTACAGCCCGCCCACCAGCTCGCCGTCCATCCAGGTCTCGAAGCTGTGCACGCGGCCCGCGCGGTGCCAGGCGGTGTAGGCAGCCACCATCTCGGGCAGGATCCAGGTGCCGGATTGGCCTTCGCGCGGGGTGCCGGCGCAGGCGCCGATCACCCGCTCGAAGGCGCTGTCGATGCGCACGTCGCAGCCCGGCGTGCGGATGAAGCGCGCCAGCGTCTTCCTCAGCGATCGCGACAGCTTGAACTCCGCCACCGGCAGCACCATGCGCGGGTCGGTGCTCCACCACAGCACCGGCTGGCCCTCGGAGAACCAGGGGAACACGCCCTTGCGGTAGGCCTCTTCCAGCCGGCGCGTGGTCAGGCGGCCGCCGGCGGCCAGCAAGCCCGGGGCGTCGGTGTCGGCGGAAAGGGCGCGGCGGGTGTCGGGCAGCGGCTGCGACTCGTCGTCCAGCCAAGTCAGTGCAGTCATGCGAAAAACGGCGTCACGGTCGCCGATGATCGCGCAAGCCGGGCAGCGCCGGGCCCGGGTCGCGCCGCGTCAGATCAATTCTTCGATCGTCAGCAGGCCGTACTTCTTGGCCAGGGTGGCCTTGCCTTCCCGGGCCGCATGGGCCACGCGCTCCTGCATGTCGTCGTCGGTCACGCGGATGATCATCAGGCCGTGGCCTTCCAGGGCAAGCAGGTAGATCTGCCGCATCGACTGGATCTCCGAGCCGAAGCCGGAGGCGCCGCTGGCTTCGGGCAGCAGCGGCTTGAAGCGGGCCACCACTTCCTCGGGCGTCAGCCGCACGATGTCGGCATCAGCCAGGCCGTGCTCGCGCAACGATTGCGCCAGCTGGTCGGCGCATGCTTCCTGGGGGAAAACCACCACCGCGTGGCCGGTCGGCTTGAAGCTGCCGAACGACAGCGGCAGGTCGTCCTTGGTGATCTTGGGCTCGAACATGCGGTACTCCTGGGGTGCGAAGCGGCCCGGCGGGCGCCCCGTTGGCTGTGCGGTGGCAGTCTCCATGCCTGCACATTGCTGATCACCCCTGCTGGCGACGGGTCAATGGGGGTGTGCTTGCAATGCACAACAAGTGATTGTCATGATGGCATTAATATCATTGATGCAAGTTTTAGCCATCCTTTGCCAATTCGCTACGGGGCCGCCTACATTGTCAGGAGTTGGACAATTGACCGCTCGGTCGGACAATCCTTGAACACCACTCGCGCATCGCCGGACCGGTCGTCCCCAGGTTCGCAATCTTGCGGGTACAGATTCGGGAGAAACGGCCGATTCAGCAGATCTGATGGGCAAGCGCCCCTGGCCGGATGCACGGGGACAGCACCTGGCGCCGATTCGCTACCCCGATCCGGGGTAGTTAAGGGCGTAAAAATAGGCGCTTGCCCTGCTGCGGATGAAATAATCACGCCATATGAACGCGAAAACAACATCGACCGCCGAAGAAGCCACCACGTCGGCGTTCTACACGACCATCGAAACGGCGCGCCTGCTGGGGCTGGCCGTGCGTTCGGTGCAGTTGATGGTCGACCGCGGTGAGCTGGAAGCCTGGAAGACCCCGGGTGGCCACCGCCGCATCTCCAAGGTGTCGGTCGAGCGTTGGATCGCAGTCAACCGCATGCACGTGACGTCGGGTGGTGCCGGCGGCAGCAGCCGCCCGGAGGCACGCGCCCCCCGCGTGCTGCTGGTGGAAGATTCCTCGCATTTCCAGAATCTGGTGTCGCTGCTGGTGCGCGAGCAGTACCCCGAAGTGGAGCTGCACGTGGCCGACGACGGCATTGCCGGCCTGGCGATGTACGGCCAGCTGCAGCCGCAGGTGCTGATCGTCGACATCCTGCTGCCCGGCATCGACGGCGCCACGCTGATTGCCAGCCTGCGCTCGCATCCGCAGTTCGCCAACAGCGAGTTGATCGTCATGACCTCGCTGGACGAGCAGCAGCGCGCCCCGTACGCCTTTGCCCTGGCCGGTGTGCCGGTGGCCCACAAGCTGCAGCTGGTGGCCCAGCTGGAGCCGCTGCTGCGCAAGGCGTTGGCGCCGCATCTGCCGCGCCTGAATGCCGTGACCGACCCGGCGTCCGAGGCTGCTGTCTGAGTTGCTGCTCCCGCCGCCACAGGCACCTGCCGCCAAAGCCGCCCACGGGCGGCTTTTTTGTGTGTGCGCGAAAAAGCGGTGAGCGTCAGGGATTCGTCATCCCGTCTGTTTCACTTTGATACAAATTCGTGGCGATGGGTGATGGGGTTTTGAGACCCTATCAAGTGATGTCAAATAATACATATTGATATTGAATGACACCTGACCGCCGCGCCTCGCGCCGATTTTGGGCATCTTTGTAAAGCCGCTTAAGCTCTTTGCCGGAGTGATACGGGCCCGCAGTTATGATGTTCCGTGATGTTGGCCAGGCCTGCGGAATGAGCGCCACCACCTTTGTTATCCAGGACATGGTTGATCGCGTGGCAGCGGGCTGGGCGCGGCAGGCGCGCGCGCATGGCGCGGAGTGGGTGGTGCAACTGCCCGTGCAATGGTCCGGGCGCGCATTGCAATGGCGGGGCGACCTCGACGCATTGGTCGATCGGCTGCAATCCCTGGGTCATGCCGCATTGGCCGAACTGGCCGGGCAGGGCAGCGTCGTCCTCACCATCCAGGAGTGTGCCGCCGCCACGGCCGGCCCCACGCCCCACGCCGGCCGGCGGCTGCTGCACTTCCATGTGCAGGCGGCCGGCCTGGCCGGCGGTGAGCCTGCGTCGGCGCTGTATTTCTTCGAGCAGGCCTTCGAGCCCGGCGACCCGGCGGCTGCACGGCCCGGGCCCTCGTCGGCCCGGGCCCTGCCGCCAGCCCAGCTGCTGGCCTGGCCGCAGCGCATCCTGGCGGTGGACGACAACCTGGCGGCCATGGGCGTGCTGCTGCAGCTGGGCGAGGCCGTCGGCCTGGCCATCCAGCCCGCGCACGACGCCTGGGACGCGCTGCGCGCCGTCACCCGCGCCCATGAAGCCGGCCGCGAATTCGATCTGGTGGTGCTGGACGCCCGCCTGCCGCCGCTGGACGCCGTGGCTTGCGCGCGCCGCCTGCGCGAAGCGGCCTGCAGCGCCCCCTTCCTGCTGATGGCGGGCCCCGGCGACGAAGACGCCGTGGCCTTGCTGGCGCCGCACCGGCCGCTGGGGTGCGAGCTGGGCGTCAAGGCCGTGCTGCGCAAGCCGCTGGTCGATGGCGAGGCGCTGCTGCAGGCCTGCCTCACGAGTCCGGCGGCCCGCCGGGCCGCCGATTTCCTTCCTTCCGTTTCTGCCTTCAAGCCATTGCCCGCCATGAAGATTCCCGCCGCACCGGTTGCACTGCCTGAGTTGCCCGGCATCGACCTTGCCATCGGCCGCGCGAGCACGATGAACAACCAGGCCCTCTACCGCCGGCTGCTCATCAAGTTCCGCGAGGCGCAGCGCGGCACACCCGCCCGCGTGGCGCAAGCCTGGGCGCAGGGCGACAAGGCGCTGGCGCGCCGCCTGGCGCACGACCTGGCCAGCGTCTCGGGCACCCTGGGCGCCATGCCGCTGCACGACGCGGCCCGCCGGCTCGAAGCCATCTGCGCCGGCGAGGCCGATGCCGACGGCCTGGAAGCGGCGCTGCAGCACACCTCGGCCTTGCTGGCCGGCGTGATCGACGGCCTGCAGGTGCTGGGCGCCGAGTAGGCCGGCGCCCCCCTGCGCAATCCCCGGTTTCATGGTTCGCACCACGCCGGGCGTGGAATGCGACCGTGTGCCCACCCCGGGTTCGGA
>CAKZXL010000559.1 GCA_937883885.1 uncultured Aquincola sp. | reverse complement strand
TGATGCAGGCCGTGCGTGAACGCCTGGCCGACGAAAGCAAGGCGTTCGGCATCGAGATCGTGGACGTGCGCGTCAAGCGCGTGGACTTCGTGGCCGACATCACCGACGCCGTCTACCGCCGCATGGAATCGGAGCGCAAGCAGGTGGCCAACGAGTTGCGGTCGCAAGGCGCCGCCGATGGCGAGAAGATCCGCGCCGATGCCGACCGCCAGCGCGAAGTCATCATCGCCGAGGCCTACCGCGACGCGCAGAAGATCAAGGGCGAGGGCGATGCGCAGGCTTCGGCGCTGTACGCCGATGCCTTCGGCCGCGACCCGCAGTTCGCCCAGTTCTACCGCAGCCTCGAGGCCTATCGCGCCAGCTTCCGCAACAAGAGCGACGTGATGGTGCTCGACCCCAGCAGCGAGTTCTTCAAGGCCATGCGCGGCGGCGGCAGCGCCGCCCCGGCCAGCGGCCGCTGAGCCAGCGGCCGGCCGGCCGGCGCTGGTGGACCTGATGCGGGCCGCCGCGGGCTGAGCCATCCGGCCCGCTGGCTACCGTGGTACGGGCTGCTGAGGCCCGTACAATCAGGTTTTTAATACCGGTGCATTTTTGATGTCGTCTGCGTGGCTGCTGCCCGAGCACATTGCCGATGTCCTGCCATCGCAGGCCCGGCGCATTGAAGAACTGCGGCGCGACCTGCTGGACATGGCGCGCGGCTATGGCTTCGAGCTGGTGATTCCGCCGCTGCTCGAACACCTCGAATCCCTGCTGTCCGGCACCGGGCGTGAGCTCAACCTCAAGACCTTCAAGCTGGTCGACCAGCTGAGCGGCCGCACCCTCGGCCTGCGGGCCGACACCACGCCGCAGGTGGCCCGGATAGACGCGCACCTGCTCAACCGCAACGGCGTCACCCGCTTGGCCTATTGCGGCCCGGTGCTGCACACCCGCCCCGAGCGGCTGCATGCCACGCGTGAGCCGCTGCAGTTCGGTGCCGAGATCTATGGCCATGCCGGCCTGGAAGCCGAGCTCGAAGTCATCGAGCTGGCGCTCGACGGCCTGCGCGCTGCCGGCATCGAGGCGCCGGTGCTCGACCTGGGCGATGCGCGGGTGGTGCGTGGCCTGCTGGACGGTGCTTCGCTGCCGGCTGAGCGGCTGAACGACCTGACCGCCGCGCTGGCCCACAAGGACGGCGAAGCGCTGGCCGCCGTGACCGCCGACCTGCCGGCCGCCACCCGCCAGGGCTTTGCCACGCTGATGCGCCTTTATGGCGGTGCCGACGTGCTGGCCGCCGCGCGCAGCCAGCTGCCCGCGCACCGGCTCATCACCGCCGCGCTGGACGACCTGGCATGGCTGGCCAGCCATGTGCGCCGCGCCCATCCGCAGGTGCGGGTGGGCTTCGACCTGGCCGACATGAGCGGCTATGCCTACTACAGCGGCGTGCGCTTCGCGCTGTACGGCGCCGGCGCCAGCGATTCGCTGGTGCGTGGCGGCCGCTACGACGAAGTGGGCGCCGTGTTCGGCCGCAACCGGCCGGCCGCCGGCTTCAGCCTCGACCTCAAGGCGCTGGTGGAACTAGCCGCGCCGCAAGGCCCGCGTGCGGCCATCCGCGCCCCCTGGGGCGAAGACGCCGCGCTGCGCGAAGCGGTGCGCGGCCTGCGCGCGCAGGGCGAGACGGTGGTGTGCGTGCTGCCCGGCCATGAACACGAGGCCCAGGAATTCGATTGCGACCGCGAGTTGGCGCTGGTCGATGGCCGCTGGGCGCTGCGGGCGCTCTGAACTCTTTTCACGAACCTTTCGGACATCATGCAACAGCAGAGCAACTCGGCCCCGCGTGCGGCGCGGGGCAAGAACGTCGTGGTCGTCGGCACCCAGTGGGGCGACGAAGGCAAGGGCAAGGTGGTGGACTGGCTCACCGACCATGCACAAGCCGTGGTGCGCTTCCAGGGCGGCCACAACGCCGGCCACACGCTGGTCATCAAGGGCGTGAAGACGGCGCTGCAGCTCATTCCCAGCGGCATCATGCGCGACGGCGTGCAGTGCTTCATCGGCAATGGCGTGGTGGTCGATCCCACCCACCTGCTGTCCGAGATCGAGCGGCTCGAGAAGATCGGCCTGGACGTGCGTTCGCGCCTGTTCATCAGCGAATCGTGCCCGCTGATCCTGCCCTTCCACGTGGAAGTGGACAAGGCACGCGAGGCGCTGCGCGAGACCAGCGGCGCCGGCAAGATCGGCACCACCGGCAAGGGCATCGGCCCCGCCTATGAAGACAAGGTGGCCCGCCGCGCGCTGCGCGTGCAGGACCTGAAGCACCCCGAGCGCTTCGCCAAGAAGCTCAAGGAGCTGCTGGAGTTGCACAACTTTGCGCTGGGCGGCTACCTCAAGAGCACGCCGCTGGAATTCCAGCCCATCTTCGACCATGCGATGCAGGTGGCCGAGCAGCTCAAGCCGATGATGGCCGACGTGGGCTACCGCCTGCACACCGCCAACAAGGAAGGCGCCAACATCCTGTTCGAAGGCGCACAGGGCACGCTGCTGGACATCGACCACGGCACCTACCCCTACGTCACCTCCAGCAACTGCGTGGCCGGCAATGCGGCTGCGGGCTCGGGCGTGGGCCCGGACCAGCTGCACTACATCCTGGGCATCACCAAGGCCTACACCACGCGCGTGGGCTCGGGCCCGTTCCCGACCGAGCTGCCGATGGACGAGGAGGGCACGGTGGGCCACCACCTGTCCACCGTGGGCCAGGAGCGTGGCACCGTCACCGGCCGCCCGCGCCGCTGCGGCTGGCTGGACGCGGCGCTGCTCAAGCGCTCGATCATCATCAACGGCATCTCGGGCCTGTGCATCACCAAGCTCGACGTGCTGGACGGCCTGAAGGAAATCAACGTCTGCGTGGGCTATGAGCTCAACGGCCGGCGCGTCGACATCCTGCCGCTGGACGCCGACGACATCCTGGCCTGCAAGCCGATCTACGAGACCTTCCCGGGCTGGACCGAAACCACCTTCGGCGTCACCCAGTGGGATGCGCTGCCGGCCAATGCGCGCGCCTACCTGGAGCGTGTGGAGGCCTACATCGGCGCCCCCATCGACATGGTGTCCACCGGCCCCGACCGCGAGCACACCATCCTCCTTCGCCACCCGTACCAAGCCTGACCGACAAGGAGCCTTCGATGCTGACCGACGACGGCAAACACCTCTACGTCTCCTGGGACGAGTACCACATGCTGACCGAGCGCCTGGCGCTCAAGGTCTACAACTCGGGCTGGGAGTTCGACCAGATCCTGTGCCTGGCCCGCGGCGGCATGCGCCCGGGCGACGTGCTGTCGCGCGTGTTCGACAAGCCGCTGGCCATCATGTCCACCAGCTCGTACCGGGCCGAGGCCGGCACCATCCAGGGCCGGCTGGACATGGCCAAGTACATCACCATGCCCAAGGGCGAGCTGGCCGGCCGCGTGCTGCTGGTCGACGACCTGGCCGACTCGGGCATCACGCTCAAGGCGGTGGTCGAACGCCTGCGCGGCATGCCTTCCATCCAGGAGCTGCGCTCGGCGGTCATCTGGACCAAGGGCGTGTCGACCTACACCCCCGACTACTACGTCGAACTGCTGACCACCAGCCCGTGGATCCATCAGCCGTTCGAAGAGTACGACGGCCTGCGCCCCGAAGGCCTGGCCCGGAAGTTCTCGGTTTGATCGACCGCGCCGCGGTGCCGCTGCCGTTGGTTGATGCCATCAAGGACTTGCTGTCCTGGGGTGGCACGACTGCAGCCGGTGTTGCGGCGCTTGATCTGCTGTTCTTTACGCGCAAACAAAAAGGGCCGATGCTGTGTGCATCGGCCCTTCGTTTTTTCTTGATCACTGGTGCCCAGGAGAGGACTCGAACCTCCACGGAGTTACCCGCTAGTACCTGAAACTAGTGCGTCTACCAATTCCGCCACCTGGGCATTTCAGGGAAGCTGGAAGTCTATCATCAAAAATTCAAACAACGCAAGCGCCCCCAGCCTCGGCGCCGCTCTGATGAGCGAAGTGGAAGGCATCGTCCAGGGTCATCGCGACGGCCACGGCTTCGTGCTGCAGCCGGGCGGCAACGACATCTACCTGTCGCAGCAGGAGATGCGCGCCGTGCTCCACCGCGACAAGGTGCGGGTGCGCGTGGTGCGCTACGACCGCAAGGGCCGGCCCGAAGGCCGTGTGCTCGAGATCCTGGAGCGGCGCAAGTCGCCCATCATCGGACGCCTGCTGCATGAAAGCGGCGTGTGGCTGGTGGCGCCCGAAGACAAGCGCTATGGCCAGGACATCCTGATTCCCAAGAACGCCACCGCCAATGCGCAGGCAGGGCAGGTGGTGGCGGTGGAACTCACCGAGCCGGCCTCGATGTTCTCGCAGCCGGTGGGCCGCGTGAGCGAGGTGCTGGGCGAGATCGACGACCCCGGCATGGAGATCGAGATCGCGGTGCGCAAGTACGAAGTGCCGCACCGCTTCTCGCCCGAGACGCTGGCCCAGGCCGCGGCGCTGCCCGACCGCGTGCGCCCGGCCGACAAGCGTCACCGCATCGACCTGACCGACGTACCGCTGGTCACCATCGACGGCGAAGATGCGCGCGACTTCGACGATGCGGTGTACTGCGAGCCCTTCAAGAAGGGTCGCGGCAAGACGGCCTTCAACGGCTTCCGCCTCATCGTGGCGATTGCCGACGTCAGCCACTACGTCAAGCCCGGCGAGCCGATCGACGACGACGCCTATGAGCGCGCCACCTCGGTGTATTTCCCGCGCCGGGTGATCCCGATGCTGCCGGAAAAGCTGTCCAACGGCCTGTGCTCGCTCAACCCGAACGAAGACCGGTTGTCGATGGTGTGCGACATGCTGGTGTCCGACGTGGGCGAGCTCCACGCCTACCAGTTCTACCCGGCGGTCATCCACTCGCATGCCCGCTTCACCTACACCGAGGTGGCGGCCATCCTGGCCAACACCCGCGGGCCCGAGGCCGCCAAGCGCAGCGACCTGGTGGAGCACCTGCTGCACCTGAACGACTGCTACCGCGCGCTGCTCAAGTCGCGTGCGGCCCGCGGCGCGGTGGACTTCGAGACCACCGAGACGCAGATCGTGTGCGACGAGAACGGCCGCATCGAGAAGATCGTGCCGCGTGTGCGCACCGAGGCGCACAAGCTGATCGAAGAAGCCATGCTGGCGGCCAACGTCTGCGCGGCCGACTTCATCCAGCAGGGCAAGCACCCGAGCCTGTACCGCGTGCACGAAGGCCCGACGCCCGAGAAGAAGACCACGCTGCAGAACTACCTGCGCTCGCTGGGGCTGGGCCTGTCGGTGAGCGACGAGCCCACGCCGGGTGAGTTCCAGGCCATCGCCCAGGCCACCAAGGAACGGCCCGACGCGCTGCAGATCCACACCATGCTGCTGCGCTCGATGCAGCAGGCCATCTACACGCCGATCAACAGCGGCCACTTCGGCCTGGGCTACCCGGCCTACACCCACTTCACCAGCCCGATCCGCCGTTACCCCGACCTGCTGGTGCACCGCGTGATCAAGGCGTTGCTGGGCGGCAGGAAGTACCAGCTCGATGCCAAGCTGCTGGCCGCCGAGCCGCCGGTGACGGTGCGCAAGGGGGGCAAGCCGGTCAAGGGTGCAGCGGCCGGCAGCGCCGGCGCGGCGCGGGCGCACGGCGCCGACGTGTGGGAGATCGCAGGCGCGCACTGCAGCGCCAACGAACGCCGCGCCGACGAAGCCTCGCGCGACGTGGAAGCCTGGCTCAAGTGCCGCTACATGCGTGAGCGCCTGGGCGAGGAGTTCGGCGGCACCGTCACCGCGGCCACCAGCTTCGGCCTCTTCGTCACGCTGGACGGGCTGTACGTGGAAGGCCTGGTGCACATCACCGAGCTGGGCGGCGAGTACTTCCGCTTCGACGAAGCGCGGCAGGAGCTGCGCGGCGAACGCAGCGGCGTGCGCTACACCATCGGCAGCCGCGTGCGGGTGCAGGTGAGCCGCGTCGACCTCGACGGCCG
>CAKZXL010000558.1 GCA_937883885.1 uncultured Aquincola sp. | reverse complement strand
TGCCAGCGCGGCGCGCATCGCCGACATCATCGGCGTGATCGACGGCATCGCCTTCCAGACCAACATCCTGGCGCTCAATGCCGCCGTGGAAGCCGCCCGCGCCGGTGAGCAAGGCCGCGGCTTTGCGGTGGTGGCCGGCGAGGTGCGCAGCCTGGCCCAGCGCAGTGCCGATGCGGCCAAGGAGATCAAAAGCCTGATCGGCGCTTCGGTCGAGCGTGTGGAAGCCGGCACCCGGCTGGTGGGCGATGCGGGCACCAGCATGCGCAGCATCGTCGACCAGGCGCACCGCGTGAGCCAGTTGATCGGCGAGATCTCCGCCGCCACCCGTGCGCAAAGCAACGGCATCACGCAGGTGGGCGGCGCCGTCGGCCAGCTCGATGCGGTCACGCAGCAGAACGCCGCGCTGGTGGAGCAGGGCGCCGCCGCGGCCGAAAGCCTGCGGCAGGCGGCTTCGCAGCTCAACGCCGTGGTGGGCCGCTTCACGCTGCAGGCCTGACCGCGCCACCCGCCGTGCATGCGGCGCTGTCCCCATCGCGGCGGACAGCGCCTGCGGAGGGCCGCTTCCACACTGCGGCCACAACACCTGGAGACAAGACATGCACCGTGCACCCATGGCGCCGGCCCGCGCCCGCAGCCTGCGCACACCCGCCACCGTGGCGGCCGCCTGCGGCCTGGCCCTGCTGGCCAGCGCCTGCAATGGCAGCGGCGACGACGACACGCCCACGCCCGCCGCTCCGCCGGCCGAAACCGCACTGGCGGTGGACTGCGCCGCGCTGCCCGCCCGCGCCCCCGCGGGCATGACGCTCACCGCCACCGCGGTGGCCGCCGGCACCGTGGTGGGCGGCAATCCGCAGCCCGCGCACTGCGTGCTCGATGGCCGCATGAACCAGCGCACCGGCGCCGATGGGCAGGCGTACTACATCGGCTTTCAGCTGCGGCTGCCGGCGGCGTGGAACGGCCGCTTCATGTTCCAGGGCGGTGGCGGCAACGATGGTGTGGTGCGCGATGCGCTGGGCTCCCTGGCCGGCGGCGGCTCGCTGGCAGGGCTCAAGACCGGCGCACTGGCCCAGGGCTTTGCGGTGGTCAGCACCGACGGCGGCCACCAGGGCACCAGCGCCAGCTTCGGCCTCGATCCGCAGGCGCGCATCGACCATGCCTACAACGCCTACGACGTGGTGACGGTCACGGCCAAGTCGCTGATCAACACCGCCTATGGCCGCAAGCCCGACCGTTCGTACTTCGTGGGCTGCTCGGGTGGCGGCCGGCAGGCCATGCTGTTTCCGCAGCGCTTCCCCGACTACTTCGACGGCATCGCCGCCAATGCGCCCGCCATCAAGGTGGCGCGGGAGGCGAGCATGGCCTCGGTGTGGGGGCTCATCAGCTACGGCGCGGTGTCGCCGGTGCTCAGCCAGGCCTTGTCGGACGCCGACCTGAAGCTGGTGTCCAACGCGGTGCTGCAGCGTTGCGACTCGCTGGACGGCGCGGCCGACGGCATCATCCACGCCAATCCGGCGGCCTGCAGCTTCGACCCCGCGGTGCTGCAATGCACCGGCGCCAAGACCGACAGCTGCCTGACCGCCGCGCAGGTGACGGCGCTGAAGAAGGACTTCGGCGGCCCGAAGAACAGCGCCGGCCAGTCGCTGTATGCCAGCTGGCCGTGGGACGCCGGCATCGCCGGGGCCGACTGGCGCAACTGGAAGCTGGGCACCAGCACCACCACCACGCCCAATGCGCGCAATGCCACCTTGATCGCGGCGGACGCGATGCGGCTGGAATTCTTCACCCCGCCCGCGCCCAACTTCGACTACATGGCCTTCAACTTCGACACCGACCCGGCGCGCATGGACGCCTATGCGGCGATCTACAACACCACCTCCACCGACGTGGCGGCCTTTCGCAACCGTGGCGGGAAGATGTTGATCGTGCATGGCGTCAGCGACGCGATCTTCTCTGCCAACGACAGCATCGACTACTACCAGCGGCTGCAGGCCGCGCAGGGCGGGGCCGAGGCCACGCGCAAGTTCGCGCGGCTGTACCTGGTGCCGGGCATGAACCACTGCAGCAACTCGGGCGGGCCTTCCACCGACCTGTACGACGCGCTGACGCCGCTGGTGGCCTGGGTGGAAAAGGGCGAGGCGCCCGACCGCATTGTGGCCAGCGCCGGGCCCGCCACGCCGTGGCCCGGCCGCACCCGGCCGCTGTGCCCGTACCCCCAGCAGGCCCACTACGACGGCGCTGGCCCGATCGACAGCGCCAGCAGCTTCACCTGCCGTTGATCAGCGCCCGCCGAGCTCCCACCAGCGCTCGGCGGTGAACTGCTGCTGCAGGAAGTCGATGAAGCTGCGCACCTTGGCCGGCACCAGCCGCGGTGACGGAAACACCGCATGCATCTCCTGCGAAGGCAGTTCGTAGGCGGGCAGCAGCCCCTGCAGCTCACCCGCCTGCACCGAAGGGCCGGCCACGTACCAGGGCAGGGCGGCAAAGCCCAGCCCGGCGCGGCAGGCGGCCAGCACCGCCGACAGGTTGTTGCTGCGCAGCGGGCCCTTGACCGGCACCACCTGCGTGCTGCCGTCGGGCGCGCGGAACTGCCAGCGGTCGTCGCCCATCACACTGCTGTAGACCAGGCAGTCTTCGGCGGCCAGGGCCTGCGGCTCAGTGGGGGCGCCGCGGCGCTCGATCAGCGGCGGCGCCGCCACCAGCGCCCAGGGGTTCACGCCCAGGTAGCGCGCGCCCAGCGTGCTGTCGGCCAGCCGGCCCATGCGCACCGCCACGTCGATGCCTTGCTCCACCAGGTTGACGTATCGGTCGTCGAAGCTCAGGTCCAGCGTGATGCCGGGGTGCTGCCGCATGAAGCGCAGCGTCAGCGGCACCAGCACCCGGCGGCCGAAGGCCACCGAACAGCTCACGCGCAGCATGCCGCCCACGCCGCTTTGCAGCAGCGTGGCCAGGTTGCCGGCTTCTTCCAGCTCCAGCGCGATGCGCTTGCACTTGTCGTAGTACAGCTGCCCCACTTCGGTGGGCGTCACGCCACGTGTGCTGCGATGGAGCAGCCGTGCACCCAGTTGGGCCTCCAGCGCCGCCACATGCTTGGTGGCGGTGGGCTGGGTCACGCCCAGGTCGGCGGCCGCCTTGCTGAAGCTGCCCGTCTCCACCACGCGCAGGTACAGCTGAATCCCGGTGATGCGGTCCATCGGCCGACTGTAAGCGCAGGCTGTGGCTGCCTTAGGGAGTGACGCGGGGTGGTGGGCCGGCTACGTTGGACGATGCATCACACCACAAGCAAGGAGACAGCATGACGGTTCAAACGACGGCTCAGGCACTGGCGCTGGTAGCCTGCATTGCGGCGGGCACCGCGACCTCGGCGGGCGCGCAGACCGCGATCGCGCCGGGCGGCACGGCTTCCTTCACCTTGGCAGGCACGGTCAGCCTGTACCAGGTGTTCGGGCACAGCGGTTCGGTGACCGGTGCGGCCACGGATGCGCCCTACGTCAGCTTCACGGCCGGCAGCGGCAAGGTATTTACCTTCACGTCGGTCACCGGCGGGCTCAACTGCTGCTCCAACCCGGGCGCGCTGGCCACCCCCGAGGGCGGCAACTGGCTGGGGCCGGCTTCCAACATCACGGGGCTCAACGGCATTTCCAATGCCGCGGGCAACACCCAGCTGCCGCTGGTGGCGATGTTCGGCTCCGAGACCGACCCCTTCGGCCAGCCCGCGCCCGCTGCGCTGCCGGCCTGGGACGCCAACAACCCGCAGAGCCAGGCGCCGGGGCTGTACCAGGTGTTTTTCGTTGGCGACGGCCGCGCGGGCCGCGACGACGCGGCTGGCGCCTTGCTCACCTTCACCGCACCGGTCCAGGCCACCCGGCTGTACCTGGGCTTCGTCGATGCGTACAACTTCGTCGGTACCTCGGCCTACTACTTCGACAACCCGGGCTCGGTCAGCGCCACGGTGGCGCTGGCGGTGCCCGAGCCCCAGGCCGCCGCGCTGATGGGGCTGGGGCTGCTGGGCGTCGGCATCGCCGCGTGGCGCCGCGGCCGTCACGCGGGCTGATCCACCGCTCTACCGAGCATCTCTGTGCCGCCCCGGGATGGGGCGGCACGCACCACTTCGGGTTTGCGAGCATCGCGCACGGCTCTTGCTTGACTACATTGCTTGCATACAAGCGATGTCGTTCAGTTTGTCCGGTCCTTCTCAGTGCTTTGGAGAGTGGTGATGCCTCGGTTCTTCCGTTCCCTGTTCGGCCAGGTGGTGCTGGCCCTCGTTGCCGGCGTGCTGCTCGGCTACTTCTTCCCCGCCATCGCGGTGCAGCTCAAGCCTTTGGGCGACGGCTTCATCAAGCTGGTGAAGATGCTGATCCCGGTCATCGTGTTCTGCGTGGTGGTGCACGGCATCGCCAGCGCCGGCGACCTGAAGCGCGTGGGCCGGGTGGGCATGAAGTCGCTCATCTACTTCGAGCTGGTCACCGGCGTGGCGCTGGCGCTGGGCCTGCTGCTGGCCTGGTGGTTCCAGCCCGGCGTGGGCATGAACGTGGACCCGTCCACGCTGGACGCCAAGGCCATGAGCGCCTATGCCGACAACGCCAGCAAGCTCACCGGCGGCGGCTTCACCGAGTTCGCGCTCAAGCTCATTCCCACCACCGTGGTCAACGCGTTCGCCACCGGCGACGTGCTGCAGGTGCTGCTGTTCGCCATCCTGTTCGGCTGCGCGCTGTCGCTGCTGGGCGAGCGCGGCAAGGCCGTGGCCGGCCTGGTGGACGACCTGGGCCAGGTGATGTTCAAGATCATGGGCCTGATCATCAAGCTGGCGCCGTTGGGTGTGCTGGGCGCCATCGCCTTCACCGTGGGCAAGTACGGCATGGGCTCGCTCAAGCAGCTGGGCATGCTGGTGGCGCTGTTCTACGGCGCGGTGTTCATCTTCGTGTTCGGTGTGCTGGGGCTCATCATGCGGGCCTCGGGCTTCAGCCTCGTCAAGCTGCTGCGCTACCTGCGTGAAGAGCTGGCCGTGGTGCTGGCCACCACCTCGTCCGACAGCGTGCTGCCGCAGGTCATGGCCAAGCTCAAGCGCCTGGGCATCCGCGACAGCACCGTGGGCCTGGTCATTCCCACCGGCTCCTCGTTCAACCTCGACGCCTTCTCGATCTACATCACGCTGGCGGCGGTGTTCATCGCGCAGGCCACCAACACGCCGATTTCCACCGCCGACCTGCTGACCATCCTGGCCATCTCGCTGGTCACCAGCAAGGGCGCGCATGGCGTGCCGGGCTCGGCCATCGTGGTGCTGGCGGCCACGCTGCATGCCATTCCGGCCATCCCCGCCATCGGCCTGGTGCTGGTGCTGTCGGTGGACTGGTTCATGGGCATCGCCCGCGCGCTGGGCAACCTGATCGGCAACTGCGTGGCCACCGTGGCCATCGCCGCCTGGGAGGGTGACATCGACCGCGAGCGGGCCCATGCGGTGCTCAACGGTGAAGTGCCGCCGCCGGTGGCCGACGAAGCCGTGGACGCAACGCCCACGCTGCCGGTGGCGCAGCCGGCGCTGCGCTAGAGTGCCGCGCCATGTCGTCCAGCAACAGCCAGTCCGCCATCGCCGAGCGCATCGTCGAATCGATCCTGGCGCAAAAGCTCAAGCCCGGTGAGCGCCTGGGCGAGCAGGACCTGGCCGAGCTGTTCGACGTCAGCCGCACGCTGGTGCGCGAAGCGCTGATGCAGGTGCAGGCGCGCGGCTTCGTGGAGGTGCGCAGCCGCAAGGGCTGGTACGTGGTGGAGCCCTCGATCGAGGAAGCGCGCGACGCCTTCTCGGCCCGACGCGCGGTGGAAGCCGGCATCCTGCGCCAGACCGAGGGCCGGCCGCTGCAGCAGGTGCTGGGCCGGCTGCGCCGGCACATCGAGGACGAGAAAGCCGCCATCGAAGGCGCCGACCCGGCCACGCGCGCCTTTTTGCTGGCCGACTTTCATGTGTGCCTGGCCGAATGCCTGGGCCACCGGCTGCTGGCCGACATGCTGCGCGACCTCACGGCCCGCACCACGCTGGTGGCCACGCTGTACCAGAGCAGCCACGAGGCCCTGGCTTCGTGCCAGGACCATGAGCGCATCGTCGCCGCGCTGGCCGACGGCCAGGTGGACGAAGCCGAGCGGCTGATGCTGGACCACATCGGCAACGTCGAGTCGTCGATCGGCCAGCATGCGGCCGAAGAACAAAGCGCCCAGGACCGCCTGCGCGCCACGCTGGCGCCCGTTGCGCCGCCGCGGCCGAGATCCGTTTAGCGGCCGCCGCCCGGCCGCTCCGAAGGCGGCCGCGCAACCCGCTTGGCGGGTGGCTTCACGTACCCGTGAAGCCGGGTGCTCCATTCACCGGCGCCAGCCGCCACCGCGCCCGTACCCCCGGTCCCAGCGGCCGGGCGCCCACTCGCGGTGGCCGCCGCGCCAGACCCAGCCGCCTTCGATCCAGATCGCGCCCGGGTAGGGCGCCACGCCCACCACCGGCGGGCCTACCACCACCGGCGCCCCGTAGGCGTCGTACACCGGCGGTGGCGGTGGGGCATACACCGCGCAGCCGCCCAGCAGGCCGGCCGCCAGCAACGCCGCGCAGGCGGCGGCGGCGCCGACCCGGCGGGAAGGGGCATCGATGCGGCTGTCCATGGCGATCTCCTGTGTCATGCACCCCTTCAACGCCCTGGGCGCGCCGCTTGCCGACCGCGCCACGCTTCGGTTTGTACGCAGGTGTGAACTGCCGCAACCGGGGTAGCGTCACCCCCCGGGCAGTTAGCATTCGCGCCCGCCTGCCTGTCCGTCCGCCTGCCCTCGCCACTTCCTGTCCGCCGTGAAGCGCCTGCGTTCCCTTGCCCTGCTGATGACGGTGCTGCTGGCCCTGGCCCTGGTGGTGGCCGCGGCGCTGGGCGCGCATGCGGCCGGCCGCCGCGCCGCGCTGCAGCGGCTGGACGACGCGGCCCAGCACCGGCTGGACATGATCGCCAGCACGCTGGAAGCCGCGGTGGCCCGCTTCGACTACCTGCCTTCGGTGCTGGAGATGACGCCCAGCGTGCTCGACCTGCTGGAGCGCCCCGACGACACCGCCCTGCGCGACGAGGTGAACCGCTACCTGCGCGGCATCAATGCCACCGCGGGCGCCGACATGCTGTACGTGGTCGACCGCCGCGGCATGGCGCTGGCCGGGGCCGACTGGGACCAGCCCGGCACGCCGGTCGGTCACGACCTCTCTTTCCGGCCCTACGTGCGCTCGGCGCTGGCCAAGGGCCAAGGGCGCTTCTACGGCGTGGGCGTCACCAGCCGGCGGCCGGGCTATTACCTCTCGTACAAGCTCAGCCGCGACAACCGGCCGCTGGGCCTGGCCACCGTCAAGGTGCGGCTGGCCGATGCCGAAGACGCCTGGCGCCGCCTGCCCGGCCAGGTGATGGTGGTGGACGAGAACGGCGTGGTGGTGCTGAGCACGCAGGACGTCTGGCGCTTTCGGCCGCTGCAGCCGCTGTCGGCCGCCGCGCGCGCCGAGATCGACCGCAGCCGCCCCTACGGCCATGCCACGCTGGTGCCCATCGACTGGCAGCCGCGGCCCGCCGAAGGCGCCGGCCCGAACGAGGTGGTGGCGCTGGGCGGCACGCAGTACGCCGTCTCGCAGCGGGCCATGCCGCGCACCGGCTGGCGCATCTACGTGCTGGACGAGCTGTGGCCGGTGGTCGATCAGGCCCGCACGCTGGCGCTGGCCGCCGGCATGGCCAGCCTGGTGGCGCTGATGGCGCTGCTGATCTTCTGGCTGCGCCGTCGCACGCTGCGCCAGCGCATGGCCAACCAGGCGGCGCTGCAGGTGGTGCTCAAGGCCGCGCGCGACAGCCTGGAAACCAAGGTGGAAGAACGCACCGCCGAGCTGCGCGCCGCGCAGAGCGAGCTGCTGCATGCCGGCAAGATGGCCGCGCTGGGCCAGATGTCGGCCGGCATCGTGCATGAGCTGAACCAGCCGCTGGCCGCGCTGCGCACGCTGTCGGACAACGCGGTGGTGCTGCTGGAGCGCGACAAGCCCGAAGACCTCAAGTGGAACCTGAGCCGCATCGGCCAGCTGGTGGACCGCGTGGGCAGGCTGACGCAGCAGCTCAAGGGCTTTGCGCACAAGGCGCCGCCGCAGGCGGTGCCGGTGCCGGTGCAGCGGGTGCTGCAGGGCGCGCTGCTGCAGGTGCAGCCGCGGCTGCGCGCGGTGGGCATCGACTTCGAGCAGCACATCGACCCGCCGGCCCTCACGGTGATGGCCGAAGAGCTGCGGTTGGAACAGGTGCTGGTGAACCTGCTGGGCAATGCCATCGACGCGATGGCTGCCTCGCCCGAGCGGCGCCTGCGCTTCGAGGCGGTGATCGCCGACGGCCGCGGCCGCATCAGCGTGGAAGACAGCGGGCCGGGCATTGCGCCCGACATGCTGCCGCGCCTCTTCGAGCCCTTTGCCACCACCAAGCCGGCCGGCGCCGGCCTGGGCCTGGGGCTGATGATCTCGGCCCACATCGCGCGTGAACTGGGCGGCAGCCTGGCCGGCCACAACCGGCCCGAGGGCGGCGCGGCCTTCGTGCTGATGCTGCCGCTGCGGCCCAGCCACACGGCATGATGGGCC
>CAKZXL010000557.1 GCA_937883885.1 uncultured Aquincola sp. | reverse complement strand
GCGGATCAATCAATTTCCTAAACGGGGTCGCACGGGGCGCCACCACAGCTGGGTCCGCACAGTCCCCAGGAGCCACGTTTTTTGACGGGGACGAATGCCTCCAAAAAGCTGACGGCCAGGGTCCGGCCGAGTCAGTGTAGGCCGCTCAGTGTTTCTGTCCACTGGGACGGGGCGCGGCCCCGATGGTCGTTTTTTAGGATTTCGTTGTCCGACTTGAGTTGACGGTTCTCGGCTTCGAGCTGCCGGATGCGCTGCTGCTCCGGCGTCAGGGGCTTGCCCGCCCCGGGCCTGCCCGCGAGCTCCTCGTCGAACTGCTCGACCCAGCGGCGCACGGCGCTCTCCACCAGGTCCATGTCACGGCACACCTGCCCGACGCTCAGGCCCTGTTCTCGAATCATGCGGACCACCTGCAGCTTGAACGCCGCATCGAAGGCCCGCCGGGATTTCTTGTCTGTCATGCTCGTCCTTGTCCTCGTCGATAGAAGTCCGATCGAGGTGTCCGATTTGATTGGACCAGGACAGTGGCGGGTTCAGGTCTTCTCGACCCGCGGGAGCGCCGACTCGATGCGCTACGGCATGGGTCCGGTCATGGGCAGCGCGAACGGCAGGCCGGACGCCGCCGGTTGGGTTGCCGAGTTGGATTACCTTCCGGTCGAGAACGTCAAGTTGGCCTTGCGACGCACCGCCTATCGCAAGTTCAATGGCGGCACCGCGGACTACGACGGCTTCGGCCGCAATGCCGCCAACAACAACAACTGATTCCTGATGGGGTGGTTCATGTTTTGGGTACCGCTCGGGTGAGCCTCAGAGCCGCAAGCGCGCGTCTGTCCGAGGAGCCGGCCGACGCGAGGCTCTGTCTTGTTCTCCCTGAAGCCGACTGCAGTTGCCGTGGGGAGTTCACCTTGCTTCGCTTTTCCATGGCGGCCACGTGTCGAAGGACGGGGGTAAGCGAAGGGAAGACAAAGTGCCGCGACGGGAACGTCGATTGCCACTGATTCGAGCGCATGCAGCGCTCCAACCATGCAGATCGATTCCCGTTCTTCAACCTTGGCGGCTCCGAGTCGCCTGCGTCTGGGCGCCGCCGGCCGCGCAGATCATGCACTCGGCCGCTTTCGGCGGGTAAGGCTCCGCCGCCTGGTGCTAGCCCTGCTGCTGCTGTCCTTGGCGCCGGCTGTGACTGCGCTGATGATTTGTGATCTGCATTGCATAGCGCAAGCGCTGAGTGACGGCGGAGCGGCCGGGAAGAGTCATGCACCGGGCGCCGCCGGAGATTGCGGCGTACATGCTTGTGGCAACGACCCATTCGAACCCGGGCCGTGTCATCTGCTCGGCACATCGGCACCGGGTGCCTCGGCCATCGCAATCCCGGGACTCGGGCTGGCAACGGATGGGTGGTCGCCGGGGGCCATACGAGCCTTCGCTTCGATTGCATGGCCGCCGCCTCGTCCGCGACCAAAGCCCGCCGGCTCCTGACCACCTCCCGCCGCAACCGCGGCAAGCCGAACACCCGAGGCGGACGTTTAGTTAGAGCGGCCGGCCTCCAATTAGGAGAACTCTCATGGCTCACCAGACACACCAAGCCTGCATCGAGGCTTGCAATGCATGCGCGACGGCGTGCGACCACTGTTTCGCGTCGTGCCTTCAGGAACAGGACGTCAAGATGATGGCGCGCTGCATCGCGCTCGACGCCGACTGCGCCGCGATCTGCCGGCTCGCCGCCGGCTACATGGCGCGTGGCAGCGAGCTCGCCAGGCAGATCTGCCAGCAATGCGCGCAGGTCTGCGAGGCCTGCGCCGACGAATGCGCCAGGCACCGCATGGACCACTGCCAAGCGTGTGCCGAGGCTTGCCGTCGCTGCGCGCAGGAATGCCGCGCGATGGCGGCTTGAGCCGCGCACCTGCTACTTCAACCTTGACAAGCCGGCCGGCTGCAGACGCGGCCTCCGGCAACCCCACCTTTGGAGACCCGACATGAAGTCATTCACCGCCATCGCGTGCGCCGCCACGCTTGCGCTTGCTCAGACACCGTCCGTCGCCGATGCCCCCGGCCAGGGACTCACCGCCCGCTTCGAGGTCGAGTTCATGCAGATGACCATCGATCACCACTTTTCGGCCCTGCGCATGACGGAACTGGCCGCCGGCACCGACCTGCAACGCTCGCAGGAGATTTCTGCGGCCGATGGCACGTCGCCGACCCCCGGCTTCGCCGCATCGCCCGCAAAGGCGACGCTCGAGGACCTGAAGTCGATGGCCCGCCGCAACCACCGGATGCAGCGCGAGGAGATCATGACGCTGCAGCGCTTCCTGCGCGAGTGGTACGGCATCGACTACCAGCCCCGGCTCCGCGAGGACGCTCGGGCCGCCATTGCCATCCTCGAGCGCGCGCGGCCGGGCGCCGACTTCAACCATCGCTTCTACGAGACGTTCAGCCGCCATCACTACACGCTCATGGAGCCGGTGAACGGCTGCATGACGGGCAGCGACCTGATGCACTACGAGCTTCGGCGGGAGTGCCGAAGCATGTGGCACAGCCAGATCGCCGACATCGACATGATGCGCCACGAGCTGAAGAAGCACTTCGGCATCGCCGACTACCAGCCGTTCAAGGGGCTCGATCCCCTGCGCGGCAACAACGGCGGCCCGCGAGGCCAGCACGGCGGCAACGACTGACGGAAGGGTTGCGACATGTCCAAGCGAATCCCCGCGGACAACTCGCGCCGGCGCTTCGTCAGCTCGGCGGCCGCGCTCGGCCTGCTCGACGCCTTCGGTGCGCTTGCGCCAGCCTACGCGCAAGGCGTACCGGGCCCCGGCCGCGAACTGCGCGTCGGCGGCGATCGGGCAGCGGAGCTGGTGATCGCGCGCACGCCGTTCGGCTATGGCGGCCAAAGCGGCTCGGCGGTGACGATCAACGGCACCGTTCCCGGTCCGCTGCTCCGCTTCCGCGAAGGCGAGACGGTCACGCTGCGCGTCGTCAACCGTCTCGACGAAGACACCTCGATCCACTGGCACGGCCTGCTCGTGCCGTCCGACCAGGACGGCGTGCCGGGCGTCAGCTTCCCCGGCATCCGGGCGGGTGAGACTTTCACGTATCGGTACCGTTTGCGGCAAAACGGCACCTACTGGTACCACAGCCACTCCGCGCTCCAGGAGCAGGCCGGCCACTACGCGCCGATGATCATCGACCCGGCAGGTCACGACCCCGTGGCGTACGACCGCGAGCACGTGGTGATGCTGTCCGACTGGACCTTCATGAACCCGCACCAAGTGATCGCGAAGCTGAAGAAGCAGGCCGACTACTTCAACTATCAGCAGCGCACGGTGACGGGGCTCTTGCGCGACGCTCGCAAGGTCGGCTGGGCCGAGGCGTGGGCCGACCGGCGCATGTGGCTGCAGATGCGCATGGACCCCACCGACATCCTTGACGTCACCGGCTCGACCTACACCTACCTTGCCAACGGGCTACCGCCGGACGCCAACTGGACCGGAATGTTCCGTCCCGGCGAACGCGTGCGGCTGCGCTTCGTCAACGGCTCGGCGATGACGTACTTCAACGTCCGCATCCCCGGGCTGCGCATGACGGTGGTGCAGGCCGACGGGCAGAACGTGCGGCCGGTGACGGTCGACGAGTTCCAGATCGCCACCGCCGAGACCTACGACGTGATCGTGCAGCCCGACGACCGCGCCTACACCGTGTTCGCCGAGTCGATGGACCGCAGCGGCTACGCGCGCGGCACGCTGGCGCCGCGCCCCGGCATGAGCGCCCCGGTGCCGGCGCTGCGCGGGCGTCCTCTGCGCACGATGGTGGACATGGGCATGGACATGTCGTCGATGGACATGGCCGGCATGGGGCATGGGGGCGGGTCGATGCCGCCGATGGCTGGCATGGGCGATGGCCAGCAGCCGCCGATGCCCGGCATGCAGCAAGGCAGCGGCGGCTCAATGCAGGGCATGCAGCACGGCCAGGGCATGCCGATGCAACCCGCCATGCAGCACGGCAGCCAAAGCATGGCAATGCAACCGGGCATGAGTGGCCAAGGCCGCGTGATGCCCGGCACCGACATGCCGGGCATGGCGGGCATGAACAGCCCGGTCAACGGCAAGCACGGCTCCGGCACGCACGGCGTCGGCAATGCCACGGTGGCGCAGGTGCAGCGCAACCGGCTCGGCGAGCCGGGCACCGGGCTGGAGAACGTCGGCCACCGGGTGCTCACGTACAACGATCTTCACGCGCTCGAGCCGTCGCGCGACCCGCGGCCGCCGACGCGCGAGATCGAGATGCACCTCACCGGCAACATGGAAGCGTTCATCTGGAGCATCGACGGCAAGAAGTTCTCCGAGTCGGGGCCGCCGCCGATGGTGCGCGTCGGCGAACGCGTGCGGCTGACCTTTGTCAACGACACGATGATGGAGCACCCGATGCATCAGCACGGCGTGTTCTGGGAGCTGGTGAACGGCGCCGACCCGGCGCACCGGCCCCGCAAGCACACGATCAACGTCAAGCCGGCCGAGCGGCTTTCGCTCGACTTCACCTACGACGAGCCGGGCAACTTCGCAATGCACTGCCACCAGCTGCTGCACATGGAGGCGGGCATGTTCCGCTTCTTCAATGTCAGCGATCCAGCCTGAGGAGCGAACGATGAGATCGACATCCGTCGCGCTGGCCGCGCTGCTCGCCGCGCTATCGTCGGCTCATGCCCAGGGCAACCGCTTCCCGTTGCCGCCGAAGGAGTGGCCGAGCCCGGTGATGGACCGGCAGCCCTACGCGTACCTGCTGCTCGACCGCCTCGAACGGCGTTGGCAGAGGGGCGAGGACACCAACGTGCTCGACGCACAAGGGTGGTTCGGCGGCGATTACCACAAGCTGTGGTTGAAGGCCGAGGCCGAGCGGACCGGCGGCACTACCGAGGATGGCGAAGTGCAGTTGTTGTACGCCGGGCTGATCCGCCCGTTCTGGTACTTGCAGGCGGGTCTGCGCAGCGAGACGCGGCCCGGCCCGACTCAGAACTCCGCGGTGATCGGCATTCAAGGGCTGGCGCCCTACGAGTTCGACTTCGAGGGTGCGTTGTACCTGCGCGGCGGACGAATATCAGGCCGCTTCGAGGCCGAAGTCGATCAGCTGCTGGCGCAGCGCTGGATTCTGCAGCCGCGCATCGAAACGAACTTCGCCGGCGCCTCGGACCGCGAGCGTGGCATCGGAACCGGGTTTACGGACGTACAGCTCGGGCTGCGGCTGCGCTACGAGATCCGACGCGAGATCGCGCCGTACATGGGCATCAGCTGGACGCGCCGACTTGGCGATACCGCCGATATCGCACGCGGTCGTGGCGACCGTGTGACCAGCCGCGGCGTCGTTCTGGGTCTGCGGCTTTGGTACTGATTGCGCAGACTGAGTCATCAGATCCGTGTCCGACGCGATGGACCACCCGAGGCGGCATCCGGGCTCTGCCCGGTATCGAGACGGGCCCGGCGAGGTCCATCACGACGACGATGCCTCGCTGGGGCTGCGTCAGACCTTCTTGCGCTGAAGCGAACGCCGGATACGATCAACCGGAAGACGGCTTGGACATGAACGTCAGGAGCTGTGTGCACCGATAGCGACCGCGGGTCGACCGAAGCGCGACATGACTCGCGAGTCGGCGCGGGAGATGGAGCACGTGCATGCCGCCCGGACGAGCTCGATCCGGACGCACCAAATCCGCGGGGAGCGTCGATTGCCCCGCCGTACCCGCGGCAATCCGCCCCGCACTCAGCCACCCATCGGAGATCGGTATGGACGAAGAAGCAATTGCCACCCGGACGCGCCTGACACGGCGGAATCTCGGTGCCCTCACGCTAGCTGCTGGCGCCGTTGCGCTCGCTCCACGCGAGGGCTTTGCCACCAGCGCGGACGTTGGTAGACAAAGCAGGGGAGGAGTTCCGATCACCGAAACGCCGAGTGGGACGACGATCTCCGGAACGACACAGGTAACCTTGACCGCAAGCGTGGTCCAGCAGGTCATCCTGGACGCTCAGGGGCGACAGGTGATCGCGATGGCGTGGGGCGTGAATGGCGCCTCGCCTGGACCGACGCTGGTGTTCGAGGAAGGCGACGACGTCGCCATCACCGTCGTCAATCGCCTGCCACAGCCGTTCGCGATGCACTGGCATGGCTTGGTAGTGCCGAACTCCCAGGACGGCGTGCCCGAGATCGGCCAGCCGACGCCGCTCATCCAGCCGGGGTCGCAGTACACCTACCGGTTCAGGCTGATCCAGCCACCCGGAACTCACATGTACCACAGCCACGTCGACATCAAGAGCGAGATGCTCGGGCTGACCGGTGGCCTGGTCATCCTGCCCAAGAACCCGAGCCGGTACCGCTATGACCGTGACGTGATCTTCTGGCTGCATGAGTGGAAGCTGCCACAGGCCATGATGGGTTCCGCCCTCAAGCAAAGGCCTTACACGGGCTCGCCAGTGGACACCGTCAACTCGGTCGTGGCAGAGCCTGACTGGACGGCGATGGACTTCAATTTCTTCACCATGAACGGCAAGGCGCACCCTTCGCACGAGCCGATCAGCCTGCGCCTGGGCGAGCGGCTGAGGGTCCGCTTCACCAACATCGGCATCAACGCGCATCCGATGCATTTCCACGGCCAAGATTTCCTTCACATCGCCGAAGACGGTGTCGACCTGCGGGAGCCGATGAAGCTAAACACCATTGTGGTGGCACCCGGCAAGACCCAGGACATCCTGATCGAGGCGCGCAACCCCGGCGTCTGGCCGCTGCACTGCCACATCGCTCACCATCAGTCGAACAACCTGTCGAGCGGCTTTGGTGGCATGTCCTTCATCATCAACATCACCTGAAGAACCACTGCAGTTGCACCTGAGCGGCGTTGGGCAAGGCAGCGAACTCGCTGCCCGCGGTCCCGGTGAAATGCTGCACGCCGAAGGTCAGATCCGTGGCTGGCGCGATGGACCACACGAGGCGGCTGTCGACCGCGTGGCTGCGGTCGTCGGCATTGAACACCGCATAGGTCATCCACTTCAGCAGCGGCGTGATCTCGTAGGACGCGAACAGCCCCGCGTAGCGCGTCACGAGGCTCGTCAACCGTCCCGAGCGCAACCCCGCGAAGTCGTAGCCGGCCGGGTCCCGCGTGCCGGCGCCGTTGTAGTACAGCTCGGCGCTCAGCGTGAGCCCGGTCGCGAAGGCATAGTCCGCACCGGCCATCCACCGGTTGAAGCCGGCGCCGCCATCCGGATTCAACCGAGCCGCCTCGGCGCGGACGCCAACGTCACCGATCTGGCTGGCGACGTCCATGCCGACGATGTCGAGGCCCCGCAGCCGGCCGGCGACCAGCGACCCGTCGACGCCGGCCGCGTTGCCGTGCCACTGCAGCGCGCGGCTGGCCGGGCCGTGGTCCGGTGCAGGGGCGTAGACCAGCGACGCGCGCGACAGCGGCCCGAGCCTGGCCTCGAGCAACGCGGCATCGACGCCGACGCGCTCCTCGCGCTCGAGCGCAAGCGGGTTGACCGGGTTCAGGATGTCCAGCGGGCTCCAGAAGCGGCCTGTCCCCCACGCGATGCGCTGCCGGCCGACTTTCAGATCGACGTTGCCGCGGGTCAGGATCACGGCTGCTCTGTGCAGGCGATGACGACCGTAGACATCGCCACGCTCGACGTAGTTGGCGTCGGCCCGCCAGTACTGCAGCGACGCGCGATCCTTGAGCGCACGAAAGTCCGCCGTGTCCAGGTAGCTGCCGAACAGGAGTTCGTTGTCGTACTGAAGGTCGAGGGCGAGGCCCGGGGTAACGTCACCCTTGGCCTCGATGCGCAGCCGGTTCAGGCTCAGCCCGTACGCTTCGCCGTTCACGGTGCGTGATCGCACAAACAGGCTCTTCACGCTGCCCGTCAGCCCCAGCCCTTCGGCCTGCGCAGGCGCGCCGACGGACAGCGCCGCCATCAGCATGATCGTGCCCACGAACTGGGCGGGCAGCATCACGCGGTGCATCACATGTGGCTGATCGCAGCCGTCGGGTCGAGCCGTGCGGCCCGTGACGCCGGATAGAGCGACACCGCGACGCTGGCCACGAACAGGCCGATACCCGGCCCGATCAGGCTCGCCCATTCGAGCCGCGGGTAGACGATGCCGGTCAGCCCGGGAATCGCGCTGTAGTCCTTGTAGAAGCGCGACAGGTCCAGGCCCACGCCGCCGAACACCGAGACGATGGCCGCACCCGCCGCGTAGCCCACGAGCGAGGCCAGCAGCATCAGCGCCACCGTTTCGTAGACGACCATGCGAACGATTGCGTCGGGCGATGTGCCGAGCGCCATCATCACGCCGAACTCGCGAGTCCGCTCGGCCACGGCCATGAAGACGGTGTTCATCACCGCCAGCGCCACGACGAGGAAGAAGACCGCAACGACGACGGTGCGGATGGCACGGACCAGGCCCACCATGTCCGCCACGCGGGTCAGCAACTCCGGCCAAGTCGAGGCGACGAGGCCACGGCTCGCCACCACCGGTGCCAGCTGGCGGGCCACCGCGTCCACCTGGGATCGGTCCACGAGCCGCAGGTTGACCGACGAGACTCGGTCGCCGAGGCCGAGCATGCGTTGCGCCGCCGGCAAGGTGACGAAGACCATGGCACCGTCGAACGAACTGCTCTCGGTGGCGAAGATGCCGCGGACGCGGAACGCGGCCGTTCCGAGTTCACCGGCCAGCCCTGGTGCCATGACGACAATCTTCTCGCCGAGCCTCGCGCCGATCTTCTCGGCCAGCCGCCTGCCGATGACGATGTCGCGCTCGGCACCGTGCGCGAGTGGCGCGCCCTCGACGAAGGTGCGGTGCAGGATGGTGATGCCCGGCTCGAGATCAGGGTCGACGCCGTAGAGCATCACCCCCACCGACTTCGTCGCGCTGCTGGCCAGCGCCTGCGCCTGCACGCGTGGCGCCGCCGCAGCGACGCCCGGCATGGTCTGCGCCGCCTTCAGGACGCCGCCGGCGTCCTCGAAGGCCAGCTCGGGGGCCAGGTCTCGACGCAGTCCCTGGCGCTCGATCTGCAGGTGCCCAGTGAGGTAGCCGGTCGAGTTGCCGACGATCTGCTCGGCGAAGCCGTCGAAAAACCCGTACAGGAAGACGTAGGCCACGATTGCGAAGGCAGCGGCGAAGGCAGTGATTGCGCTGCGCTTGCGATTGCGCAGCAGGTTGCGCGTGGCGATCAGCACGAAGACGGGCCAGCGGCTGCGTCTGGCCGGTGCTGGTTCGCCCCGTCCCCGAACGCGTGCCTTGCCGCGTTCGCCGATGCCGCGGATCGCGGCGACCGGCTCCAGCGTCGCGGCGCGGAACGCCGGGTAGAGCGCCATCAGGAGCGCAATCACGAACACCATCGCCGAGATGAACAGGCTGCGCTCGGCGCGCACCGCCGGATAGATCACATCCTCCAGCCCGGGCATGGTTCGAAGGCCGGCCGCGAACGCGCCGAGATCGATGCCGATCCGGCCGAACGCCGCCGTGGCGCCCAGCCCGACCGCGTTGCCGAGCAGCAGCCCTGCCGCGCCGAGCAGCGCCGCCTCCGCGACCACGAGCCGGAACAGCAGCGACTGGCTGGTGCCCAGCGCGAGCATGATGCCGAACTCGCGCGTGCGCTCGAGCACCGCCATCAACACCGGGTTGGCCACGCCGGCGGCCACCATCACGAAGAAGATCGTCAGCACGACGATGCCCATCACTTCGTGGAACCGTGTGCTGACCGCGACCATCGGCAGCAGCACCGGCCAGCCCACCACCTCGTGGTCGGCACCGACGCGGATGGACAGGCTCTCGGTGGCCGCAGCCAGCGCGCCCCGGTCGCGCAGGCGCACCGCGATGGCCGTCACGGCGCTCGGCGCGGCGAGGAAGTCGCGCATCACCGCCATCGGCATCACGGCGACATAGCCGTCCAGTTCGTCGACCTTCGTGCGGAACACGCCCCGGACCGGCACCCGGGCGCTTGCCACCGAGCCGTCGTAGGCTTGCCCCACCAAGACCAGGTCGTCGCCGGCGCGCAGGGCCAGGGCCTCGGCCAAGTCCGCGCCGATCAGGATGCCGCTGTCGCCCGGGCCATCGAAGGCGCGGCCATCAACGATGGCCTTGGAGAGATCGCTGACCGCCGACTCACCCGCCGGATCGACGCCGAAGGCCATCATGCCGCGCGAGCGGTCCGCACGGCTCGCGAGCACGGTCGTTTCCAGCCGGACCGTCGCCGCGGCGACGGCGGGGTCGGCGCGTACCGCTGCGAGCACGCGGTCGCCGGCCTCGATGGCGCGGTCCAGGCTCGGGTCGTCGTGGTAGCCCTTCAGGTGCACCTGCGCATCGGTGGCGAAGTAGCGCGTGGTGTTGTTCACCATCTGGCGGTTTTGGCCGTCGATGAATCCCCAGAGAAAGGTCAACGCGGCGAGTCCGACCGCGATCGACAGCATCGTGATGCCGGAGCGGCGGCGGTTGCGCATGACGTTGCGCAGCGCCAGCTTCCAGATCATGACGCTGTCTTTCGCTCGTCGGCCTCGATGCGGCCGTCGCGCAGCCGGATCACGCGGCGCGCGCGCTCGACCACCATCGGGTCGTGCGTGGAGAAGACGAACGTGATGCCCTGCTCCTCGTTCAGGCGGCGCATCATGTCCATCAGCGCCGAGCCCGACTGCGAGTCGAGGTTGGCGGTCGGCTCGTCGGGCAGCACGATCATCGGCCGCGCCGCGATGGCGCGCGCCACCGCCACGCGCTGCTGCTGGCCGCCCGACAGTTCATTGGGCCGGCGGTTCTCGAGACCTTCCAGGCCGAGTTCGTGCAGCAGGCGCAGCGCCTCCTGGCGGCGCCGTTCCTCGTCGACGCCTTGCAGCAACATCACGTACTCGACGTTCTCGAGCGCGGAGAGCACCGGCACCAGGTTGTATTCCTGGAACACGAACCCGATGTGGCGCAGGCGAACCTCGGCGAGCGCTTTGCGGTCCAGGGACGTGATCTCCTGCTCGCCGACCCAGATGCGACCGCTCGTCGGGCGGTCGAGCCCGCCGATGAGGTTCAGCAGCGTCGTCTTGCCGGAGCCGGAGGGCCCGACCAGGGCCACGAAGTCACCCTCCAGGATCTCGACGCTGGTCTCGTGCAGCGCCGGTACCGGAATGCTGTCGCGCTGGTAGACCTTCGTCGCCTTGTCGGCGCGGACGATGGCGGAGGGCGCCGGCATGGTTTTCATTCCGACGTCATCACGGTGTGCGGATCGCCGAGCCCGCGCACGGCGGCCCATTCGTCGGCCCGGAGCACTGTCGCCGCATCGATGCCGAGTGCGGAAGCGGCCTCGGCAGCGACGTGCGCCCAGGTGCAGCGGTTCGCGAACAGCATGCCGGCGACATCGAGCGTGCCACCCCGAGCGACATAGCCCAGCGCGTGGGTCTGCTGCGGCCCGGTGTCGATGCGGCGCAGAACGCCGAGCGTCGGTTCGGGCCGCATGTGCGAGACGATGACGCGTGCCGTGGCTGCGACGGGGAACAGTTGCCCCAGCGCGGCATCGCCAACCACGAACGCGCGCTCGCGCTCGTCGCGCGGCAGCCGGAAGCGGCCGGGTTCGACGACGCAGGTGACCGCAGCGCGATGCCCAGCCGCATCGAGCCGGTCGGCCGCGAGCAGCGCCTGCTGCAACTGGTACGCGCCGATGGCGATCAGCATCACCTCGGGCCCTTCAGGCGCTTGGCAGGCCTTCACCACACATGCGCCTTCTTCGACCAGGCGCTGCGCCTGCTCGCCGGTCAGCCGGTTGACCATCGGCCGCTTGGGCACGACGAGGGTCCAGAACTGCCCATGGGTGCTGTAGGCGGCGCGCAGCGCGGCTGCCGCGCTGTTTGCGTCGACCGGGAACAGCACGCGCGCGGTGTCGGACATCTCGCCCAGCAGCGCTTCCGCCAGGGTCGGGTCCTGGTGCGACTGCTCGTTCTTGCCGTTCTCCCAGGTGTGCGAGGTGGCCACCGTGACGACCGACAGCCACCCCTGCGGACTGCCCGCCTCCGCCTGGTGGCGGGCGAACAGGATCTCCTGGCGCAGCGCGCCGAGCATCTTGACGGCGAAGGCCTCGTAGGAGACCACGAGGTTGATCCCGCCCTTGTTACCTAGCGCCGCACTGACCACCGCCTCCTCGTTGAGCGCCGTGATCACCGCACCGTCCACCGCTTCGGCCAGGCCGGGCTCGGGCACGAAGACGCGGTGCTTCAGCAGGTCCAGCGTCTGTCCCATCCGGTTGCTGCGCAGCTCGTCGGGGTTGCCGACGCGGGGCCGCAACTGGGGGTTCTCCTGCACGATGGCGGCGAAGGCGGCGTCCAACGCGGCCATCGGCGACACCGGGCCGCTGCCGGCGGCCTGCCACTGCGCCGCCGGCATCACGGGCGCATCGACCCGCCGATGGGCCAGCGCATGGTCGCGCTCGAGCGGACGCTGCTGGTCCCGATGACGGCAGAGCACGGCCAGCGCCTCGTCGAGCTCGTCAGTCGGCACGAACAGCGCTCGCGCACCTTCGTTGAACTGCTGCCGCGCGAACGCGTCGACGCGTGGATTGCCGGCCAGCGGCAGGTTGTGGGCGGCATTCGTACCCGCCCCGGGAAAGCCGAAGCCCTTCGGCGCCTCGGCGACGGTGTAGTGCAGCGGCACCGGGTACCGGATGCTCCCATTGGCTACCGCCGCCGCACAGGCTGCGAGCCGCTCTTCCATCGCGTGCACGGCCCAGGCGAACGCGGCTGGGTCGGTGCCGTCGATCTCCATCGGGTCGAAGCCGTTCAGGCGCAGGTGCTGTTGGAACCACTCCTGGCCGCCCTGCTGCTGCATCGTGCTGCGTTGCTCGATGCGGCGTCCGTTGAGGATCATGAACGGGGCGACGAAGCCGCAGTCCTCGGCGCGCCACCAGCGCGGTGCCCAGTCGCTGCCGCGCTGCTCCTCGAAGGCACCGTCGCTGAGGAACACCACCAGCCGCTCGCCCGGCAGCGGCATGTGCACATACTGCAGTTCCGCGAAGCCGAGGTAGCCGCCCTCGGACAGGCCACCGGCCGTGTTCGGCCCGACGTGGCTGCCCAGCGGCGAGGCCGGCCGCCCCGCCGCGTCGATCGCGTAGCTGTAGAAGTCGCGGGCAAAGCGCGTCAGCCCGCTCTCGCTGCGGTCGTAGCGTTCGGCATGGCGCGGCGTCATGTTGCCCACCAGCAGATTGCAGGCGTCAATGCCCGCCACGCAGTGCCCCTGCCCCATCAGCCAGCCGCGCGTCAGGCCGCTCAGCGCGTTCGCGGCGAGATAGCCGACGTAGGCTGGCACGATGTTCAGCGAGCCGCCGGTGTGGCCCTCGGGCGTCTCCTTGAAGTCCTCGGGCGCCATCTCGCGCCCGTCGGGATGAACCGTGTCGGCGTACGTCATGTGCACGGTCAACCACATGCCGGCCGCCGCGAGACGATCCGCGGCCCACAGCGTGCGGTAGACGCTCGCCGCGTCGATTGCCTTGCCGCCGGCGACCAGCACTTGTGAGAGCTCGTGCACGCGCAGTTGAGTCAGTTCGGTATGCACGATGGGCCCGTATCCGCGCGCCCAGCGAGCGAAGTCGGCATCGGACTCGCGGAACAGCCGCACGCGCTCGGCGACCCAGGGAAGCTCATGGTTCATCGTCTGCACCTTGTTGCGCCGAACACTGCGCGTAGGGTTGGGGCTCAGCGCTTCTGCAGGTTGCGCTGGCTGAAGATCTCATCGTCCACCGGCCGGTCGAACACGGCGTCTTTCAGCACCACCGTGGTCGAGTTGCCGGGCTTGGCGTCGGGCCGCATGTCCCAGCGGGTCGGCAGGACCCGCCCGCCGACCTTGCGCACATCGGAGAACGCCAGCACGCGCACGCGCTCGCCGCGCTCGCTGAAGAACTCCTGCTTCAACGGCATCGTGTCGGCGCGCCGCACCCAGTAGACGATGCGCCCCCACACCACTGCCGCGTCGGGTTTGGGCACGGCCTCGACCTGCACGACCGCCTCGCCGTCGAGCTGCACCGTGGCGAGCACCTTGTGGGTGTAGTCCTCGAGGATGCTGCTCTCCTTGACGAGGTCGTCGTTCGTGAAGTCCGAGCCCATCCATGGCTGCAGCATCATCGACGGCGGAATCTTGACGATGCGCTCGACGTTGGGCAGGTAGTTCCACATCTCGGTGCCGATGCGCAGCGAGCCGATGCCCGCCTCCTTGGCCGGCGACAGGATGCGCACGAACGAGCGCCGCGGCCGGTCCATC
>CAKZXL010000556.1 GCA_937883885.1 uncultured Aquincola sp. | reverse complement strand
GCGGTCGTCACGGGGCCGGTCGAAGCGCGGGCGCTCACCCGGCGCACGGTCGGGCCGGTCGCCGCGGGGGCGATCACCGTACGGACGGTCGCCATGGGGCCGATCGCCGTAGGGCCGGTCACCTGGCGGCCGGTCACCGCCCTGGCGGTCGCCGCGGGGCCGGTCGCCTTGCCCACCTGGCCCAGCTTCGCCACGCGTCCGGTCGCCATGGGGACGGTCGCCCTGCGGCCGATCCCCGCGGAGCCGGTCGAAGCGCGGGCGTTCGTCGCCACCCCGTTCAAAGCGCGGGCGGTCGCCCGGCGGGCCGTCGCGGCGGGGCCGGTCGCCGCGGGCGCCGCGTTCGGGCTGCTGGCGGAAGGCTTCTTCGCGGGCGGCGCGGTCGGCCTGGGCCTCGGCCAGCGTGCGCTGGCGGCGGGGGGCGGTGGCTGCGCGCAGCGGAGCGCGGGCGCGGTCGCCGCTGCCGGCAGCAGCCGGCTTGTTCTTCAATTTCAGGGTGGCCATGTGACAAGGCGCGGCCAAAAAGTGGCCGGCAAGGGGGCGATTGGACCACGATGCGCGCCCGGACACCCGCTAAGCCAGGTTCCGCCGGGCCGCCCCAAGGAACCTACTCCCCTCGGGGGGGCGCGAGCGAAGCGAGCTTGGGGGCTACAGCCTCGGTCCGAACAGTTCCGCGATGGCCGTGCGGTACTGCGGCTGCGCCAGGTCGTTGGTGTTGTGGTGGGTGCCGCCCTCCACCAGCAGGAAGCGCTTGGGCGCGGTGGCGCGCTCGTACAGCGCGCGGCCCAGCTCGGGCGGAATCAGCTGGTCGTCGGTGCCGTGCACCACCAGCACCGGCGCCTTGACGCGGGCGATGCGGTCGCCCGCCTCGAAGCGCTGGGTCAGCAGCGGGCCCACCGGCAGCCAGCCCCAGCGCATCGTGGCCAGCACGTCGCGGATGGAGGTGAAGGTGTTTTCCACGATCAGGCCCGAGGCGTCATCCACCTCCTGCGCCAGGTTCACCGCGATGGCGCCGCCCAGCGAGTGGCCGAAGATGTAGCGGTGCGACTGCGGATGCTGCGTGGCCAGCCAGTCCCAGGCGGCCCGTGCATCCTGGTAGGACATCGATTCGGACGGCAGCACCGCCGTGCTGCGGCCAAAGCCCCGGTAGTCGATGCCCAGCACCGCAAAGCCCAGGTCGTGCATGCGGCGCATGCGGTTGGCGCTGCCGCGCACGTCCCAGCGGGCGCCGTGCAGGTACAGCATCACCGGTGCGTCGGGCCGGCTTTGCGCCAGCCACAGTCCGTGCAGCTTCACCGGCTTGCCCGCGTGCCAGCCGCTGTCGGGGGTGTAGTCGATCCAGACGTCGCGGAATTCCTGGTCGTCCAGCTCACCGCCCCACCAGGTGCCCGGGGTGGGCTGGAAGATCCAGCTGCGCTGCTGCTCGTCGAGCGATGCACAGCCGGCCGCCACGGCGGCCATGAACAGCAATCCGAACAACTGGGCCCAACCGTGGCGGCGCAGCCCTGCAACAACCTGGACAACCTGACGCATGGGCCGCGATGCTTGCACAGCCCGTGCCGGCTGAACGAATGAAAAGCCGATTTTCCGCAGGCCGTACCGGAGATGCCTTGCGCTTAGCAGCGCAGCAACATGGTCACAAGCGGTACGCCGCCCGTTCAGGCCCGGGCGCGGAACACCGACACCGCTTCCACCAGGTGGTGGGTCTGGTTGCTCAGGCTCTGCGCAGCGGCGGCCGATTGCTCCACCAGCGCCGCGTTCTGCTGGGTGTTGCGATCCAGCAGGCTCACGGCTTCGCTCATCTGGCCGATGCCGGTGGTCTGCTCACGGGTGGCCTCGCTGATCGAGTTGACCAGCGACTGCACCTCACGCACCTGCGACATGATCTTGCCCATCGCCTCGGCGGCATGCGCCACCTGGCGCTCGCCGTCCTGCACCCGCTCGACGCTGTTGCCGATCAAGGTGCGGATCTCCTTGGCCGCCTGCGCGCTGCGCTGCGCCAGGCTGCGCACCTCGCCGGCCACCACCGCGAAGCCGCGGCCCTGCTCACCCGCCCGCGCGGCTTCCACCGCGGCATTCAGGGCCAGGATGTTGGTCTGGAAGGCGATGCCGTCGATCACCTCGATGATCTCGCCGATCTGCTTGCTGCTGGCGGTGATGCCCTGCATGGTGCTGGTCACACGCTGCACCACTTCGCCGCCTTCGGTGGCCGCGGCGCTGGCGCCGCTGGACAGCTCGGCCGCGCGCTGGGCGGCCTCTGCGTTGTTGCGCACGATGGAGCTCATCTCTTCCATCGACGCGGCGCTTTCTTCCAGGCTGGCGGCCGCCTGCTCGGTGCGGTCGCTCAGGTCGGTGTTGCCCTGGGCGATCTCGCCGCTGGCCTGTTCCACCGTCACCACCTGTTCGGCCACGTCGTCGATGATCCAGCGCAGCATCAGGCCGAGCTGGTTGAGCGAGCGCAGCGTCAGGCCCACCTCGTCCACCCGGTCCAGCGCCAGGCTGCCCACTTC
>CAKZXL010000555.1 GCA_937883885.1 uncultured Aquincola sp. | reverse complement strand
GGCGGCCGGCCGCCCGGCGACTTCATGGACACCGCGGACGGCCGGGCACTGGTGACCAGCCTGGTCGAGCAGATGCAGAGCGGGGCCTACGCTTGAGCGTGACCACGGCGTTCTGGCGCATTGCCGCCGACACGCCGTCGTACGAAGCGACCGACCTTTCCGGCAAAGGGGCCGAAACGTCCGGCGGGCGCTGGAACCGCCGCGGCACCCCCCTGCTGTATGCCTCGGGCAGCCGGGCGCTGGCCTGCCTGGAAACGCTGGTGCACCTGGGCAACAGCCTGCCGCTGAACCGTTACCTGGTGGAGCTGATGGTGCCTGCGGCAGCGCTGCAGGCGGCCGTCACCTTCGACGCGCAGGCCCACGTGGGCTGGGATGCAGAGCCGGCCGGCAGGGTGTCGCTCGACTGGGGCACCGCCTGGGCCACCAGCCGGCGCAGCCTGCTGGCCTGGGTGCCTTCGGTGGTGGTGCCGGAAGAATGGAACCTGCTGATCAACCCCTTGCACCCCGAGATGGCCAACCTGGCCGCGGCCAAAACACGCAAGTGGCTGTACGACCCGCGCCTGGCTGGCGCAGCCTGACTAAGCGCCCACCACCCCACCCACCGCCCCCAGCAATTCATCCACCCTGAACGGCTTGCGCAGCAGCCGGGCGCCGGGCACGGCGGTGGTGACGACGGCATGGTCGACGTGGCCGCTGAGGAAGAGCACCGGCAGGTCGGGCTGCAGCTGGCGCAGCTTCAGGGCCAGCTCCACGCCGTTGTCGCCGGGCATGGCGTAGTCGGCCACCAGCACGTCGGGCACGAAGCCGGCGTGCACCGCGGCCAGCGCCTCGCTGCTGTTGGCCGCGCTCTTGACCACATAGCCGGCCTCGTCCAGCAGGCGCGAGACGGTATGGCGGATGTCGGCCTCGTCGTCCACCAGCAGCACCTGCGCATCCAGCACCGCGGGCAGCGCCGCAGCGGGCGACTGCAGGGGCGCCTGCGCTTCGGGCGGCGGCAGCTGGCCGGCGCGCAGCCACAGGGCCACTTCGGTGCCAGCTTCGGGGCTGCTGCGCACGCGGGCCGTGCCTTGCGACAGCCGGGCCACGCCCATCACCTGCGCCAGGCCCAGGCCGGTGCCGCGGCCCGAAGGCTTGGTGGTGAAGAAGGGCTCGAAGGCGCGCGCCGCCACCTCGGGCGGCATGCCGTGGCCGGAGTCGGCCACCGTCAGCACCACGTAGCGGCCGGCCGGCAGATCCGGCTCGTCGACCGGCGCTTCGCCCGGCCGCAGGCCGATCGCGATGCGTCCGCCCTCGGGCATCGCATCGCGTGCGTTGATCACCAGGTTGAGCACCGCCAGCTCCAGCTGGTTGGCATCGGTCATGGCCACCAGCGGCTCGTCGCTGGTGCCCATCTGCACCTGGATGCGGCTGCCCGCCGTCTGCTGCAGCCACTCGGCCATGCCGGCCAGCAGCTGCTGCAAGTCCACGGCCACGGTGCTCAGCACGTCGTTGCGCGAAAAGGCCAGCAGGCGCGACGTGAGGCGCCGGCCACGCGCTGCCGCGGCCACCGCCTTGTCCAGCAGCGCCCGCGGTTCACCCTCTTCCATGCGCCGCCGCGCCAGGTGGATGTAGCCCACCATCGACGCCAGGATGTTGTTGAAGTCGTGCGCCATCGAGCTGGTGAGCTGGCCCACCGCTTCCATCTTCTGCGACTGCACCAGCGCGGCCTCGGCCCGCTCGCGCTGGCCGATCTGGTCGATCAGCGCCAGGTTGCTGGCATGCAGGTCCTGCGTGCGCTCGGCGATGCGCTGCTCCAGCGTCTCGTTCAGCTCGCGGGTGCGGGCCTCGGCCTCGTGCAGGCGCAGCAGCGCCCGCACCGAAGCCACCAGCTCGGCCGGCTCGATGGGCTGGATCAGGTACGAATCAGCACCGCCTTCCAGGCCGCGGGTGCGGTCTTCAGCGCTGACGAAGGTGGCCGAGGTCTGCAGCACCAGCGTGGTGGGCCAACGCTGCTTGATCAGCTTGCACAGCTCGATGCCGTTGCCGTCGGGCAGCTGCACGTCCAGCAGCACCAGCTGCGGCTGCAGCACTTCCATCTGCCGCAAGGTCTCGGCCGCGCTGCCGGCGTCCACCACCTGGAAGCCCGCATGCCGCAGCGCGCGGTGCTTGGTGTAGGCGGCCACCTCCGAGTCGTCGACGTTGAGGATGGTGACGGTACGGGCATTCATGGCGCTCAGCTCCCATCGTCGGCCAGCGTCGGGGCGGCATCGCCGGGTGACAGCACCAGGCGCATCAGGCGCGACAGGCCGTCACGCGACAGGTCCTGCTTGGGCACGATGGCATAGGCGGCAGCCAGCGCGCGCTTCTGGTCGACCGTCAGCGCATGCGAGGTGCACACCACCACCGGCGTGGCCTGCAGCGGTGATGCCGACAGCTGGGCCAGGACGCCGAAGCCGTCCAGGCGGGGCATGTGCAGGTCGAGGAAGATCATGTCGGGCGACTTGGCCAGGGCCATCGACAAGCCGGTCTCACCGTTGTCGGCTTCCAGCACGTCGAAGCCCGCATCCTGCGCGATGTGGCGGATGACGTAGCGAAACACCTCTTCGTCGTCCACCACCAGCACCCGCCGGCGGCCGCCGGGGCCGGCCTCGGGCACCGCCACCGCCTGGCCGAAGCGCACCGGCATGGTCAGGGTGAAGGTGGAGCCCACGCCCGGCTGGCTGCGGGCGGTGAGGTCGCCGCCCAGCAGCATGGCCAGCCGGCGCGACAGCGGCAGGCCCAGGCCGGTGCCGCCCCGTTGCAGCCGGCCCTCCACCTGCCCGAATTCCTCGAAGATCAGGTCGATGGCCGAGGACGCGATGCCGATGCCGGTGTCTTCCACCTCGAAGACCAAATGCGCCTGCGGCGCGTCGTGCCGGGCGCGCACCAGCACATGGCCGCTCTCGGTGAACTTCAGCGCGTTGCTCACCAGGTTGCGCAGCACCTGGGCCAGCTTCTGCTCGTCGGCCAGCAGCACCGGCAGGTCGGGCGCGGCATCGAACACCAGGTTCACCGCCGGGTTGGTGAGCAGCGGCTTGAGCAGCCCGCGCAGCGAGGCGAAAAGGTCGGTGACGGTGAACTCGGTGGGCCGCACGTCCAGCCGGCCGGCTTCCACCTTGGCCAGGTCCAGCAGATCGTTGACCAGCTCCAGCAGCGTCTGGGCGGAGCGGCGGATGTAGTCCACCTGGCGGTTCTGCTCGGTATTCAGCGTGCCGTCCACGCCGTCGATCAACAGCCGCGTCAGCGCCATGATGCTGTTGAGCGGCGTGCGGAACTCATGGCTCATGTGCGAGAGGAAGCGCGACTTCATCTCGCTGGCGCCACGCAGTTCCTCGGCCTTTTGCTCCAGCTCGGAGTACAGCGCCACCACGCCGCGGTTGGTGTCCTCCAGCTCGCGGTTCAGGCGGTCGGCCTCGGCCTCGCGCTCCTGCAGGTCGGCCAGGCTGGTGATCAGCTCGCGGTCCTGCGCCTGCAGCTCGGCCACCGGGTCGGGCCCGCGGCGCGGCAGCGCGGCGGCCAGCGCCTGCAGCTGCGCGCCGCCGGGTTCGGCCGGCAGCCACTGGGCCAGCCGCACCTCGGTGCCCTGCGCGGACGACCGGATGTCCAGCTCGTCCACCAGGCGGCGCGCACTGGCCAGGCCCGCGCCCTGGCCGGGCGCGAAAACCTTGCGGCCGCTGAGGATGTCGTCCAGATCGGCGATGCCGCGGCCCTGGTCGCGCACCAGCACCTGCAGCTGGCGGCCCGCCAGCGTCACCCGCACCTGGCCACCGCCGGCATGGCTGAGCGCATTGCGCGCGATCTCGGACACGGCGGTGGCCAGCCGCGTCTGGCCCTTGCGGTCCAGGCCCAGCAGCTCGGCCACGCGGCGCACCTGCTGGCGCGCGGCCACCACGTCGGCCGGGGTGGCCAGCGGCAGGCTCACCAGCGCAGGGCCGGTGCCGGGCTTCATGCCAGCACTCCGCGCGGCGGCCGGGTGTCCACCACCACCGCGGTGGCGTCGTCGCGGCCACGCGCGAAGTCGCGGTACAGCACGCCGGCCACCAGCAGCGGGTGGGCGCGCAGCAGGCCGGGGTAGGTGGCCAGGTTCCAGCTGGTGCCGATGCCGTCGGAATGCATCACCAGCAGACCGTCGCCGCAGGGGTAGTCGAACGACTGAATCTTGCGGGTGTTGTGGCCCACGATGCCGTTGTGCGAGACCATGCGCCGCACCGGCTGGCCCGGTGCCTGCGGCACGAAGGTGCTGGCGATGTTGCCCACGCCCGCAAAGCGGATGGTGGCGCTGGCCCAGTGGATGCGCGCCACGCCCACCGCCGCGCCCCGCGTGTGGCGGATGGCGCCATGCACCGCCTGCACGATCTCGTCGGGCTGCTGGTGGCGGCTGCGCTGGAACTGGGCCACCGCCTCGTTGGCGGCGCGCGCCGCGTCCATGCCATGGCCAAGGCCATCGACCACGAACACGGTGCGGCCCTCGGCATCGTCGGCATGGCTCCAGGCGTCGCCGCAGGCCACCTCGCCCGCGCGCGGCAGCACCAGGCCGGCCAGCTCACCGGCCGCGGTGTCGGCCATGCCGGGCTGCCCGGCGTCCACGGCGGGTCGCGCCGATGTCGCATGCACGCGGGCCAGCATCGCGGTGCCGCGGCCCGGCCAGCTCACCACCGCAAACGGGTCGGCCAGGCGGCGCAAGGCGCCCAGGCCGTTGCCCGCG